>NZ_KV798524.1:0-75256 GCF_001809725.1 Weeksella sp. HMSC059D05
TGATTTCGGAAATTCCTTTGTTCAAATCTTGTATGAGATTTCCGTTTTCATCGTACACATAGTCATCACCGGCATTCGTGCCATCGGCAAATCCCTCGCTGTGGTTGCTGTGGTCACTTACTTTTAGCAGTTTATTCGACTGTTGCTGATAGTGATAACTCAGCTGGTCGATAAGGACAGGCGTGCCTGTTTCGGTCGTTCCGTTTCTGCTCAGTTGGGTGATGTTACCGTTGTGGTCATAACTTAATTGTTCATCGTAATAGTTTTTCTGGGTAGTGGAAGTTCCTTTGTAGAAAGTTGCATTCAGCAAACGGTTAAGACCATCGTACTGATAATCGTAGCTTCGCAAAGACTGAGCGGGTGTTTTCCAGAAAGTTTGGCTAATGTTACCGTTGTACAATGCGCGTGCAGTTTCAGTACGTGCAGCGCTGTAGCGGAGCTGGTCATAGCTGATATGAAAAGCAAAGAGTTTTCCACCTGTCTCCATAGTAGGGGTGGCATGTACATTGTTGATATCGGTCAACCAACCTCTGATGTTATAGGTGTAATCCACTGTTTGGTAAGGCGTTGATGTACTGTTGCCCACTTTTTTCTGGCTGAGTTGTCCAATCGCATTGTAGGTGTTTTGCGCAATGACTTCGACCTTACTGTTGTTTACTTGATGGGTCTGATTTTTCAATCGTTCGAAATGATCGTAGCTAAAGGTTTCTTTGACCGTGATTTCGGTATCTGTGCTTTTTCGTTTGTGTTTGGTAATGGTTTGGAGTGGTTTACCTCTGAAATCTAATTGGTTTTCGACAATGGTATGACCGCCCAAATAGTTTACCTTGTGGCTTTTAACGACATAGAGGTATTGGGCATCGTACAGGGTATAGGCATATTCAAAATTCCATGTGTTGTTTTCCCAGGTATCTAAACTGCGGGTCACGGTAAGAGTTGGTAATCCTTTGAGTTTTGTACCCTTTGCCAACGCATGCCCTTGTACATTGGCAGTGGTGTTTACACCCAAAGGATAGCTCGGATAATCGTCGTAATAATAAACGCTTAGAACATGATTATTTGCTCCAAAACCGTCTGTATTGTAATAAATTTGAATATTATCTTGTTGATATCCAGACCCCCTTGAGACGTTGTTGCTGCCTAATTGGTTGATGTAATTTTGAACATCAGTTCGTGTGCCTGGATCCCATGCCTTACCCGTAACGGCAATTCTACCAAACTTATCGTATTTGGTAAACAGCCAAACCCCTTCGGTTCTTTGATTGGCATCTTGTGTGCCCACCAATCGGTCTTGGTTGTCATAGACCATATACTCCCATCCTTTACCTGGTAGTTTTTTCTCGACCAAACGGTTTTTATGGTCGTATTTGTATTGATAACCTAATTCATTCAATCGGTTGATGTACGAAGATGCCGTGCTGCTATTGTTGGCATTTTTTATCAATTGAGGAGGCAATACAAAGGTCAGGTTGCCATACACATCATAGACATAATAAGTATCGTGATTTCCGTTAGAATTATTGCTCCCTGTACTGACAATATGGATGCGTTTGAGCAGTACTTTTCCTTCTTTGTCTTTGAACTCCTCCATCGGTTGCCCGTTCTCATCGGTGGTCACCGTTTTATAAAGTTGATTGGCAGCATATTTACCACTCAGGGTAAGGGTTGGTGTTGTGGTCGGATTGCTAACACCAAATTTCAGCACCTCACTCGCTGTATTGGTTTGGTAAGCAAATTCGATTTCTTTGCCGTTGCCCAATTGCCATGTACCACCTGGTGCAGCTTGTTTCAATACCCGATTCAGCGGTGAGTTTTCATATTCTTTTTGCGAATAGGCATTGTTTGATTCTGTTCCATAAACGGATAGATTAGGTTCACCGTAATTGAGGTTAGCAATTGTCCCGGGTAAATATTCTTTGTCCACTCGTCCAAAACCATCGTAGGTAATTTTGGTGGCTAAACCTCCTGTGGCACTACTACCAGCACCTTTTACGATGCTCAGTTTTTCGCGCCCCAAACCGTCATAATAAGTGACAGCTTCTTTTTTGGCGGTGCAATTCTTGTCTAAACATTCGGTGCTTTTCACAAAGTTTTCGGTGGTACTTTGAGCATAGGTGGTTGTACTAAGTCCTAAACCTACTACAAATAAAAAAAGTCTGGTGTTATTTTTCATCTTGTTTTAGGTTTAAGGTTGTGCATAATTGTACTCAAAAGATTTTATGATTTCTCCATGATGATTTCTTACCTCTTCTAATCGTCCAGCAGCATCATATTTGTAATGTTCTGATTGTCCATTTGGCTGTATTATCATGGTTACTCCGACCAATGGCTGATATATATACCCTGTAATCAGAGCATCAGGAAATGAACTTCTTAGAGCATTGAACGAATTAACATTCAATCCAGATATAGAATTGCTTGCTGCTATGAGCACCTCTGCATGGGAGCTTATAGAAGAGTACGCTTTGCCTTCAATCTTAGCGATAGGGTATTGTCCGTTATAACCCCAAATGATGGATACAGGTATGCCGTTCTCCATGGTGTATTGTGTGAGATTGCCTTGGGCATCGTAACTGTTGTAGGTGATTTTGCGATCGGCTACTGCTTCGGTTTGTCCCATTTCTCCTTTTTTGGCATATACGAATTGGGGTAAAATAAGCTCTCCAAAGTTATTGTAAACCGTCCGTTGTTCTGATAGTACTGTTCCATCATTTGATGTTTTGGTTCTCACAGGCATACCAATCATATTACGCTCTACCATCTTGTCCCAAACCGTGTTACCACCTGTAGCTAAGTCTGGTGGGTATTGGTATTCCGTCATAAGGGTTTCGCCTTTGGAGTTGGTGGTGATTGTATTGGTTGGGTATAAATGTTTATATGTTGGTGAATAATTATTCTCTACTGTTGTTACTACCTCTCCTGTAGGGAAATATTCTGTTGTGGTGGTTTTTTTGTTTTGGATCCATGAATTAGATATAGGGAATAAACTGTAGGCATATTTAGAAGTTCCAAATAATGATGAATTTCCTTCTGATATTAAAACTAAATCAACCCCATATTCTAAACTAGTTCTATTATCAACACTATAATTCGTCGAATTTTTATTTAAGTCAAAATTGATATTATAATCAAAATCTTTTTTTAGAATAGGATTACCTAGATTATCAAATAATTTTTCAGATAATAATTTACTGTTTAATGAAGTATTTTGACAAATTGGATAATTAAAATTTATATAACTATTAGGATCAAATTGTATTTGACATGGTGAATTACTAAATGTTGATTGTTTTAAAAAATTTTGATCTTGATTTTTTGAATTAATAAACACCTCTGTCACGTTACTATATGTTATAGACTTACCAAATACTGTGTTTATTTGCCACCCAGGATTATTAGTGTGTATTATTTGATATGCTGTTTTCGGATTCATATATGCCTTACTTTTTGGTATAGCTACTGTATAATGAGATCTAAATCTATTTTCTCCATTTAATACTCCACTCGACTTATGTGAATCAGTAAATTGATTATAATTATAATTCCTTATTAATGAGTCTTGACCATCAAACAATTTAGTTTTTTTTAATCTAATAGTTCCAATACTTTCGTTATGCGCTGGAACCATTTTCCTATTCTCTTGTATCCAATTTAATGTAGCATAACAATTTACTTCAGATTCATTCCAATGATCATATCCTTTTTCAATAGACATTCTTAATTTTTTGCCAAGTAGTAAATTTGAATTTAACGGGATACCGTTACTACCAAATGCAGATGTATATTCATATGGGTTAGTAAGTATGTTGTTGCCTGTTGATTGATCAATAAGTAATAATTTACAATTCCCGACAGTTTCATGACTAGTTCCATCGTCATTATCACCTGTAAATTGATAATAAATGTTAGACACGTCTTGATTAGGAATTTCAACATTTATATATGTTTGTGAATCTCTAGTGTTATATGTAAAACTAGCCTCTCCATAAGTTATTTGATAGCTATCTTTTTGCCAATGTTGATCTGCTTCATATTCAATTTCTAAAAAACCATCTGTAGGATAGGTGATTTTTTTTAAATTACCTATAATTCCATATTCAATATTTGGCGATTTATCTGCATTTCCATATAATTTAGGTTGTCCTTGAAAATTAAATATAAGTGTTTGTGCTAATGATGAAGCTTGATTATTTTTTCCATTAAAGACACCCCAATAATCTTGTGCAAAAGAAAATCTAGGTGGTAACTTTTTATTTTCATAGTATTCTAATTTATATTCTGATCCTGAAAGACTTTCTAATACATTAGATAATTTTAATCTTTTATCTATTCCATTTTTTAAATTAGCCCCATATACTGTAAATAATCTCTCAAATTGATAAGGTTTTATATACGACGTGTCTCCTATGAAATAAGTGTTATTTATTGCGTAATTTTTAATAATGTTATTATTTTCTTTGACAATTATTTGTTCCAAAAAAACTTCTCCTGGTAAATCCTCTCTTACTCGTTTACTTTTATGAATATTATAATTAAATTCAATAATGTTATTATTACCAAAAATTACTGATTTCAAAACAGGTTCATTTGAATAACTATAGTATAAACAAAATGGATTGACTGGAGGAGGAATATCATCAGGATAGCCTCTCATATAATCAATTTCTTTTTGTTCTGAAAATCCTGTAGCATAGAATGTACTAACAGAATGATCATATGTGTATTGAATAACTTTTCCATTTTTTGTAATAATTTTATCTAAATAGTAAGTATAATTTGATTTATCTGAGAGTACATTAGTTGCACATGAATTATAATTTAAGGTGTTCATTGATAAATGAAAATAATATGTATTTCCATTATCATCTTTTATAATAATTTTGGCACCTTCATTATTGACAACTATTGGTTCATAAGGAATAGGTATAGCATTTATGCCACTCGCGTCCATAATAAACTTTCCGCTACTTGTAGGTAAACTGTAAGAAAATAAATCAGGTTTAGCATCATACTCCCCTTTAGCTATTTCATCCGCTATAATTTTATCATGAGAATGTGTATTATCATCATTAAGGAAAAAAGTATTAGGATCAATTTTAATTCTAGTGTTACCATCTTTAGAACCTAACGTTTGAACACTTAAAGATGGTCCTGCATTTAAATTCCAACCCAAACCTACTCGCGAAGCAATTTCATCAACTTTGACACCTGTTGTTGCATAGTCTAATTGAATTGGTATTTTGAGTCCATCTACTTCTATTGAATATATTGGAATACTAAAATTTGCCACTCCAGTAAAACTCCCTGCTGGTATATCCACAAACTTTGCAAATGCATATGCCTCAGGTGATTTTGGATATAAATCAATATTATAATTGTATGAATTTTCTTGCCCAAATAAAACACTTTGTAAACTAAATATTACGACTAATAAAACAATCTTCTTCATAAGTTACTTTTTAATAATTTTAATAGATTCGGTTTGATTATCGATTTGCAGTTGAATGATGTAAACACCTGAAGGATAGTGACGTAAATCAACAGGTGTGGTGCGGTAATGGATTGTAAATTCTTGCAATTGTTGACCGTTCAGATTGATGACTTTTCCGTTTGCTTTCTCAAATTCTTGGTTGATTAAAATGTTTACATAATCGCGTGTTGGATTTGGATATGCTTCGATATAGGTTCTATCAGTTTGTTCTTGTGTCTGCTTATTGCCCAATTTCACCATCCAAAAGTCTTGTTGTCCATTGCTGGCAATTTCTTTATCGGCTGCGTTGGATGCATCGGAATTCCCAATCAACACCACCGAACCATCACGGGTTTCAATGGCAATTTGCAAATAATCAAAGCCATCACTTTTCAAGGTTTTTGTCCATTTCTCTTCGCCGTATTGGTTCAATATAAAACTGTTGTATGCACTGCTTGGTTTTTGCTCGCCATTTTTAGTTTTGGTATAACCCAAATTACTTCCTGCCAACAAATAGTCACCTTGCTTGGTCATCAGTAAGCTGTTGATAATCTGATGCGAATCGATTTCGGTCGATGTTTCTTTCAACTGATTCAGATGGGTATCTAAACTAATGATGCTGAGTTTTCGTTGGTTTTGATTTTGTGAAACACCTGCTAGAAAAAAAAATTTCATTCTCCTTATCAAAATAAACCGAATTCAAAATATCATCGTTTTCATTGCCATAACGCATCGCGGCTTGCAGTTCACCTGTTTTGCTTAACAGTATAACCTCCCAATCAAAATCGTTGAATTTTTCATTTTCGGGTGAATTGGTCTGTCCAAACAAAACAAATCCATCTTTGGTTTCATAGATCGCTTTTACCTCTTCGATGTATTCTCCGCCAAGGGTTTTATCCCAAATTATCTCCCCTTTTGGGTCTAATTTTACGATCCAATAATCTTTACCGCCTAAACTATTTTCGGATTTTAAGTCTGATTTTGGTGAATCAGAGTTTCCTGCCAACAGATATCCACCGTCTTGGGTTTGAATAATCGAAATCAATTCATCATTCCCATAACCACCAATGGTTTTCTGCCATTGAATGTTACCAGCAGCATCCAATTTCAAGACCCAATAATCGGCTAAACCAAAAGATTTGGTTGTTTTATCACCACTTTCGGAAGATTCTGAATATCCACCCAAAATATAACCACCGTCTTTTGTAAGAGCGCCAGCGGTCAAAAAGTCATTTTCATCTCCACCAAAAGATTGTTGCCACTCTTGTTTGCCAGCTTCATCGATTTTCCATACAAAATAATCTAACTTCCCTTGATTGGCTTTGTTTTTTTGACCTGTAGCATCCGAAACTGAACTGCCCAATAACAAAAAGCCATAATCGGGTGTAGCAAGGGCGTGGTATAAATATTCAGCATGTTCTCCGCCTATACTTTTTTGCCAAAGAACAGCATCATATGCATACTCTTGTGCTTGCAAAAACGTACCAACAGAGAAAAGAAGTAGAAATATTCTTTTCATCAATGATAGATTATAGTGTTAATTTGTGTTAAACTTATTAAGTTTTTCTTAAATAAAAAGGTGTAAGCTTATTTATTTACTTGTATTTAACACTGTGTAGCTTATAGTATTAGACAATACATCCATTATTTTTCAAATTTCCTTTGCCGATTTCAAAAATTCATTTCACAATCGCCACAATTCATTTAATTTCTTGCAGCTGGATTGTGGCTTTTCATTTTGATATCCGCACTTTACCACAACACAGTGCTAAAATTCTGTTCCGACATTTTATCACAGAGTTGTTTGCTTTTCTAAAAAAACAATCAATGTATTATTTAGTCTTTTTTAAATTTAATTAGCTTATAAACAAACACTTATATTGATTTTACAAAGTAATTTTTTGAATTTTGAAGTAAGACTTGTATGGCAAAGGATGATTTCATTGAAGAAACTTTGAAGTTTGATGTTGATCGTCAAACTTTCGAAATTGACGTTAATTCCATAACTAGAATAGGTCTTGAAAATTTATTAACTATAATTCAATATATAATTATTATGGAAAACAATCATAATTTTAATCAATTAGAATATTTGAAAAATCAACTAAAATATCTAATCTTTGGAGAAGATGAAAAATTACATCAAGGTTTAGAGTCTGGTATTCTCTATAGTATATACGAAACATCAATGATTTAAAAAAATACACTCGGACTAAATCAGAGACTGTATCCTAAAATTTTAGACTTTCTAAATCTGACACTAAACAGTATCTTTGTTAAAAAAACATGAAATACTTTTTACTTTTATTTTTCTTATTCATTACCAATCAATCGTTTGCACAGACAAATGAAGAATTAAAAAAGGAGATTCAAGAGATTAAATCTACTATTAAAACAATTCAGCAAGATATTGATGCTATTAGAACTGAAAATATTTCTTTGAAAAAAACTTTAGCTATAAACAAAGCTATTCTCGAGCAAAATGAGGCTAATAATCTTTATAAAATAATTAAAGTCAAAGGCAATAGAGCAAAAAAGACTATTGAAATTACTTTTCTTGTTGAATCTAAAGATGCAAACAAACAGCTTTTCGTTAATGATCTTTCGATAATTGATTTAGAGGGCAATGAATATAAAGTTAATTTATTTAAATCAAGCAGTCCTTTTCCAAAACTTGCAGTGAATATTCCTTTAAAACTTAATTTTTCTTTTAACGATATAGAAAACGAACCTGATTATTTAAAGTTGTTTCGATTTCAAGTAACTAGTACGCTTCAAGAATCTAGAAAAGAATTTAGAAGTAATTTAGAATTTAGGGACTTAAAAGTTAATTGGGAATAATTTACAAGCGAACTTTTTTTGCCCAACCTTATCGTTTCGAAGAAACAAAAATTAGTTGTATTACGAATTACAAACTAAGCGTATAGAATAATGGATCTGAGGTAAAAGCACTCGCTATTTTTGCACCTGCAATATTTACAGCTTTAGGGAATATTTGTTCGTTATCAAGAAGAAAAAAATAATAATTTTTTTTATAAAAACTGGGTTTAATACCAAATTGAAGTTCTATACTAATTTCCTCTCCAATAACTCTTTTTTCTTCTTTTTTTATCAAAAAACTCACATATTTAGCCGAAAAACGTACCAAATCCCGAAAAAATAATCATAGAAACGAGCAATTTTTTTGCTTTACAGAACGAATAATCCAACCATAAAAAGTATATTTGCGCAAACTGATATTAGAAAAAAGAATGAATTTAACAGTCGAAAATATACTATTAGTTGGCTCTATATTGCTTTTCATAAGTATCATAGTAGGTAAAACTTCTTACAAATTTGGTGTTCCGACTTTATTACTTTTTTTGGCAATAGGCATGTTGGCGGGGTCAGACGGTATTGGCGGCATTTACTTCGACAACCCACAAATAGCTCAATTTATTGGTGTAATTTCATTAAATTTCATTTTGTTTTCTGGTGGTCTAGACACAAACTGGGATTCGGTGAAACCTGTCCTAAAAGAAGGACTTGTTTTGTCAACTTTTGGTGTTTTGTTAACAGCCCTCTCCCTTGGAACATTTGTTTGGTATGTTACCGACTTTACTATTTATGAAAGTATGCTCTTGGGTTCTATTGTTTCGTCGACCGATGCTGCAGCAGTATTCTCTATTCTACGCTCAAAAAGCCTTGCATTAAGAACCAACTTGCGTCCGACATTAGAGCTAGAGAGTGGTAGTAACGATCCAATGGCTTATGTTTTGACTATTGCATTTTTGACGTTAGTTATCAATCAAGACCAAAATATATATTCTATCATTCCACTCTTTTTCCAGCAAATGATATTGGGCGGTATTGCAGGTTTTGGCTTTGGAAAATTGAGTAAATTAATCATCAACAACTTAAAATTAGACTTCGAAGGGCTTTATCCAGTTTTAGTTATCGCCCTTATGTTCATTACTTTTTCTGCAACCGACTTTGTTGGCGGAAATGGCTTTCTTGCCATATATATTTGTTCTGTTTACCTAGGCAATCAAGACCTTATCCACAAAAAAACCATCCTAAAGTTTTTTGATGGACAAGCATGGCTTATGCAAATAGCTCTGTTCTTGACCTTAGGTTTATTGGTAACTCCATCTCAAGTAATACCATATTTTGGCATTGGTTTACTTATTTCCCTATTCCTAATCGTTGTTTCAAGACCTTTTAGTGTTTTTCTTAGTCTGATGTTCTTTAAGATGAAACTAAGAAGAAGACTTTACATTTCTTGGGTTGGTTTGCGGGGTGCAGTTCCTATTGTATTTGCTACCTATCCACTTTTGGCAGGGATAGACAAAGCAAATATGATTTTCAATATCGTGTTTTTTATTTCAGTTACCTCTGTAATTATTCAGGGCACAACCATATCTGTAGTTGCCAAATGGCTAAACGTTGCATTGCCAGAAGAGAATAAGTCGATGAACGAAACAGATAAACTCATCTTAGAGCTACCTAAATCTTCTTTACAAGAATTCGAAATTACGCCTGATTTTCATGCAGTAAATAAGAGAATAGTTGATTTACACTTCCCTAAATCGGCATTCATAATAATGATAAAAAGAAATGGAAAGTATATTCGACCAGTCGGTTCAACAGAAATAGAAGCAAATGATGTTTTAATGGTTCTTGCCGATAGCCAAGAAGATTTTACAAATGTCGAGAAAAAACTGCAAATGCCAATCACCACATAAAAAAACATCAACACTCCGAAAAAAGAAGATTTTTCATTAATCATACACAACAAAAACAAAAAGCTATCAGCCAACGCCGATAGCTTTTTCTTTGTCCTACAAATCTGTTATCTAATTTCGGCAATCCACTCAATTCCGCTAATGTCTATCAGTTTCAAAGTATAATTATTTTGGGGTGTAATCTCCTCCAAATCTATTGTTATATCGGCTTTTGCACCAAGCGGTATAATTAGACTATGTTTTCCCGATTTGATTTTTGCTACGTAATGATTATTGATTTTTTCTTTCGGGAAACTCGCCAATTCTTCTTGCCCAATGGATTTAACAACCTGATTATTTTCGTCTAAAACCTGTATACCAATCAAAAACGAACCGTAAACATCTGCACCCTCTACCCTGAATAATTGAAAAGTAAGTTGCGAGCCGTTATGCTGAATATTTGAAATTTCTACTTTAGGTTTTACGGATTTGTTATGAAGTGTACCCAAAACCCCTCCATGAAAATATTGGTTGGTAAACAAAGTTAATCCCAAAATGATGAGCGACATTACCAGAACTTTTGGAGCTAGATTTTTGATCGGAAGTTCGCCCGAACCTAAAAAAGCAAACCATTTTTTTTCGGTAAACGGATAGGGTTTATTCTTCAGGTAATTGTCTAAAGAATAAGTGCTGCTGCCTGTGAGGAACAAGACAAATCCACTTGCCACCCCCAACACACCGATTTGCCACTCATCTAAACATGTAGTACCTATCCAGCCCGAACCCAAAAGAATTCCCATTGCCAAAAAGAATATACCAATACTCATAAGCCTTGTAAATAAACCGAGAATAATAAATAAACCGACAACGGCTTCGACGATTGTAAAAGTAATCATCGAAATTTGTAATGCATCAGGGTTTGAAACCAAATATTCTATAAGTGGTTTGATAAACAAAGCATTGGGAAGAAAGTGATTGAATTTTTCGCCTATATAGCCCGCCTCTTCCGGAATAAGCTTATTGTCTAGAATTAATCTTCGCCAAAAAGCAGAAAAATATGTCCAGCCGATTACCCAACGTAGCGGCAACGTAAAAAGTCCGGCATTGCTAAATACACTGCCAATGTGATGTTTCATTGAATTTTATATTTTAACTAAACGTGAAAAATAATGGTGATAGCGTGAGAAAATTTACGCTAAATCAATTTTCAATCGTTTATATAAGATATATTTTGGCGGACTCTTGCCAGAAGATGTATCTGAATGATAACTGTAAACCTTGGTAGGAAGTATCGTGAAAAATGGTTTATCTACGATATCAATCGGCTCGATTAGTTTGTAGATCTTCGTCTCTTTTACAACTAAAATTTGTTGATATTCATTTTGCGAATACGAACAACTGCCTACTGAAGTAGTTGCCTTGGACTTGTTGAGGGGTTTGGTATAGTCGGTATTTACTGAATGGAACAACGCCCCCTTAACGATACAGGGACTTAACGAAAACAAAACAAACCACATTAACAGAATGAGTCTGAAGTTCTTGCTATGGTTCTCTTTTTTCAACATCGCTACAAAGATACAGTTTTTTAATTGGCCCTATGTTAAACTTACCTTAAAACAGTTTTTTCTGTATCCTTATTAAATAAAACCAAGAAATAATAATCAAGAAATGATACAGCTACTGTCTAGTGATTGTAGAAAAAACGAGGTTGGAGTACTTGTTCTGTCTGCGGGCTAATGTTCAAACGAGCGTCTAATACATAGATCGTAAACCATTAGACCTGGTCTTCACTACCTCCTCTATTGCTACCCTTTAACTTAATAAAAAGAACGTCATCTTTCATGCTCCCACCAAAGAACCATTTATTTACTTTACTGTATCTTTGTACAATACGCGATAAAAGAAGGATGAAAAAACAAAACCAAAGCTATTTCAAACAACTGAAGCAAGTATTCAAAGATTATTACATCGATATTTATAGATGGGCGACCAAAAACAAAGAAAACGAAGATTACGAACTCCTCCAACTCCTATGGCGTGTGCCTCTAGCGATCCTAGCGATTATTCTATCACCGGTTTTTTTCTTGATTTTTTCGCTTATTTTCCTGATTACTTTCTGATTTCTTAGAAAATGAGGTGGCGACAGATTTTTCGACCATGGTTTATTACCACCATTTTGGTTTTTACTGTTCATCAAATCAGTCAAAAACTGTTGCAAATAAAGCTTCCTTTTCTTGATAATTATCTCGACCCAATATTACTAATGCCGATGCTTCTTCATGCTCTTTTATGGGAAAGACGTTTGCTTTTTGGGTTTGATGATCAACATATCCTACCAAAAAAATATATAATTTTAGTTTGGATAATCGTCAGTATTTTGACTGAATTTATTTTTCCGATTTGGAATAAAGGCTTCACAAAAGACCCTATCGATATAGTATTATACCTTATTGGATCTCTTATATTTCTAAAATTTTTCAATCATCCCACCAAAATTACAAACTAACAAATTGTATCAAAAAAAGTAACAGATTGCTTACTATTAGACGTAGTTTTTGGTAGAATACAAATTAGACCGAAAAATTATTTATCGCATACTCTTTATCGTGATTCATGGCCTCTGTAAGCTCTTCTAAGGAATTGAACTTCTTTTCGTTACGAATAAAACCCATTATTTCTACACTTAAAATCTTGCCGTACAAATCGCCTTCAAAATCAAGAATATTTACTTCAACACGCAATTCACTATTATCCGTTACTGTCTCACGGTAACCGATGCTGAGCAAGCCCAAATGCAATTTCCCTTCTATCTGCACATGCACAACGTAGACGCCCGTCTTGGGAACCAACTTATAAGCCGGCAACTTCAGGTTGGCCGTAGGAAAACCGAGAGTTCGCCCCAATTTATCACCATGGATAACCTCGCCAGTAAGGGTAAAGTTATACCCCAAAGCGTTATTAGCGTATTCGATATCTCCCGTTTTTAGAGCCTTTCTAATTTTGGTTGAACTGATAGGAGTTTCGCCTTCACAAATCTCGTTAATCCGAACCACATTAAAACCGTATTCTTTAGAAAGTTCTGTCAATTGCTCAAAATTTCCTTCACGGTTTTTGCCAAAATGATGATCATATCCTATCACCAAGGTGTGAACATTTATTTTACCAATGAGGTAATCCACCACAAAATCTCTCGCACTTACTTGCGAAAACTCACGTGTAAAAGACTGTATAACAAAGTTATGCAAATCGTTCTGAGCTAATATTTCTTTTTTCTCGCTGAGAGTGGAAATTAGTTCCAAATCAAAATCGGGTTGTAAAACCAACCGAGGATGTGGATCAAAAGACATCAACACACTTTCACCGTTTACTTCTTTTGCAATGGTGTTCAACTGCTGTATAATTTTTTGATGCCCCTTATGTACCCCATCGTACATGCCCAAAGTGAGCACGGGATTTTGGATGTTTTGGCAGGCTTCTATGGAAGAGAAAACTTTCAATTTATTGTTTTTACAAATGTAAGCTGTTTAAACCTTTTTGGCAAAATGAAAAATAATTTGGATATATATGGTGCATATTATTGATAATTTAAATACAACAAAAAAAGTCTGAAATATTTTAAAGAGTGAGATTAAAAGATGTTGGGTATAATTTCACTTCTACACTTATTAGGGAGATTTCATTAACGCACAAGCATACAGAAATAGAGTACAAAAAACGCTTCACCTGATCGATATAGAACTTTTAGAGGAAAACTCTTAGGAAGTATACTCCTAACGATTGATGTGATTCAAACAAATAACCAAGAAAAATTGAAGAAAACTATGCCAATTATCAGAAAAAACTTCAGTCAATGATGAGTAACAGAGTCGAAAAAGAGCAAAAAAAGAAGTTTAGTAGAGCACTCTAGCTTATTTATGAGAAAAATCTTGTAAAGCGTGCTGTAAAATCGATTGATATACATTACCTTTGCACCCAAATAGTTAAAACTAAATCATTCGAGATAATGGCAAATCAACAAAAAGGTAAAATTTCACAGGTGATTGGACCTGTTATCGACGTTATTTTTGATAACGCAGAAGACCTTCCAAAAATTTTCGATGCGTTAGAAGTTCCTCGTGATGGAAAAGAAGCGCTTATCTTAGAAGTTGAGCAACACATTGGTGAAGATACCGTACGTTGTATCGCAATGGACAGTTCAGACGGATTACAACGCGGACAAGAAGTTGTCGCTTTAGGTAAACCCATCATGGTACCGATTGGTGAATCAATCAATGGTCGAGTGTTTAATGTAGTGGGTGATGCTATCGATGGTTTAGGAAATCTTGACAAAGACAACGGATTGCCTATTCACCGTCCGGCTCCAAAATTCGAAGACCTCTCTACTTCTACCGAAGTATTATTTACGGGAATCAAAGTAATAGACCTTATCGAACCTTATGCAAAAGGTGGTAAAATTGGTTTATTCGGTGGTGCAGGTGTAGGGAAAACCGTTTTGATTCAAGAGTTGATTAACAATATCGCAAAAGGACATGGTGGTTTATCTGTATTTGCGGGTGTAGGTGAGCGTACCCGTGAAGGGAATGACTTATTGCGCGAGATGTTAGAGTCAGGAATTATTCGCTATGGTGATGATTTTATGCATTCTATGGAAGAAGGCGGATGGGATTTAGACAAAGTAGACAAAGAAGTAATGAAGGACTCGAAAGCAACTTTCGTTTTCGGGCAGATGAACGAACCTCCTGGAGCACGTGCTCGTGTAGCTTTAACAGGGTTAACCTTGGCAGAATATTTCCGTGATGGTGATGGTAAAGGACCAGGACGAGACGTATTGTTCTTCGTAGATAACATTTTCCGTTTTACCCAAGCAGGATCAGAAGTTTCAGCTCTATTAGGACGTATGCCTTCTGCAGTAGGATACCAACCTACCCTGGCAACAGAAATGGGTGCTATGCAAGAACGAATTACATCGACCAAAAACGGATCTATTACCTCTGTACAAGCTGTGTATGTACCTGCGGATGACTTAACTGACCCAGCTCCAGCTACCACATTCGCACACTTAGACGCAACCACAGTATTAGACCGTAAGATTGCTTCATTAGGTATTTACCCTGCTGTAGATCCACTAAATTCTACCTCACGTATTCTTACACCAGAAATCGTAGGAAAAGAACATTACGATACTGCACAACGTGTAAAAGAAATCTTACAACGATACAATGCTCTGCAAGACATTATCGCGATCTTGGGGATGGAAGAATTATCAGAAGAAGATAAGTTGGTAGTTCACCGTGCACGTCGTATCCAACGTTTCTTATCTCAACCGTTCCACGTGGCTGAGCAATTTACTGGTATCCCTGGTGTGTTGGTAGATATCAAAGATACCATTAAAGGATTCAACATGATTTTGGATGGTGAAGTTGACCAATATCCAGAAGCTGCCTTCAACCTACGCGGTACAATCGAAGAAGCAATCGAAGCAGGTGAGAAAATGTTAGCAGAAGCTAAATAACTAAGATAACACGAACAAATAGAATGAAGAGTACTTACGTTGTTCAAGACTAAGTACTCTTTATAAAAAAAAGAATATATGCGTTTACAAATAGTCACTCCAGAATATGTGGTTTTTGATGCTGAAGTAGATGTGGTTACTGTACCAGGGAAAGATGGTGAATTCCAGATCATGAAAGACCACGCTCCTATTGTTGCTACTCTAGGTGAAGGAACTATAAAAATAAAAGTACATTCGGATACGTTTAAAGATTTTGACAATGCTTCGGGGAAAGTATACAATTCTCCTGCAGATCAACATACGTATTTGTTCGATATCAAAGGAGGAATCCTAGAGATGAATAACAACTTTATCTCTGTATTAGCAAGCTAAAACCCTTGTTAATTTATCTAACAAAAAACACCGACTAAAAGATATTTAGTCGGTGTTTTTTTATCCACCCACGCCTCTTACATAAAAATATAATCGATTGGATATGCTTTTAGTTTCGCAAATGTATACACCTAAAATACTCAGAATCCTCATCTATACAAAAAAACCACTTTAACAAAAGTAAAGTGGTTTTATGATAATAGAAACGAAAAATCTTATCCTTCTGCTCCTTCTTCTTTAGGTGCATCAGTAGCCCCTTCTTCCTCATCTTCATCGTCATCTGCAACTGCATTACGAGAAGTTCTGATTGCTACAACTACTGAATTATCTGGGTGTGCAAATGTGTATTTATCGTTTTTCAATGATTCTACATATTTCTTAGCACCGATTCGCATTGATGTAATATCAATAACAACTTCGTCTGGTAAATTTGCTGGGATAGCTCTTACTTTCAGTTTACGCATATTGAAGCGTAAAACACCACCCGCAACAACACCACGCGCACGACCTACCAAACGCACAGGAACTTCGATAGTAATTTCTTTGTCGTCTTTTAATTGGTAAAAATCAGCATGCAAGATACGGTCAGTTACTGGATGAAACTGAATGTCTTGCAAAATGGCATGTACTTTAGTTCCGTCATTGAGCTCAACATTTACAGTGTGTGCTTCTGGGGTATAAACCAAGCCTTTGAATGCTTTTTCATCAGCAGCAAAGTGAATTGTTTCCTGACCTCCATAAACAACACAAGGTACTTGTTCAGCATTACGTAAGGCACGAGTAGCAACTTTACCTACGCTTTCTCTTTTTACACCTTGGATTGTAATTGATTTCATAATATATAATAAATAATTAAAGTTTCTTTATCGAATCAATTAGATTATAAATTTAGAACTAATTGATTTATTGCTATGTACCATGTGCATCACATCGGCAAAAAGCGGTGCGCAAGATAACACTTTTATTTTAGATACAGAATTATTTTTTAATGGAA
Source organism: Weeksella sp. HMSC059D05 (assembly GCF_001809725.1). Classification (NCBI taxonomy): domain Bacteria; kingdom Pseudomonadati; phylum Bacteroidota; class Flavobacteriia; order Flavobacteriales; family Weeksellaceae; genus Weeksella; species Weeksella sp. HMSC059D05. Next base: position 17,052 of record NZ_KV798524.1, read on the forward strand.
TCGAATCGGTTACGGCAATTTCTGCCAATTGAGAGTTATTCAGACGCTCATACGCTTGCCCAGATAAAACAGGATGCGTTGCAATCGCTCGGACAGATAGGGCTCCTTTTTCCATTATTAAATCAGCAGCTTTGCAGAGTGTTCCTGCTGTGTCTATCATATCATCCACTAAAACTACATTCTTCCCTACTACATCTCCTATCAGCATCATATTTTCTACTTGGTTAGCAACTTTACGCTCTTTGTGGCAAATTACAATATCTGCATTGAAGTGTTTTGCATAATTCTGCGCTCTTTTTGCTCCTCCCATATCCGGAGATGCGATCGTGAGATTATCCAAATTCAGCCCACTTATGTAATCTACAAATAAGGTTGATGCATATAAGTGATCTACGGGTATCTCGAAAAAACCTTGAATTTGATCTGCGTGCAAATCCATCGTCATCACACGTGTCGCACCGGCAGCCTGTAACATTTTCGCCACTAATTTTGCTCCAATAGGTACACGAGGTGCATCTTTTCTATCTTGTCGCGCATATCCGTAATAGGGTATTACTACAGTAATGTTTTTGGCCGAAGCTCTTTTTGCAGCATCACACATTAATAATAACTCCATCAAATTATCACTCGGCTGAAAAGTTGAACCAATTAAGAATACGCGAGCTCCACGAATCGATTGTTCGAATGCTGGTTGATATTCACCGTCACTAAATTCAACAACTTTTAGTTTTCCTAATTCTTGACCATAATATTCTGCAATGCGCACGGCTAAATGTTGCGATCCACGAGTGGTAAAAAGAAATGCTGATTGTTCCATTTTTGTTTCGTTTGTTTTTTTTCTATGCAAATTTACTTTAAAGGATTTTTCCTTACCAATTTATTTTGATAATTATTTTGGCACAACCTTTGCGGTGTTTACAAAAGCATTAAGAAAAATGTTGTTTTTTTTAACACTCTCAATTTTAATGCTTCAAAATACATTAGTAAATTTGCATAAATAAATAATTAATTAATAATATAAATACGAAATCTATGAAAAAAGTAGTTTTATCATTAACACTACTCTTTGGATTGTTTACAACTTCATATGCTCAAGAGGATAATAACTCTGTTTATGTTGTTGAGGAAGGAGTAAATAATTTTAACAACCCATTGAATTATAACAAATGGTCTATCGAGTTCCAAGGAGGGGCTAACAAAGCAACAACGCCTTTTACTGATGGCTATTTTAATGAAACCCCAAGTTTTTACAATGCAAACTTTGGTATTCGCTATATGTTCAACCCTAAGTTTGGTTTGAAATTATCTGGTGGATACGACCGTCTAAAAGAAGGTAAAGACTCAAAACGCTTCCGTTCTAATTTTTATCGTGTAGACTTATCTGGTGTTGCAAACTTAGGTAGAATAATGAATTTTGAGACTTGGACAAATACTTTCGGACTATTGGGTCATGCAGGTGTTGGTTACGGTTTCATGAACAACGATGCTACAAAAGGAGACACTTCTGGTTTATTAGATGATCAAGACGAAATGGGTCTTGTATCTTTTGGGTTAACTCCTCAAATGAAATTATCTAACCGTGTTGTGCTTACAGGAGATTTATCTTATACCAAAACTATTCGTCAAAACACTGCATGGGATGGTCAATCATCTGATGCACACGCAAGAAGAGGTTTTGATGGAACACTATGGAATGCGACCTTAGGTCTTACATTCTACTTAGGTAAAAATGATATCCACGCTGACTGGGTAGCCGACGATACTTCTTTATTAGCTAACCGCGTTTCTGCAATCGAAGAAATGTTGAAAGATAGCGATGGGGATGGTGTTGCAGATTACTTAGATCTAGAACCAAACTCTGCACCAGGTGCTGTAGTAGATACAAGAGGACGCACAATTGACCATAACGGTAACGGTATTCCAGATGACATCGAAGAATACATCAAAAATAACCAAGGTAGCAATACAACAACCGTATTGGCAGACTCTGATTTGTTAGAACAATTGATCAATTCTGGTATTATCAATGTTTATTTTGACTATAACGTAGATCAGCCATACGAAGCTTCTGTAGGAGGAATCAAATTCGTATCAGAATATTTGAAACGCAATCCAAACGTACAAATGGACGTAATCGGATATGCAGACCCTGTAGGATCTGACGGATTCAATAAAAACTTATCGCAAAGACGTGCAGAAAACGTTAAACGTATCTTGGTACAACAAGGTGCCAATGCAAATAACTTAAACGTTGTAGCAATGGGTGAAGATAAATCTTTCCAAAACTCAACTGTTTCTGCTCATCAATTAGCAAGACGCGTAATCTTTAAAATTAAAAAGTAATTTTTTAGAATAACCTCAATAAAAAAAACCGCATCAAATTGATGTGGTTTTTTTTGTTCTACTTACTTATCAAATAAAAAAGAGTGCCTTTTTACAAGCACTCTTTCTATTATATTTCTTTCTGCTATCGACAGACTATTATGCCGTGAACCGAAGAAGATTCTCTATTCTAGCTAGAGTTTCGTCCTTACCTAGCACTTCCATAATCACCGGCACATCAGGCCCTTGTAGTGCACCAACCAATGCCAAACGCAATGGCATTCCAATTTTACCAAAACCTATTTCTTGAGTACTCACAAAATCCTGCATCGCCGCATGCAAAGAAGTTTCATCAAAATTGGTGCTTTGTAAAACATTTTTAAAACTTTCTAAAATCGATTTCGAATCCTCTTTCCAAGCTTTTTTCAATGCTTTTTCATCATAACTAGTAGGGGTTTTGAAAAAGAACAATCCTTGCTCTACAATTTCATGAACAAAATTTGCACGGTTTTTCAGCAAATTAATTACTTTTATTTTCAACTCATCGGTAACCGAAAAAGAATGTTTTGCTAATACAGCATCGAACATTGGCAATAACTCTTCAGCAGATTTTTGCTGAATGTATTGATGATTAAACCAAACCGTTTTATCTGGCGAAAATCTTGCTCCTGATTTTGATACTTTTTCTAGCGTAAAAAGACTTACTAATTCTTCAAGAGAAAAAATCTCTTGATCAGTCCCAGGATTCCAACCCAACAAAGCCAACATATTAACAACAGCCTCGGGCAAATAACCTTCTTCTCGATAGCCTTTTGCAACACCCTCGGTTGTTTTCCACTCTAGCGGAAAAACCGGAAATCCATGTTTATCTCCATCGCGCTTGCTCAACTTTCCTTTACCTTCTGGCTTCAAAATCAAGGGTAAATGTGCAAAACGAGGTGTTTCCCAACCAAAAGCTTTGTACAGCAATTGGTGCAAAGCCATCGATGGCAACCATTCCTCACCACGTATTACGTGTGTAATTTTCATCAGATGATCATCTACTATATTGGCTAAATGGTATGTTGGCATTCCATCAGATTTGTACAAAACCTTGTCATCAAGTGTCGATGAGGCGATATGGATTTTACCACGGATCATATCATCCAATAGAATATTCTCATGAGGCTCTATCTTGAATCGAACGGTGTACGGTTCACCTGTCGCTAATTTTTCTTTCAATTCCTCTTCGCTCAATCCAAGAGAGTTATTCAATTTATCTCGGGTAGACCAATTGTATATAAAAGGTGACTTTGATTCTTCTCCTTTTGCACGCAAAGCATCTAATTCTTCGGCCGTATCGAATGCATAATAGGCTTTTCCATTTGCCAAAAGTTCATGGATATATTGGGTATAAATTTCTTTTCGTTCGGATTGAATATAAGGACCATATTCACCCCCAAAACCAACACCTTCATCCGGTAATAAATTCAACCATTTCAAGGATTCGATTATGTATTCTTCTGCACCTTCTACAAATCGTGCTTGATCAGTATCTTCTATTCGTAAAATAAATTTACCTTGATGATGCTTGGCAAATAAATAATTAAATAAGGCGGTTCTTACCCCTCCGATATGCAAAGGCCCGGTCGGACTTGGTGCAAAACGAACACGAACTTCTTTTGTCATAATTTACTAAATTTTCACAAAATTAAAACTTATCAGCAGATTTTGACCAGATTTGAAGTTTATTTTGAACAGCCAAAAAAAATATTGTACTTTTCTAGTCTAAAACCAAGAAGAAATGAAACTTTATAGCATAGAAACCGGAAATTTTAAATTAGATGGCGGTGCGATGTTTGGTATCGTACCAAAATCTATCTGGAATAAAACCAATCCTGCCGACGAACGAAACATGATAGAATTAGCCATGCGATGTCTTCTGATTGAAGATGGCGATCGGCTGATTTTGATTGACACCGGAATTGGAAACAAACAAGACGATAAATTTTTTGATTATTATTATTTGTACGGTGAACAAAACCTAGACACTTCCCTTGCAAAAAATGGATTTCATAGAGATGACATCACCGACGTTTTCCTTACACACCTCCATTTCGATCATTGTGGTGGCGCAATACAATGGAACAAAACCAAAACCCTATTAGAACCATCTTTTAAAAATGCAAAATTTTGGTCAAATGACAGTCATTGGGATTGGGCAGTAAACCCAAATCCGAGAGAAAAAGCATCGTTCCTCAAAGAAAACATTCTACCAATACAAGAAAGTGGACAATTAAATTTTATCGATCTACCTCAGAACACCAACCGAATACATAATTCTCCATTAGGTTTTGATATTCTTTTTGTCGATGGACATACCGAAAAACAAATGCTACCGATCATTACCTATAAAGGTAAAAAAATCGTATATGTTGCCGATCTTATCCCGACCGTAGGACACATTCCTCTGATCTACGTTATTGGTTTTGATACACGACCATTATTAACAGTAGAAGAAAAAGGAAAGTTTCTGAACGAAGCCGTCGAACAAGAATATTATCTATTTTTCGAACACGATCCCTATCACGAGCTAGCTACTCTTCAACAAACAGAAAAAGGAGTTCGACTGAAAGATACCTTTGGATTTGATGAAATATTCGGATAAAAATACGATACCATAAAAACTTACTCATCACGGCGTACAAAAAATGCTTACCTTTGTATGTCATTATAACAAAAAAAGAAAGGTCATATGGGATGTGGATCATGCGGAACCAAAAATGGCCTCCCGAAAGGGTGTAACAATAATGGAGCTTGTGGCGTAGACGGTTGTGGAAAACTAACCGTTTTTGATTGGTTGAGCAATATGCAATTACCAAATGGTCAGAAGCCGTTTGAATTTGTTGAAATTCGATTCAAAAACGATCGAAAATTATATTATAAGAACGAAAACAACTTATCTCTTAGCATCGGCGATGTCGTTGCAGTAGAAGGTAATCCTGGTCACGATATCGGGGTTGTTACACTAACCGGAGAGCTGGTTCGAATACAAATGAAAAAAAAGCACCTATCTGTAGAAACAGAAGATGCGAAAAAAATATACAGAAAAGCCAACCAAAAAGATTTAGAGACTTGGCATTTATACCGCGAAAAAGAAACTCAGACCATGATAGATTCGCGTATAATAGCAAATAATCTTGGTCTAGAAATGAAGATTTGCGATGTAGAATACCAAGGAGATGGCAGCAAAGTAACCTTCTATTACACCGCAGAAGGCAGAGTCGACTTTCGTCAACTGATCAAAGAATATGCAAGCAGATTCGGTGTACGAATAGAAATGAAACAAATTGGATACCGACAAGAAGCAGCTAAAATTGGTGGTATTGGCTCTTGCGGACGAGAATTATGCTGTTCTACATGGTTGACAGACTTCCGATCTGTTAGCACAGCTGCTGCTCGATACCAGCAACTATCCATCAACTCACAAAAACTAGCTGGACAATGTGGGAAACTAAAATGCTGTTTAAATTTTGAGCTCGACACTTATCTAGATGCACTAACCGATATTCCTACCATAGACACTAAACTGCTTACTGTAAATGGTTTAGCAAACTGTGTAAAAGTAGATGTTTTCAAACGAGTAATGTGGTTTTCGTACGATACAGGAAGTGTTTTGTGGTACCGATTCCCAGTAGAAGATGTAAAAGAATTTATTCGATTAAATAAAGAAAATCAGAAAATAGATTCTTTGGAGGAATTGTCTAAAAACATCATGGAAACTAAACCGGTATTTACAGATGTGATAGAGGAAGACTCATTGGAACGTTTTGATCGTAAGAACAAAAGTCAGAACAAACGAAATCGCCAAAATAGGCAAAGAAACAGCAAAGAATCGAACCCAAAACAGTCGACGCAATCAACACGCCAGAGAAAACCTCAGAACCGTACTGCGACATCAGGCAAACAGCAAGTACCTTCTACACCGTCTAAACCGGAAGAAGAAAACAAAACGTTGCACAAACAACGAAGACGCAAGCCAGTTCCTGTAAAAAACAAAACAGAACAAAGAGCCAATCCCATCAAAAAACAAGACGTACAGCCTACCAAGAAAAACACACATCAAGGGCAGAACACTGTACAACACGGGAAACAAGAGCAAAAATCAAAACCTAAAAAAAGATACAATCGTGGACCACAAAACCGTAAAAAAGATTAGTTTTACTTTTTTGTTAGTTTTGATTTTCTTTAGTTGCGAATCGAAACATTACTACCAAGAAAACCAAGACCTAAGTGCTGGTTGGGCAAAAGATAGTATAAAGGAATTTTCTTTTCATGTAAAAGATTCTGTAGACATACATGCTAATTTGGCATTTCTCTTGAGAAACAAGACCGATTATGCATATAGTAATTTGTATCTTTTTACGACGATAAAAGATCCAAAAGGGCATGAAATGACAGACACTTTGCAATATTATATTGCCAATCCCGATGGAAGTTGGATTGGGAAAGGCATACAAGCAAAAGAGCAATTACTTATTTTACGTGAAAACTTACCTCTGAAAGATACAGGAGTTTATAAAATACAGGTAAAACAAGGTATGCGTACCAATGTTTTAAAAGGTCTTAAAGATATTAGCTTAATTGTTGATAAAACGAATAATTGATGGAACAAAAATCAACGACAAAAACATCTACCACAAACAAGAAGTCGGAAAACAATGGACGAATAGTAGGCCGTGTTATCAAATTTTTATGGCTCGGATTTTTTGCCATAGTTCTTGGAGTTATTGCTATTTTTTGGGCAACCTCGAATGGTTGGTTTGGTGAGATACCCAATGTACGTGATCTAGAAAATCCTGATATTTATATTTCATCGGATATAATTTCTTCTGATGGTGTACTACTCGATCGTTTCGAGACAGAAAGCCGAACCCCGATCTACTATAAAGATTTACCCCCTCACTTGGTCGATGCACTTTTAGCAAAAGAAGACATTCGGTTTTTCGAGCACTCTGGGATTGATGTTCGGGCTGCAATGCGTGCAGTAACTTCAGCTGGCGATTCAGGAGGAGGATCTACAATCACTCAACAACTTGCAAAACAATTATACACCGTAAGCCCTTCGACAAACTTTGTGAAACGTGTTTTCCAGAAATTAAAAGAATGGGTAACATCTGTACAACTAGAAAAACTTTACACCAAAGAAGAAATCATTGCTATGTACTTTAATAAATTTGATTTTATTTATGGTGCAAAAGGAATCGAGTCTGCATCGAAAGTTTACTTCAATAAAAAAACCAAAGACCTCGATTTAGCAGAATCAGCAACCTTGGTTTCAATGTTTCAGAACCCTGTAGCATTCAACCCACTGAAATACCCCGACGTATCAAAAGACAAGCGCAATTTGGTAATTGATCAGATGGTAAAATACAATAAAATATCGAAAGAAGAAGGTGAAACAGTAAAAGCTTCTCCAGTAAAAACCGATCGCCAATTCATTACCCAACGAGACGAAACGTATTCTGCATACTTCAAAACTGCTTTACGAAAAGAAATCGAAGCTTGGCTAGAACAATACGAGAAAGAAACCGGAAAGCGATATAACTTAGACAAAGACGGTCTCAAGATTTATGTAACCTTAGACTCGAGAATGCAAAAAATGGCAGAGGCAGCAGTAAAAAAACATCTTACACATTTACAACAACAGTTTTTTGCAGAACAACGCGGACGGAAACTCGCACCCTTCTACGGAGTAAATGAACAAAAACGCAATAATATCTTCTTGCAAGCCATGCGCCGTACAGATTTATACAGATTAATGAAAGAGAACGGAAGCACTGAGGAAGAAATTATCAAACGATTCAACACCAAAAAAGATTCGATTAAATTCTTTACATGGGATGGAATAAAATACGAAAAAGGGAAAACCTTAATGGACTCCATCATCTATCACAAGCATATCTTGCAAGCTGGTCTAATGTCGATGGATCCTAAAGATGGTACAATCAAAGCTTGGGTTGGCGGAATAGACTGGGAATACTTCAAATTCGACCACGTGAAACAAGCGCGACGCCAAGTAGGATCTACCTTCAAACCATTTGTATATGCAACCGCAATCAACCAAATGGGATACACTCCATGTACTGTAATATCCAATGACCGGATCACAATTGGCGGTTGGTCACCAAGAAATGCAAATGGCCGATATGGTGGTTCACAAGATTTACGTACAGCACTCGCCTATTCTACCAACATGGTTTCGGTACGATTAATTCTCCAGACCGGAATCGACCCAGTAATCCAAATGTGTCGAGATTTAGGAGTTGTTTCTCCGATCATCAAAGATAATACAATTGCATTAGGGTCGACAGATCTCTCTGTATACGAAATGGTTGGCGCAATGAGTGCTTTTGCAAATGGAGGAATTTATATCAAACCTGAACTTATTTTACGAATAGAAGATCGACAAGGAAAAGTATTAAAAGACTTTTCTCCAACAACAAGAGAAGTTGTAAATGAACAAGTTGCATATACCATGATCGACATAATGAAAGGAGTTGTAGACCGAGGAACTGGTAGTTGGGTTAGAAGAAAATACGGCATTACCGCAGAGGTAGCCGGAAAAACCGGAACTTCAAATGACAACTCAGACGGTTGGTTTATGGGACTTACCCCTAATTTGGTTACCGGCGTTTGGGTTGGTGCAGAAGACCGATTCGCTCACTTTGGTAGCACTGCACTAGGACAAGGAGCCAATACAAGTTTACCGATTTGGTCGTATTATATGCAAAGCGTTTACAAAGAGGGAAATAAACTTGGCATTACTTCTGCCGATAAATTCGAAAAACCAGAAGGGTATGACAATGGATGCGAAAACTTCCATTCGTATAGCAACCTAAGTGCAGGTAGTTTTGATGACGACGAAGTAATCGAAGGAGGTGGTGATGACCCTAATTACAGACCATCGAAAAAAGTAGATCGTTCACCTGATCTTGACGAAGATGATGAAATCGATTTCAATCAATAACAAAAATCATAAATAAAATCTTTGCCTCTATTATCAGACAATAGGGGCTTTTTTTTAGAATCGAAAGTATAATGTATTTTTGATAAAATTTATTCGAAGCATGAACACAGTAGAACAAGCAACAAAACAACTTATGACCAAAGGTTATATGGATATGAAAATCCCTGAAGGAATTGATCTTGTAGCCGAAATCAATCGAATGCGTAAAGAAAAAAAAGCAGTAATTTTGGCACATTACTACCAATCGGGAGAAATCCAAGATTTAGCCGATTATTTGGGGGATTCTCTACAGTTGGCACGTGCAGCTGCCAAAACCAATGCCGACTTAATTGTTTTTTGCGGCGTTCATTTTATGGCAGAAACTGCTAAAATTATCAATCCTACCAAGAAAGTTATTTTACCAGACACCCAAGCTGGTTGTTCACTTGCAGATGCCTGTTCGGGTGAAGCATTGAGAGATTTTAGAAAGCAATATCCAGATGCTATAGTTGTCAGTTATATCAATTGCGATGCTAGTGTAAAAGCAGAATCAGATATCATCGTTACCTCTTCCAATGCCGAGCATATCATCAATTCTATACCAAAAGAACAAAAAATTATTTTCGCCCCCGATCGAAATCTGGGTCGTTATCTCAACCAAGTTTGCCAACGAGAAATGATTCTTTGGGATGGCTCTTGTATTGTACACGAAGCTTTTTCGCTCGAAAGAATTGCCCAACAAATGGCCGAAAATCCTAACGCTAAACTTATTGCACATCCAGAGGCACAAGAAGATTTGCTACGCATGGCACATTTTATTGGATCAACTTCGCGCTTGTTAGAATATGTAGAAAAAGACAAGGCTAACGAATTTATTGTAGCAACCGAAGAAGGAATTTTACATGAAATGGAGAAAATTGCACCTAATAAAAAATTGATACCCGCTTTGGTACAAGACGAATCTTGCCATTGTAGTGAATGTTTTTTCATGAAGCTCAACACCCTCGAAAAGTTATACTTATGCATGAAATATGAACTTCCAGAAATCGTAATAGAAGAAAATCTACGTCTAAAAGCACTTGATTCTCTCAACCGTATGTTAGAATTATCAAAAACAATAGCCTAATGTACGATGTTCTAGTCATCGGGTCTGGAATTTCGGGTTTATCATACGCTCTGAAAATTGCACAGCAAAAAAAGACATAAAAGTAAAAATCATCACCAAAGCAAATAAAGATGAATCCAACACCAAATATGCACAAGGAGGGGTTGCGGTGGTCACAGATTTCGTGAATGATAGTTTCAAGAAACATATTCATGATACTTTACAAGCTGGCGACGGAATTTGCAATCAGCAGGCTGTACAAACCGTAATTACAGAAGGTCCGGCAAGATTTATAGAATTACAAGCATGGGGTACACAGTTTGATACTTCTCAAGAAGGCACACTCGATTTGGGGCGAGAAGGCGGCCATACCGAAAACAGAATAGTACATTACAAAGACTCTACAGGTGCCGAAATAGAACGAAGCTTGTTAGCGAACATACAGAAATTCCCGAACATAGAAATACAACAACACATGTTTGCTGTTGATTTACTGATGAACGGGAAAGTGTGCTTCGGGGCAAAAGTATTTAATCTGCTCAACCAAAAAAAAGAAAATATTTTTGCCCGTTATACCCTATTGGCAACTGGTGGTTGTGGGCAAATTTATCAGAATTCTACCAACCCAACCATTGCTACGGGCGACGGAATTGCACTGGCTAAAAGAGCAAATGCCGAAATAAAAGCAATGCAATTTATTCAGTTTCATCCGACAGCTTTCTATCGTAAACAAGAAGGGCAACTTTTTCTGATTTCAGAAGCGGTAAGAGGATTTGGTGCTAAGTTACTCAACGCAAAAAAAGAAGCTTTTATGGCTCGGTATGATGAGCGAGCAGAATTAGCATCACGTGACATTGTCGCAAGGGCAATCGATGAAGAAATAAAAAAAACTCAGCAAGAGTATGTTTGGTTAGATTGTCGACATCTGGATAAAAAATCATTGATCGACCATTTCCCGAATATCTATCGGCATTGTTTGGAAAATGGTTTTGATCTTTCGACCGATTTGATCCCGGTTGCTCCGGCTGCGCATTATTTGTGCGGTGGAATTGCTGTTGATTTGGACGGAAAAACATCGTTAGAAAATCTTTTCGCTGTTGGTGAATGTAGCAATACCGGCTTGCATGGAGCGAACCGATTGGCTTCGAATTCACTTTTAGAAGCTATGGTTTTCGGACATCGAGCTGCAGAAAAAACATTCAAACTTTTATCGAGCTCTGTAAGTCATCCTACCGAAAAACCTTTCCTAGAAACCAAATCGAAAAAGAATTTGTCCAACAAAACAGAAAGAACTAACTTGTTGCAACTACGAACTAATTTGCAAAGAATGATGAGTAAACGGGTAGGAATTGTTAGAAACTTTCAGGATTTACGCATTGCAATGGAAGAATTGAACGAAATGAAAACTACTTTTGATTCTCTATGGGAAGAAATAGACCTTGGAAGAGAAGTTTTAGAGATTCGAAATATGCTAGATGTTGCCGAACTTGTTATCTCGCAAAGTTTGGAACAGAAAGAAAATAAAGGTACTTATTATAATAAAGATCTTGCTGTATGAACAAAAAATCGACCTTTTTGATTTTTACTTTTTTGCTTTTCTCTTATGTTTGGGCACAGAAAATGAATACGCCACCTATTTTTCCGGGTTGCGAAAATAATAAAACGAAAGAATCTATCGCGCATTGCCTCAATAAGCAGATACAAGACGCTTTGCGTTATGAGTTGGATTATTTCACGATTGTTGCCGACTACATAGAATTACCCGAAGCGAATGCAAAAATTTCGTTTTCCATCAACCAAAATGGTCAATTTAGCGATGTGATAGTTGATGGAAAAAACGAAACCTTTAATGGATTTATTTTTTCTACATTTTATTTAATGAATACAAAACTCAAGAAAGCAAATTTAGCCATTCGACCAGCCTTGGATAAGCAGAAAAATCCGATTTCGGTAACATATCAAATTCCGATTAATTTTCAATTAACAAAAAACCAAAAAGACTATCCGAACTTCAATACCGAAAACCGAGTTTTGTTTACATTTTTCAATGAACAGGACAAAGAAAACATCGAAGTAAGGATGGATACCGATTATATATTACGAACGTATGCAATCCGAGACGACCGACAAATTTATTTAGGGAAGTTTAATTCTTTGGTAGAATTAGCCATGGTAGAGCCGTATGCAAAGAATATAGAAAACAATTTTAATTCGGGCAAAACCCTGGTAACGAAAGGCTTGCTGAACGATAAAGAATACACCATACAGTTAAAGAACTTTTTCAACAATGATCCATCAACCCAAGTATTCATCGAGGTTTTCAATGAAGAAAACAACGAATCGAAAGAATATTATCAATACAAATCTAAAGAAGAATTTAATCAATCACCCTTTGTTTCCCTAACATACAGAAAATGAATTTACCCTCGTATATTACCTTAGAAAAAATAGATACTTTTATAGAAGCAGCTCTCCATGAAGATGTTGGTGATGGAGATCACTCTAGCTTGGCATGCATCCCAAAAGATGCTATACAGACAGCCGAACTTTTGGTAAAAGATAATGGCGTTTTAGCCGGGATAGAATTGGCTAAATATATTTTTTCTAAGACCATCCCCAACGCAGAACTCATTGCCTACAAAAAAGATGGAGATTGGGTAGAAAAAGGAGAAATCGCCTTGGAAATAAAAGGCAATGCACAAAAAATTCTTACCACAGAACGTTTAGTACTAAACTGTATGCAACGCATGTCGGGCATTGCAACCTATGCCCACGAAATGATGCAACTTATTGCTCATACCACAACCAAAATTCTCGATACGCGCAAAACGACACCAAATTTCCGAATGTTAGAAAAATGGGCTGTGAAAATTGGCGGTGCAGAAAATCATCGGTTTGGGTTGTATGATATGGTGATGCTAAAAGATAATCATATCGATTTTTGTGGTTCGATAATGCAAGCTGTTCATCAGACAAAAAAATATTTACAAGAAAATCAACTCGATTTGAAAATCGAAGTAGAAACCCGTAATTTAGAAGAAGTGCAAGAAGCTCTAGAAGCCAAAGTAGATTGTATTATGTTGGACAATTTTTCATTGCCTGATCTGAGAAAAGCAGTACAATTAATAGACAATCGAGTAACAACAGAAGCATCTGGTGGTATTACAAAAGAAAGTGTTCGGGCAATTGCTGAAACAGGAGTTGATTTTATCTCATCTGGTGCAATCATACACTCGGCAAGAAATTTTGATTTGAGCTTGAAAGCGAAGATTGTTTTTTAACATTTTTTATGATTTTTCTCAGTGTTGAGTTATAAAATTTTAACATTAAAAATATTTGGTTATTTTTGCATATCCCCTAACAACATTTTCATTTTCAAATAGAAAAGCGAAATTTATCATATTTTCTTTTTCTACAATTAACATTAAGTTAACATTAAACCTTAAAATAGTTTCGACATTTGCACCGTAAACATTAAACTATTTTTTACGATGAGGTTAAACTCAATGAAGCTATTCTTAATAGGAGCTTTCGCTTTAACAGCACAACTTTCTTACGCTCAAGTTGAGCCAACAGAATCAACTCATATCCAAAATGATACAATTATGGATAATGAGACCGTAAACTTAGCAGAAACATTGATTATCGGTAAAGGGGTAATCGACTTGCAAGAGAACCGTAAAACACCTGTGGCTGTTTCTACCATTTCTCGACAAGAAATCCAGGACAAAGTAGTGGGTAACGTAGAGTTCCCAGAAGTTATGGCAAACACACCTTCTGTTTACGTTTCTGACCAAGCATCAGGATTTGGAGATTCTCATATGTATTTACGTGGATTCACAGAACAAAATACCGCTTTCTTATTAAACGGGCAACCAATTAATGGTATGGAAGATGGTAATATCTATTGGTCGAACTGGTCGGCTATGAACGAGGTAGCGAATGCTATAGAGGTACAACGTGGTTTAGGTTCTTCTAAATTAGCAATTTCTTCTGTAGGAGGTACTGTAAACATCGTTACTAAAGCAACCGAAAGAAGAGAAGGTGGTTTTGCTCGTTTTGTAGCAGGAAACGATAGTTACTTCGGAGGAACATTGTCGTACGACACTGGTTTGAAAGGAAAATGGGGATTCTCTATTTTATTAAACCATTGGCAAGCTCATCGTAAGTATGCTTACGGAACTGGCGGACAAGGTCAAGCGTACTTCATCTCGATAGGATACAAACCAAATGAAGACCATAACATCAACTTCATGGTTTTTGGTGCACCACAATGGCACGACCAAAACTACTCTACAAAAAGTGAAAGTCAATGGGAAGAAATGGGTGGAGATAAAAAATACAACTCAACCTACGGATACTACAAAGGTGAAGGAAAAAACTTACGTCGTAACTATTACCACAAACCAGTAGCAAACCTTAACTGGGACTGGACAATCAACGATAAAATGAACTTATCTACCGTTGCTTACGCATCTGTTGGTACAGGTGGTGGAACCTCGGGAGTTGGTAGAGCATCAAGCACTACAATAGGAGGATTAAAGGGTAGAGGATATATCGATTTCGACAAAATCGAAGCGAATAACTTATTAGACCAAGACGGAATCGGAAACAATGGTGGAGTAGATAGCAACGGAAACCCAATCAGCAATGCAGCAATACGTGCATCTGTCAACAACCACTCTTGGTACGGAGCTGTATCTAACTTTACATTTGATACACAAGCAGGTCTTACCTTAAACATCGGTGGTGATGTACGTTTTTACAAAGGGCAACACCATCAACAAATGATTGACTTGTTCGGATTGAAAGGTTGGTCAGATAAAAATAAAGTAACAGGTGAACAAGTGGTTGTTACAGAAACTTTCACAACAAATCCTTGGCAAGCACTTTTCAAGACTGCTGGTAAAGATCAAAGAATTAACCGCGACTATAACGAAAACATCAACTACCAAGGTGTATTCGGTCAAGCAGAATACGAAATCGGAGGATTTACAGTATTTGCTCAAGGAGCATTATCAAACCAATCTTACCAAAAGTTCGATCGTTGGAACTATGGTGGAGTTGAACACAAATCAGAAAAAGTAAAGAAAACTGGATGGAATATCAAAGGAGGTATGTCGTATACTTTCTTAGACAACAATGCAATTTTTGTGAATGCAGGTCGCTATTCTCGCCAACCTTTCTTAGATAACATCTTTGTTTTCAATACAGTAGACTTACAAGAACCTTCTGTTGACAATGAAGAAATCACCGGTCTAGAAGCAGGTTACCGTTACAAAACACGCAACTTACGCGTAAACGTAAATGCTTACTACACCAAGTGGGGTAACCGTTTCTTATTGATGGATTATGGTGAAGAAATCATCAAGGATCCTGCAGGAAACATCTTAGAAACCTACAATTTCTCAGAATACGCAAACGACGTAACACAAATTCACAAAGGAATCGAAGTTGACTTTGATGCAAGAATCGAACGCATCTGGACAGTAAGAGGATATGCTTCTTACGGTGATTGGCAATACGATGGTTCTACGCCAATGCAACGTAGAAACAACGATGCTGGCACAATCGTAACACAATATGATGATGTAGACCTTACAGGTGTAAAAGTTGGTGATGCTGCACAATTCACTTTCGGTTTAGGTACTAAATTAGACGTAACTCGTTCTTTCTCTGTAGATATGGACTTCAACTACTACGCTAATATTTATTCGCAAGTTGATGCTAAACAATTGGTAACCAATTTACATAACGGGAAACCATACAAGCCAAACGAATTATCTCCATATGCAAAAGTAGATTTAGGAGCTTCGTACGAATTGAAATTCGGAACTCAAAAATTACGCTTAAGAGGTAATATCAAAAACTTGTTCAACGACCAATATATTATCCGTGAAAACAGAAATGGATACGGTTACGGACTAGGAAGAACTTGGAACGCTTCTGTGTCATACAGCTTCTAATTTCAGAAAACGATATTTTATCATATCAAATATTTAAAAGGCGGACTTCGGTTCGCCTTTTTCTTTTACATTCGCACTATGATACAACCCAAATTTTTACAACAAGGAGATACCATCGCCATCGTTGCTCCTTCTAAAAGAATACTACCCAACGAACTAGACCAAGAAATCAAAATGATAAAAGCTTGGGGTTTCAAGGTTTTGGTAGGAAAAAATATCTATGCGCAACACCAATTTGGTTACGCCTACGCCGGAACAACCCAACAGCGTTTACACGATTTTCAGGAAGCATTAGACAACCCAAACATCCAAGCAATTTGGTGCGCTCGTGGCGGATATGGCGCTATACAACTCATCGATTCCTTAGATTTTTCACGCTTTGCTCAATCTCCAAAATGGATTATCGGCTACTCGGATATCACCGTTTTTCATACCAAATTACAACAACTCGGTTACCAATCTATCCACGGAATGGTCGTGAAAAAATTAGCCCATACACTCTATCACCCATCCACGTACGAGAGTGTTCGACAACTACTCATTGGCGAAAATCCTACCTATCCGCTTTTGGCTCATCCTACCAATATCACTGGTGAAACAACCGGAATCTTGCTCGGTGGTAACCTCTCTATTCTCTATAGTCTCCTCGGATCAGAAACTTCGATAAACCCCGAAAATAAAATACTATTGATAGAAGACTGGTACGAAAACTGGTACCATGTAGATCGAATGATGATGAGCTTGCAACGAGCCGGAATCTTACAAAAACTGAGAGGGATTCTGGTCGGAAATTTTACACGTATGGATGTAGAAGAAGAAAACACTACCGATTTCGAAAAAGCTTTCGACCCGATGAGCCTTCAGATCATTCATCAATACGTAAAAGATTTACAGATTCCGGTTGCTTTTCATGTACCTGCCGGGCATACGGGTCATAATATGGCGATGCGTTTTGGTGCAAAAGTAGAACTGAAGATTCAATCAAATTCCGTAAATTTGACCTATATTTAAGATACCTTATGCAAACAAATAACTTAACCGTTATCGATCATCCGTTGGTAAAAGCCAAAATTACCCAAATGCGCGACCGCAATACCACAACCAAAATGTTTGGTGAATTGGTCGATGAAATTTCGGGTCTAATGTGTTACGAAATCACACGTGATTTAGAAACAGAAGAAATCGAAATCGAAACACCAATTACCAAAACAAAAGGATATAAAATCAAAGGAAACGACATGGCAATTATCCCGATTCTCCGTGCTGGACTGGGAATGGTAGAAGGAATCCATCAACTTATTCCGACTGCAAAAATTGGGCATATTGGGATCTACCGTGATCACGAAACTCTATTACCAGTAGAATATTTATGCAAACTGCCCTCTGATTTAGCATCTCGAGATGTCATCTTAGTTGACCCTATGTTAGCTACAGGTGGTTCCTCTGTAAAAGCTATAGAAATCCTTAAAAAAAACGGGGCAAAAAAAATTAGATTAGCCTCTTTGGTAGGATGTCCCGAGGGGGTAAAAGCTGTACACGATGCCTATCCAGAAGTGCCTATTTATTTAGCTGCACTCGATGAACGACTAGACGAAAACGGCTATATCGTACCAGGCCTGGGTGATGCAGGGGATCGTTTATACGGCACAAAATAATGGCACAGCATTTTGATTTTGGTCGAGAAGCCGAAGTAAAAGCCTGTCAGTTTCTTATAGAAAAGAATTACAAAATTCTTGACCGTAACTTCTATTATCAAAAAGCCGAGATAGATATTATCGCTCAACATGAGCAAGAAATTGTGATTTGTGAGGTGAAAGCAAGATCCAATACTTTTTTTACAGAACCAGAACTTGCCGTTACCAAAGCCAAGCAAAAAAGACTAATTTTGGCAGCAGATGCATATATCCAGAAAAATAATTATCATCTTTCGGTTCGTTTTGATATTTTAGCACTCACAAAAACAAACAACATTTGGAGCATTAAGCACATAGAAAACGCCTTCAATGCTTTAGAAAATTAATACTCAACTATGGAAATTATTCAACAAGCATTCGATTTTATCATGCATATCGACCAACACCTAACCTACTTCGCAAACGAGTATGGTTTGTGGCTCTATGGTATATTATTTCTCATAATTTTTGTAGAAACAGGTGTGGTTGTAATGCCTTTTTTGCCTGGCGACTCTTTGCTGTTTGCTGCCGGTATGTTAGCTGCTCAGCCCAATGACCTCAACGTAGTTGTGATGATGCTCATTCTCTTTGTTGCCGCTGTATTGGGCGACACACTCAACTATACCATTGGTCGAGAGCTGGGAATGAAAGCAGTAAAAACACGCATCTTTGGTAAACAATTTGTCCAACAAGAACATCTTGACAAAACACATCAATTCTACGAAAAGTATGGTTCTAAAACCATTGTTATCGCTCGCTTCGTACCTATCGTAAGAACCTTGGCCCCTTTCGTAGCAGGCATCGGTCACATGCGTTATACGACTTTCCTATTATATAATGTACTGGGAGGTTTTATTTGGATTTTCGGTATTACTTTGGCAGGTTATCTCTTGGGAGACATACCGTTTATCAAAAATAACTTCTCGAAAGTAGTACTCATTATCATCGTGATTTCTTTATTGCCAATCATCTTCGAAGTGGCCAAGGAAAAAATGAAGAAAAAAGCATAAAATATTATTTTTATATGGTATAAAACTCAGTTCTCGAACTGAGTTTTTTTGTACCTTGCTTAGATGGAAGTCATAGATTATCTTTTACACATCGACCAATATTTAGAAAGCTTTCTGATGCAGTATCAGACTTGGTTATACCTTTTTCTGTTTTTATTAATTTTCATAGAAACAGGTTTGGTTTTCATGCCCTTTTTACCTGGAGATTCTTTGCTATTCGCTGCAGGAATGCTGACAGCAAGCTACCCTCAATATTTGCATATTTACATAGTTTTATCCTTGCTAATTGCTGCAGCTATTTTGGGCGACACCTTGAACTATTTTATCGGATTGAAAGTCGGACTGAAACTCCTCAAAAAGAAACTATTTGGCAAGCAAATAATCCAAGATAAAGCTTTGCAAAAAACAGAACACTTCTTCGATAAGTACGGAAAAAAAACCATAATCATAGCCAGATTTGTACCGCTAGTAAGAACCATTGCTCCCTTTATAGCCGGAATTTCGCGTATGCATTACCCAACCTTTTTACGGTTCAATATCATCGGTGGTGTACTTTGGGTACTCCTTATCACTTTACTTGGTTATTTTCTTGGGAAAAATCAGACCGTAAAAGAAAACTTCGAAATTGTCATTATCCTAATAATCAGCTTATCTTTGTTTCCTATGATTTACGAATTGATCCGAGAGAAATTTTGCTCGAAAAGCGAATCATAAAAACTAATTTAAACTACCGAACAAAAGAATAAAAACTTACATATCGATGCTTGAAGTAAAGGAAGTACAAACCGAAAAAAATATGGACAACTTTGTGAAATTTCCTTTCACCTTGTACAAAAACGACCCTTATTGGGTACCGTCTATCATCCGAAATGAAAAACAATCTTTTCATCCTTCTAACGAAATTTTCAACGAAGTAACTGCTCATTTTTACCTAGCATATCGCGATAATAAAATAGTTGGTAGGATAGCAACCATCATCAACTGGGAGGAAGTGAATAATCTGAAAAAGAAAAAAGTTCGTTTCGGCTGGTTTGACTTTATTGATGATATTGAGGTGGCTAAAGCTTTGTTACAAAAAGCAGAAGATTTGGCAAAAAAGCATCAACTGACTTATGTAGAGGGACCAATGGGCTTCTCTAATATGGACAAGGCTGGAATGCTTACCGAAGGTTTTGATTATTTGCCCACCATGATTGGTCTCTATAATTATGAGTATTATCCGAAACATATGATCAGTTTAGGTTATCGACCTGAAGCTTCTTGGGTAGAATACCTGATGGATATTGATAATTTAGGCAAGGTGAATGAGATATCGCGCATAGGAAAGATCATCGAGAAAAGATTCAATGTTCGGGTTATGAAATTCAAAAACTCGAAAGATTTGGTACAACACGCCGACGAATTATTCAATCTATTGAATAAGACCTACGCTGACCTACAAAGTTTCGTGCCGATTTCGGCTGATCAGGTAGAGCATTATAAAAAGAAATATCTGAAGTTTATCCATCCAGATTTTGTGGTATGTATCGAAAATGAAGAGAAGAAAATGGTTGCTTTTGCCATTACGATGCCTTCTTTCTCCAAAGCCTACCAGAAAACAAAGGGTCGACTTTTCCCTTTCGGGTGGTGGCACTTATTGCAAGCGCTAAGGAAAAACAACCATGCAGAGTTTTATCTTATCGGGATCGATCCTGCCTACCAAAACAAGGGTTTACATGCTTTGATTTTTAGAGATTTGTATAGAAATTTCCGAGCAAGAGGAATCGAAACTATGGAAACCAATCCCTTACTCGAAGAGAATATTAAAGTTCAGCAGCTTTGGAAAGATTTTTCACCCAAAATCCATAAAAAAAGAAGTACTTTCAGGAAAGATATTAACTAAAAGAATCTACTCGTTCGGGTAGATTTTTCGGCTTCTTATTTCATTTTCCATACATTATTATTCAACCTATGTCCAGCAGCAGGTTTATAATACAACAGCAAGCCAATATCTTCTTCTTTCATATTGTCAGGAGCCGTCAGTATTGGTTCTTATCTTTTAGAAAAATAAACATTTCCCATTTGTTGGATTGTTTATCGTTGGAGCATATTCACCTTTATTAAAATCTTTGGTAGAAAGAGAGTTGATAATAGAAAAAATAAATCTAGAGAAAATCTTCATATTGATCAAATTAGAATAGATTATTAAATTTAATCTGTATTTTTCTTGGAATCCGAACAAACCGCCATTTAATCTATCCTGTCTACAAAACCCTAAATAAAAACTTATCGATAAAAATATACTGCCAAAGAGATTTAGTATTGTGGTTTTGGCAATTATCTGTATCGTGCAATAAATCTTTGTCTAAACAAGATTCTACGTTTTGTTTTATTTATTATTTTATTATAAATGCAGTGTAGTTCATCCTACCAAAAAAGATTTTATGGTGTTGAGAGGAGATGAAAAGGATGATAAATAATTTCTTATTTTTGTAACATTGAAAAAGCCTAATCACATTGAGCAAATTCACCGATAAAGAAATATTTGATTTACTAAAAGATTCGATTGCAAGAAAATTTTTGCAAGAGAATTCTGCTCAATCACCCAATATTAGTGATTGGCGAGGCTTGGACATTAGCAACTTTCAGGAAGATTTGTTGCAGAAGACCAAGTCGTCGGTAAGTGAAAAATGGTTTTATACGTACTTCAAAACCGAATTCAAAAAACTTCCACGAATCGACATGCTCAATCTTTTGGCACAATATTGCGGTTACCGAAATTGGGCACAATTTGTACACAAAAAGGAAGTTGAGTTTTTTAATAAACCCGAAAAACCCAAAGCAGAAATCATACTCGCTGATACTCTTCCTCAGAAAATTTCTCCGACCGAAAAAAAAGAAAATATTGGTCTGCCATTGATAGAGAATAAACCAAAGAAAGAAGAAATTTTGGTCCCCGATACAGAAAAGGTTAACGAACAAAAAGAAGAGAAGAAAAAACAAAAAAAATGGATTGCCATTGGGGCAGGTTTGGTCCTTTTACTGGGTAGCGTAATTTTTGGCATGTATAAAGCTTTTTTTACTGACAAGACTTATGAATTTTGTTTCATCGATTCTGACCGTGTTGCACCGATAAAAACGCCAATAGAAGTTACAATTTTCCGAGAAGGATTTACTCCACTGGTATTGAATACAACATCGGGTTGTGTGATGTTTGAGAGCCCAAGAGACACTCTAAAAATGGCGGTTAGTTCACCCTACCACAAGGTAGACACTTTGCGTATTAACCTAAATAATTACCGAGAAACAGAACGAATTGTCCTCAACCCAGATGACTATAAAGTTATGCTGCATTACTATTCTCACTCGGCAAAGAATCTGAAAGAAAGAATCAAAAAACTTAACCAGATGATCGACGATAATGCGTTGATTTATCAGGTTTATGACAATGATGTTTTTGGCGTAGAAATACTTTCTAAACAGCAGTATATCAACCTAATGACCCTACCCACCTCTACCCTAAAAAACTATACCTTGATTGAATCTGAACGAAACAAACAAGGAAAAATTGTTAAACTAAAATTCAAAATTCAACAAGATGAAACAGAATTACCGTAAAAAAAACTGGCTCTTGTTTGGGCTGTTTTTCTTTAGTTTTTTTTGGTTAGTGACTTGTAAAAAGGGTTCTACTTATCATGGAGATTATAATCCAGATGAGATAAAATCGTACAAAAACGACCACACTTCTTTGGGTACGAAAATGGACTCTACCCAGGCAATAGACTTTATCAGTAAACAAAAATTACGTGAATTTTACGAGCTATCTACCTTAGCCGTGAATACGCAAGACTCTGTTTTATCGCATATGTTATGGAGTCAATTGAAATCATATTTTTCACCAAAAGATACGGTAGAAATTATGCATGTTTTGAAAGATTTACGGAGCAAGAACGTTAAATTTACTTCGATAAATAGTTTACATTCTAATCCTCTAGATTCGATTTATTCTGACACTTTGAAACGTATTCATTATACCGTAAATTATTTTGCTGCCGATAAAAAATTAATAGAATCGAATGAGAGAATTAGTATTTTGGTTTTGAAAAAAGATCCACAAAAATTTGTGAAAGAATTCAAATTCTACTTCAAAACGTTGAATGATTTTCCACCGAAAGACAGTATTTCTGTAGACGACACCATCGCATCTAGAGGTACATCACCTCGATGAATATCGGTTATTTGCTCTACAGGCGAAAAAAAACTCAACCCAATTTTCTGCACATTTTCAGCGGTTGATTGTAGAAAACGATCATAAAAACCGCCACCATACCCAACTCGATTACCTTGCAAATCTGCCACAAACATTGGCAGAAAAATTACCTCGATTTGTGTTGAATCAATCACCGAGAATACTTCGGGTTCGGGAATAGAAAATTTCCCAATCCGTATCGGAAAAGATGATTGCACCTCGGCACTTATCATTTCATTTCCTTCTACAATCGGTACGACCACTCGTTTCCCTAAAGAAAAAAGCCATTCGATAATGGGCCAAGTATTGATTTCATTGTTGCTTTTTATCGGTAAGAAAATATGAAAAACATCGACATCAGAAAAGTCTATACGCTGCAATTGATGAAAAATCTGCTCACTCAATTCTTCAACTTCAGTTGCTGACATTTGTTTACGCTTGGTTCTGAAATAATCTCTTGCTTCTTTTTTCGTCAATTTCATATTCTACCCCAAAAATTATTCAATAATATAATAATTCAAAAACATTTTGATATAGAGTTCTCCTGACTTTTCTTCTCGCAATAGTGTATCCAATTTACAAAGTATCTAAATCATTTGTACTATACAAAGTAAAGAAAAGTGCACAGAACAACAGCTATTCAAAAGAAATCTTTATGGTCAAAGTTACTTTTTTCTTTTGTTCTAAAATTTGTTTTCTACAAAAAGCTGTTTTTTGTTGGGATTATCAGCAAGATAATTTATAAAGTTCTATCCAAAAATAAGTGAATAACAAAACAAAAAAAACCATCCTAAATAGAATGGTTTCTAATAATTTTTATTTTATTTTTTATATTTCTTTGACTGAAATAATATTCACTGGGCAAGCTTTGGCTGCACGTTCACAGCTATCGAAAATAGTATGATCTGGATCTTTCAGTGTAAAAAAACCTTTCTTTTCTACTGACTTCAATAAAACAGATTTTCCGTCTTTTTTCGACATCCGAAAGCGTTCTGGGGCTAACTCATAACAATAATTACAACCAATGCACTTGTTGCGCTGAAGGGTAATAATCACCATATTTTTATATTATTGTTTTAGTGCGAGTAAGCACCTTCTTCTACATTATTCTGTTGGGTTCCTGGCTCTTCTACCTTGACCAATTTATATAGCTTATCAGACGGTCTGATTCGGAAATTCAATGGAATGGTAATGCTCGCTCCTTTGCTTGCAATTTCATTCGGCTGATCATCTACATACATCGATTCTACAATCATTTCTTTGGCACCGGTTGTTGGGCCTGTTACCAAGATTAGATCTCCGACTTTTAGGTCGTATGCTTCGATTGCAAATTCACCGATATTGGCTTTCGGGAAAAAGTGTTTTCCTTTGCCGATATATACTTTCTTCTGAGTAGCCATAGAACCTGGTGTTGCAGACCATTCTCCTAATTTTTGTCCCAAATAATATCCTGACCAAAAACCACGATTGTAAACAGTTTGTAATAAGCCCATCCAATAGTCTACTTTTTCTTGAGAATATGTCCCATCGGCTATCGAATCGATTGCTTCTCGGTAACAACGAATAACGGTTGCTACGTATTCTGGCGCACGGCCGCGACCTTCAATTTTCAGGACTTTTACTCCTGCGTCGACTACCTCATCTAAGAATTCTATCGTGCATAAATCTTTCGGCGACATCATGTACTCGTTATCCAACTCGATTTCGAATCCAGATTCCTGATCGATTACCGTATATTTCTTACGACAGTTTTGTTTGCAAGCACCTCTATTTGCAGAAGAGTTATGCGAATGTAAGCTCAAATAGCATTTTCCAGAAACAGCCATACATAAAGCACCATGACCGAAAATTTCTATTTCTACTAAATTTCCGTTTGGGCCTTTGACCTGTTCTTTTTCTATTTGTTCGGTAATTTTTTTCACTTGTTTCAAGCTCAATTCTCGCGACAATACCATTGTATCGGCAAACATTGCATAGAACTTTACTGTTTCTATATTGGTTACATTAATTTGTGTAGAAATATGCACTTCCATCCCAATCTGACGTGCGTAGGCAATCACCGATTGATCCATAGCAATTACCGCCGTAATATTGGCTTCTTTGGCTTTGTCTAGCAATACCTTGATCAATGACAAATCGTGATCGTAGATAATCGTATTGAGGGTAAGGTAAGAACGTACACCAAATGATTCGCAACGTTTCACAATTTCGGGTAAATCATCTATTGTGAAATTAATCGAGGCACGTGCACGCATATTCAATTGGTCTACACCAAAATATACAGAATCTGCACCATTATCAAGGGCTGCTTGTAAAGACTCGAAATTACCAGCAGGAGCCATCAACTCCATTTTTCCATCTTTGGTCATATTCTAATATTATTTAAGTTGCAAAGGTACAAAAAAATCACAGGAGTTTTTCTTACTATTTTTTAGGTTTAATGCTTTTGCGAAGGTTTAGCATTCTTTGCATTCACTTGACTATGTTGTCTTTATGAATATTTGCCTTCTAATTACAATCAAACTATAGATTTAGACTTTGTTTTTCACCCAACAAGAATCGAACAGAAGAAGCTATTTTTGATGATATTTTACTGTATTTTTGTAGTATGCATATAGAAAGTTTACAAAATCCGAAAATAAAAAATCTTCTCAAACTACAAGAAAAATCCAGGGAAAGAAAAAAACAGAATACCTTTGTAGTAGAAGGATTACAAGAAAATCGCTTGGCGATAGAAGGTGGTTTTCGGGCGTTGGAATTTTATATTTGCGAGGATATTTTTGATGATAATCTTCCGTTAGAAAACGGAAAGATCTACAAAGTGAATAAACCCGTCTTTGAAAAAATTGCATACAGAAAAACAACGGGCGGAATTGTAGGCGTTTATGCGACAAAAGAAAACAATTTATCGGGGGTAGAACTACCAGAAAATGCCTTGATTTTGGTTCTAGAAGCAGTCGAAAAACCCGGGAATTTAGGTGCAATTTTACGTACAGCCGATGGCGCAAAAGTGGATGCAGTGATTGTTTGCGACGAAACGGTTGATTTCTACAATCCGAATGTGATACGTTCTTCGGTCGGAACTTTGTTTACCAACCAAATCGCTTCGGGCAGCAAAGAAGAAGTTTTAAATTTCCTGAAAAACAATAACATACAGATCGTTTCTACCTTTTTGCGAGACAATACCAAAAGTTTGTATGAGATGGATTTCAGCTCTTCTTCGGCGATTGTTTTGGGAACCGAAGCCACTGGGTTGTCTGATTTTTGGGCTGATGAATCGGATGTGTTGATCAAAATCCCGATGCTGGGCAAGGTCGATTCGCTCAATGTGAGCAATGCAGCTGCGATTTGTGTTTATGAAGCGGTGAGACAAAGACTTTAGTACTATAATTATTTGTCTTCTCATCCAATTAGGCTATTGTTTTATCCTTTTCATCTTTTATTTTTAAGTTAGCTCCTATCAAACATTGTTTAAACCATAATTAGTAATATTTTACTTGCATTCAGTAAAAAAAATACCAGGAACGAAAAAAGTTATTAGTTTTTTTGAGTATATTAAAAATCATTAAACCATAAGAAAAACATTTTTATTATTTATGATGTTTATTGCAACATCTTTATTATTAAACTCTTGCTCAAATGATGAGTTTGAATTAGAAAACCTTGAGAGTAATAAAAAATTAAGTTTAAAAGATTTTCAGATTATGAAAAAAGTGATTCTGAAAAGTTCTTTTTAAAAAACACTAAAACTTTAGATTATTCTGATTTAGTTTTAAAAAACTCTGAACTATTGAATAGACAAGATGTCCAAGAAAAAATTCGAATTAGATTTAGATGGTCTGGATTAGGAGGAAATGCTGGTTGTGAATTTCCATTGGGAAAATGTGTAACAATCGGTGTTGAACAATCAGAAATTTCCATGTTAGATTCCAACGCTTCAATTTACAAAGTGGATGACAAATTGGCTATAGTACCAGAAACGATAGATAATGGATTGACAAGTGATAATTAATTACCAATCTATTCAGATGTATATGTTAATGATAGTTTAACAATTAAAGCTGGGATTTACAAGGCATTTTATGATGAAATTAATGATCAATATACTATTATTGTAGATACAGAATAATTTAATTTAAAAACGACAATTCTTTTTAGAATTATCGTTTCTTTTTTATATGAAAAAAATAATCCTTTTTTTAATAGTTACGCTGACAATTTTCTCATGCAATAAAATGCTTTCTGATTTGTATGGCGTTAGAGAAATTAACGTGTTTGATGAATCGGAAGTTGAGGCATTTCATCAAAAAATAGAACATCCAACCATCAATCTCATTCTTGATTCTATAGATTTCTATGAATTATCGAAAATAGAAACAAATGAACTGAGAACGAACGACCTTACTCAACCAATACAAATTTTATATTTTGAAGAAAATAAATTATCATCCTTTCATGCAAATTGTTATGCAAAAGCAAAGTTGAATGGGTTTTTAGATTGGAATACAAACAATAGATTTGACACTTTTATTCCACAATCTGCTATAAATCCTGCTAATTTTGAAATCGAATGGAATCATTATTCTAAAAAAATACCAAAATTAAATTCCGACAAAAAATATAAAGTACTTATTCTTTGGACCTTGATGTTAGAAAAACAATCAAACGAAGCTATAAACACTGTTACCCAGAATTTGAATAAGTTTAACAAACAAGATTCTATCAATTTATATTTAATCAATATAGACAAAGCATTTATAACAGCTAAATAACTTCAACTAAAAATTTCTTGTAAAACCTCTAAAGATTTAGGTTGGAAAAAATTGGGCAGATGAATTTGATAATACTTCATCAACAAATGCAGCAATTCTCTTCTTTGTGATTGATTAAAGGCTGACGATTGTTTTTCTCTAAAATCCAATTGCAACAAGGCTTTCCAGAGCTGAGTCTGAGTCTGAGTAAGATGCTCTACATGAACAGATTCTGAAGTGAAAACACCGTTTTCTAAATCGAAATAATCTTGCTCCATTGCATCAATATTCGGAAAAAAGCCAAGAAACTTAGTCAGTTGCATCAAAAACCAAAGATGAAAATCTGCGTAATTTTTTTCTCGTTCATCAAACCGAATTAAATTTTCTTCTAAATATCGGTACAATAAAGTATTGCTTTCTTCTTCTTTGAGAACCATTTGCATCACCTCTGCTAGAAACATAACCATTGCCGATTTAACAGGATTTACGTGTATCGTATGAAAATAATTGGCAGCAGATAATTGTTTGGCATTCACCAAAGTAGAGTTGTTTTTTAGTCTAAAAAAAACTTCTACCGAAGCCAAAGGAAAATACAAAGCGGCTGATTTGTTCTTGGCAAAAGCATTGCCTACGATAAAAGAACGCAACCCAAATTCTTGTGTATAAATGCGCAAAATAAGTCTTGTGTCACCATATTTCACAGCCGAAAGTACAAAACCACGTGTTGTAATATCCATCTGAAGAAAGAGCTACAATTATCTGATAACAGCGATTTTGAGGGTTTTCGTTTCGGTTCCGTCTTGGTTCGACATCAAAACCAAATATACACCCGAAGCCACTTCTTTACCTTTCATGTTTTTGGTATCCCATTCGGCGATACCTCCCGATGCTTTTGTCTGATAAATAAGATTCCCGGCAACATCGGTGATTTTTACAGAAGCTCGATTTGGCAAACCTTTGATCGTAACTCTCCCTCTAAATCCTGGTCGAACCGGGTTGGGATACGCATACGAATTTTCGAATTTTCCACTCGCTGTACCCACATCTCCACGATACGCAACAACTCCTTTTTCGGTAGCAAAATAAACGTATCCCGTTGCAGGATCAACATCTATATCGTAAATAATATCCGACGGAAGAGCTGAGTTTTTTTTGTTGAATTGTAGAATGGTTTCCTCACCGGTATCCGAAAAGTAAAATGCACCCGATGAAAGGGTACCAACCCATTTTCTATTCGACTGATCTACTTTGATTGTATTGATACCGACATCGGTTAATAAAGCTTCATAAATACCGTTTTGTTCAATGACAATTGGTTCTGCAGAATAGACTTCATTATTGTTATGCTTGATGAGCGTTCGTAAACCTCGATCGGTACCAATCCATAAAGTGCCAAAATTATCTAAGCCAAGCGCCAAAACATTGCTAGAAGGCAAACCTTCGTTTATGCCCAATCTTGTCCATTTCAGCTCATTATCACCATTGTTTTTGAGTTCTTTCTTGGGCACAATGATAAGCCCCCCTAAACGTGCACCTGGTATGTAAACATTGTCTTCATCTAGCGTTGGTTTACCAGATGATATTTTTTCTGTTTCTGCCTGATTTACTATTCGACCTTTTTTCCATGGACCTTTTTTTCCTTCTCTTTTATAGAGATATATTTCATTGTCTTTTTTACCCACAAACGAGCTTGTAACATACAAATTCTCTTCTTCATCGTAGGTAGCACCACCTATTCTAGTGAGTGACTCGAAGTTGTTTGTAAGATCTACAATATTATTCTTACTATCAACAATTTCTACTTCTAGACCTCCTAATGGCGTAACAAAATCGTTGGATACATCGTGCCAAGAAGAAATAAAGAAGTTTTGATCATTTTCTGGGTTTACTGCCACATGAACAATATCCATGGCTCCATACAAATCCTTACTCGCATCAAAATGAATCCAGTTTTCACCATTAAAATACGACATCCCTTCTTGATTTTTCAAGGGCGTATTGTAGGATTCCATTCCGCCGGGCGAAACCCATACTTTGGTATTGAGTGCTGTTACAGACCAAGAGCGATTGGTGTAGGGTCCATCGGGATAAATTCCGATCTTTTCATCTTCAGGAACCTTCTGATTAGAACTAAAATCAATCAAACCATTTTTATGAGAGCCCCCATAATATTTATCATTATGAAAAATACCCGACAAGTAGGTGTCATTTTCTAGCGAAAAAGTGCTTGTAAAGGCTCCATCCTGATAAAATTCTACTCCATCCTTATGCGTAATCGATAAAACATCTTGGTTACTTTCGAAATCGAGGATTGTTCCTTTCATTGTATCAATTGCTGCTGTTAATTGATTTCCTTCTATTTTTTTTAGATATTTATCATCGCTCACATACACCTCATTTTGGTACACCACCATTTTATGAAAATTTGGTCCGCTTACAATTTTTTTCCAACGTGCATCCAACACATTCGGATAATTTACTCCATTAACCAGTTTTGAGTGATAAAGCCCCTCGGAAGTCGCTACATACAAATCTTCGCCCAACACCGCCGAGCTACGAGCAAACTCATTAACGTTCAACTTATTGAAGAATGTAGTTTCTATAAACTCTTCGCGGTTCAATGAAAAGCTAGCTATACCGAAATCTCCGGTTATCATTGCTTTATCGTCGTAAATAAAAATATCTTTTACCGCCTTAGAACCCTGAAAAGAATTCCAAGGAATATCGAGAATAAACTTCGGCTTTCCTTCTCGTAATATATCGAGTGAACCCGATTCATATCCAATCAAAAGTACATGAGAAACTTGATCATATTCTATACTCGATATCCCCACATCACTCAGTAGATTGGCTTTGCTAAACTTCTCTACTTTCGATGTATCTTCAGGATCGACAACAAAAATGCCGTTCTCTGAAGCGCAATACAACAAATTATCTATTTGTTTGATATCGACAACTTTTCTGTATGAAAATAAATCTATCCAACGCGTTTGCATTGTTTGAGCGGATAAACAAAATGGAGTTAATAGTAAAAAACTGAAAATTTTCATCATCATATAACAAATGTACTTGTTATTCTCGATAACGAAAGAATTGGAAAAGAATTATTAAATAAGTTCGAAAAATTTACCAGGTAAAGGTTTCACGAGCTGTTTCAGTTCTAAGTCGAGCAGTATTGGTAATAATTGATAAGTATATTGGTTGGATAAATCGGCCAACTGATCGATATGTAGTTTTTGATTTTTCTGTAATAATTGAACGATTTTTTGTTCATTTTCGGTTAAATCCACAAACATTTCGACTTGCTTTGTTTTATTATCTTTGGATTGGATATTCAAATGATACAGTAAATCTTGTGTATTTTCTATGAGATACGCCTGATGTGTTTTGATCAAATGGTTGTTCCCTCGACTCATTTTATCCGAATTTCGTCCGGGCAAAGCAAAAACATCTCGATTATATTCATTGGCAAACTTTGCTGTTACCAATGCTCCGCCAGAATAGCTAGATTCTACGATAATTGTCGTCGGAGAAAGTCCAGCAATGATCCGATTTCTCTGCAAAAAACATTCAGGAATCAATGCATGCTGAGAAGAATATTCGCTAATCAACCCACCATTTTCTAGCATTTCTTGTGCTTCTTTTTTATGTTTTGCTGGATATACTTTGTTCAGATGATGCGCCAAAACACCCCACGTCGGTAGACCCAAACTCAGTGCAGCACGATGCGCCTGAATATCGCAGCCGTAGGCCAAACCACTCACAATACAAATCGGATAATCGCGTAAATCTGCGACGAGTTCTTGTATAAACTTGGCACCATATGCAGTCATTTTCCTTGATCCAACGATAGAAATATTCAGCTCACTTTTGAAGTTTATATTACCCTTATAATACAGAATTAAGGGAGCATCGATACATTGTTTCAGATAAAAGGGATAAGCATCATCAAAAAAAGAAAGGATTTTGATTTGATTTTGTTCGCAAAAAAGTATCTCGTTTTCGGCCATCGTTAAGATTTCATCGCGCCCAATATCCATCAGATTGGTTAGAGGTATTTTGGTTTTCTCTTGTAGAGTAGATAACTTTTCTTGCCATACCATTTTTGCAAGCCCAAAGCTGTGCAGCAATTGCTTGGTGTACTTGGGTCCTAAGCCTTTACAAAAACTTAGCGCAATTTGGTATTTCAAATCATTTATCATAATTTTAAAGATAAGGAAAATCTTCTTATTTTTGTGAATATTTTTTTATACTAAAAAATGCGTCATTAAGATGATCATCATATGAAAATAGAACAACTTATACATGAATTATTATACGAACACAATTGTGTAATTGTTCCTGATTTCGGGGCTTTTATTACACAGACTTATTCGGCAAAGAAAGATAAGGAAGCCCAAAACTTTCTCCCGCCAAGTAAGACAGTTTCATTTAATGCTTCTCTACAAAAGCAAGATGGGTTACTTATCAACGCCTTGATGAGAGAACAAAGCATGTCGCAAGAAAAAGCTCTAGAAACAATTCAGAATCAGGTGCGTTTTTGGCAAGAACATTTGCAAGCAGGTAAAGAGCTTTCGCTTATTCGTTTGGGAAAACTACAACAAAATGTCGAAGGTAATTTGGTTTTCACCCCCGAAGACACTAATTTCTTATTAAGTAGTTTTGGGTTACCTGCCGTTCATGCTCCGTATGTTCTACAAACCGAAATAGAAAAAGAAAAACCGAATCGTTATGCTGGTTTGTTGGCTGCTGCTTCTTTTCTACCTATTCTGATAGGAGGTTTTTTATACTTCAATACGCCTCAGCCTGTCAAAGCATTTGTGGATGAACAATGGAGTGGAATTGTTTTGCCAATGTTCGGTAAAGAAAAAGTTAACCACAAAGTAATTCATCCTACCGAAAAAAGCATTCATCATTTGCCAAATATCATGGCAGAAGAAACGACCCTTGTGGCAAGTAATACGACAAAAAACAACGAAACAGTTGTGGTGAAAACCAAAGAAACAACCGGGAAATACCAAGTAGTCGCTGGCTCTTATAAAAGGCTAGATGAAGCACAAGAAGCAATTGAGAAACTGCATAAAAAAGGATTCGACAAAGCTGGCATGGTGTACAAAAAAGGTAGTTTCTTTTATGTAAACTACATGACTTTCGAAACCGAACAAGGAGCAAGAGCATACCTTAACTGGATTCATGAACAGAATAAAGATGCATGGATTAGAAAAAACTAAACCTTCATTTTTCATAAAAATTTAAGACCTTTGTTAACCTATAACAAAGGTCTTTTTTTATGTTAAAATCTAAAACAGCCAAAGAATCATTAGCAATCATGACTAATTTGGTTCTTCCAAGTGAAATTAACGCTCTCAACAATATGTTTGGAGGCGAACTACTCGCGCGTATGGATAGGATTTCTTCTATCGCTGCAAGAACACATGCAGGCAGCTACCAAGTAGTAACCGCTAGTGTGAACCACGTTTCTTTCGATAGACCAATTCCGCTCGGGAGCACGGTTCGTTTAGAAGCAAAAGTTACACGTTCTTTTTCTACTTCTATGGAGGTCTATGTCGATGTGTATTTGTACGATTATAAAAACTCTTGTTATGAGAAAACCAATAACGGAATTTACACTTTCGTTGCGGTAGACGAAAACAACAAACCGACACGTGTACCCGAATTAATTCCAGAAACCGAACAAGAAATCGAACGTTACGAAGCTGCTTTGCGTAGGAAACAATTGAGTTTGGTATTGGGCGGAAGAATGAAACCAGAAGAGGCTCATGAGCTAAAAGCTCTTTTCTCATAAACTTTTGTAAGGAAAAACACATTAAAATGAAAATACTTTTACAACTTGCTCTATTCGCATCTCCTTTTATTGTTTTTGCACAATATACTTCACCAAATTCTGGAGTTGTTTTGCACCTACAAGACATTGCCAATGCGGATAATACGACAATTTCTGTAGATAATGATAACCCAAACACCTATTATATTCATAAAAACATTACGATTTCTGCCAACGATAAGTTGGTGATCGATAAGGATTATTGGGTGTATATCTCAGACGAAGTTTTACTCAACATCGAAGGAACAATAGAAGCCATTGCCCCCAACCGTGCAAATTTCACAGTACAAAATCCTGAAACAGAATCCTATCAAGGTATACGGTTGGATGAATTTTCCACCGCAACATTCAAAAACATTTCATTCAGTTATGGTGGTGGTATTCGTGCACTAAGCGGACATTTTTTGGCCGAAAATTGTTCATTTTCTTATATGCACGACAAAGGTATTTCTACAGGAGGAGCAATATCTTTCTCGCGCGGTACCCCGAAAGTTATCAACAGTCAATTTCTTCATAACGAAACACCTGCTGTTGGCTCTGCTGCTAACTCAAAAGTCGGCTTGATTTTCGAGAATAATTATCTAGAAAACAACAATACCAAAAATACCAACCGTCCACAAATAAATATGGGTCCGAGTGGAGAAAATCAACAAATTATTATTAAAAACAACACAATAATTGGTAACCGAGACAATACCAGAGTTGGCGGAATTGCTGTAGCAAGTTTGGTTGGGCTCGATAGCTTTGCAATTATCGATGGGAATATTGTGAAAGATAACCGATACGGAATCACACTAGTTGGTCCAAAGTCGGGTGGTGATATTCTGAATAATCAACTCATCAACAACAACTCAGAAAACTTACCTATGCAAGGCGGAAGTGGTATCTCTATCACACAACCTGGTAATGTTTTGGGGGATAAAATCAGAATACTCGATAACCATATCGAGAATAATTTATGGGGCATTACGCTTATCGGTGAAGCTACGAATATTTTTATGGGCGATGCTACCACTCCTGGAAATAATTTTTTCTACGAAAACGGAAACAACGGAGAAACTTTTGCTTTGTACAACAATTCTCCCAACGAAGTTATTGCACAAGGAAATTGCTGGATAGCTCCTTCGACAACCGATTTGTCGGCGATAGAAAACGTAATTTTTCATCGAGTAGATAATCCATCTTTGGGGCTTGTAGATTATAGCAACCCTGCATGTACGATGAGTGTAAATGATCAAGAACAAGCGATAGTTTCTATTTATCCGAACCCAGTAGAGGATTTCCTTTTTTGGCAATCGAATCACCTGATCCAAAAAGTAGAAGTCTTTTCGATAAATGGAGAAAAGCAAATGCAGCTTTCACCCCAAAAAACTGCAATTTATATGAAACACTTAAGCAAGGGTGTTTATATCGTTCAATTCACAACCCAAAATGGAGAAATTACCCGTAAGAAAATAATCAAAAAGTAAAGTAATTGTTTACTGCATAAAACAAAAAAACGCTTTATTTGATAAAGCGTTTTTTTGTTTAATCTTTCAATCCTTTAAAAATATATTGTAACAATGGATTAATGGAAGGATTTTCTTCGTGATGCTTGAAGATTTTGGTATAATATTTCGGAGGATTTATCATGTTTCGCGCAATCAACTCATCAATCGTATCGATATATTCTACCGATGTTTTCCCGATTAATAGATTATTGATAGGACGACCCGAGTCCATAAAACTTAAAATTGTTTTAAGACCTTTTAGATATAAAGCATCTTTGGTAAAACCTCCTCCGCGATAGACACGTGCCGTAAGATAATAGGCATTATGAGGCTCCATTTTATATTTTTCTACCATTAACTGAAAGGTCTCTGAGAATGTATTTCCAGAGGTCATATATTTCACAGCCAAAACGCGTAAACCCAACTCTCGCAAACGATCGATATTCATACTGTTCGAATAATACTCGGATAAAATAGCCAATCCTTCCTGAGTTAATGTATTGACAGGTAATCCAATACTGAAAATTTTCAGTGGTTGATCGGCTGCATTCATCGTTGTTACCATGTGTACACCAATTTCATGTTCGATCAAGCCTTTGGTGAAGCGTTTATTGAATCGGACTCCTTTTTTGATGATTACTTTTTTCTGGCTATTGATAACTAAAGCTTTCGATGCAATGTGATCGGACACTTCTATTGTGAAATCGAAACCATATTCTTTGGTAGCATTCTCAAATAACTGAACCACTTCTTTTTCTGTATAATCGTCTACTTTATCGGGCCTGAAATCTGGACAATACAGTATGAAATTCGCATTGTCTATATCTTTCTGATTGGGTTCACCGAAATAGCGTAAAGAATTGTATAGAAACTTTTCTGATCCGATGTTGGCTAACATATCTACCTTATCCATATATGCACTAATGGTATCGATATACATTTTTTGGATGCTACTATCGTCTATTCGCTCTACATTAATCGAGGTTAATTTACGTTTAAATTCTAAAGGATTCAGATTGATTGGATGGTATTTGAACTGGGGCTCATAATTATATTTAGAAGCAAAAAATTTCATTTTTTCGAACTCTAAATTCATTGGATTGATTACTGAAAGCAACTCGAAATTATTCACCAAACTGAATAGTTTTTTATCTACTTTTATCAAATCCGATTCTAATTCATTATGTAGAATATTGAATTGTTTAGAAATTTTATAGGTAGTTTCTTTTTTAACGAAAGAAAATGCATGGTTTACAATTGCATTTTTGAAGCCTTCTCTAATTAAGAATATAATTTCTGGAAAGGATTCTCCTGTCAATTCGTCGCAATATATTTTAGAAACTTCGGTGGCTAAGACCAACGTGTTGTCGAAGTTTTCTGTAAGATATTTTAATAGATAGCCACGACCATAAAATACATCATTTATAGCCGTATCATTTTCGATTTCTCCCAATTGAATTTCACTCAACTCTCTGGCCCAAGAATCAACATAAACATCATATTTTTGATGGTTTATCAATTCTGATCCAATGTTAAAAACCGGAACTTTTCGATTCCATCTTTTCCAATTGTACGAATGAATATCGTACACCAAACACGCATTGAATTTCTTTTCTAACTTTTCGATCAAGGCATGAACAACGCGGTAAAAATTATGATGCTTGTCTAGGCTTCTTTGTT
This sequence comes from Weeksella sp. HMSC059D05, assembly GCF_001809725.1. Classification (NCBI taxonomy): domain Bacteria; kingdom Pseudomonadati; phylum Bacteroidota; class Flavobacteriia; order Flavobacteriales; family Weeksellaceae; genus Weeksella; species Weeksella sp. HMSC059D05. The sequence goes on from NZ_KV798524.1 coordinate 54,110, forward strand.
TTTCTTCTTCGGTTAAAGGAACTTTCCAGCATTGTTTACCCCAAGCTTCTTCATACACTGCTGTATTGGGATCGCGGTTCAAATCATATTCGAAACGCGAGTCATTTCCTTGAATCACAATCGGGAATTGGGCAATAAACTCTGCTGTATGGGGATCTTCTTCGTACCAACGCTCGTAATCACTTAGCGATGTTTTCTCAAGTAACTCGAGACGCATCAAATGTCCGTTATGGATTGCCGCACAGACATACGGTATATATTCGTCTATCTTCAAACGAAAAGAATCATCTTCGGCCATGACGTCGAAAACTTCTTCCGCCCGAATTTTTTCGATTATTTTATCGACACTTAATTTTTTCATCTCTTCAACTCTTCATATTTATCAACAATCATCCCGATGATTTGTTTCTGTATTTCGGTATTGTTATTGGCTTTATTGTGCGGATAAACGCCTCCCGGACTCATTACATTGAGTTCGACCATTTTATTATTGATAATATCAATACCGCAAATATACAAGCCATCTTTCACTAATTGTTTCCCGAGTTTACGGCAAAGTTTTAGCTCGGTTTCGGTCAACTCATGTTTCACGGAATCTCCTCCTGCACTGATATTAGAGCGGTGATCTCCTTCGGCCGGAATTCTTTTTATCGCACCAATAGGTTCACCATTGACCACGATAGCACGAATATCGCCTTTTTCTGCTCCTTCGATATAATTTTGAACAATAATTGGTTTCTTTTTGCCTTCTGCATTGATGTAGAAATCTGCAATTGCCGACACATTGTTCAGTTGACTGCGCTCTAGAAGTATCACACCCTTACCGCCCATTCCATCTAATGGTTTGATGATAAATTTCTGAAAATCGTTCTCTTCTATGAATTTTTTTATCAGGGGAACTTCTGATGTAATCAAGGTTTGCGGCACAATTTCATCTGTTCCGTCGTCGAAAAATGCAGCATAGATTTTGTTATTAGCTTTGCGTAAACCAGAAATTCGATTAACAAAAAAAACCTCGTCTTCTATTAGTTCTAAGATATTGAGCAACATATTGTCTACAGGCGGATCGGCACGCATGAAGATGATATCAAATGTTTTGAGCTCTTGTGTAGAATACTCAAACTGCATCTGATCGTAGAATGCAACACAATCTTCACCTACTACTTGCGGTATAAGTTTTTGGCATTGCCCCAATACTTTTCCTTTTTGTAAAGTCACTCCCGATTTGGTAACCAAGGACACTTCATAACCGCACTCTATGCACTCTTTTATCAGTCGAATTGTGGTATCTTTTCCTGGAACAATTTTATCCCAAGGATACATCACGAAGCAAATTTTCATATATCCATTAATAGTTTTAAGTGCTTGCAATTTATAGAAAACAATTCGATAAAAAAATCTATTTTTATTAAGAAAAAAAATTACAAATTCTATCCCTAAATCTATCCTCATCAAGTAGATAATGCAAGATCTATAAACAAGAAACGGAGTGTGCTTTTATATCGACAATTAACGCAAAATCTTATTTCTAGAAATAATTTTTAAGCTAGAAATACAATGATAGAATAAGTATAAAGGAAATCTAATCCTTTTCTTACGTACCATCTTATCTGCGTTACAATTGGTTCATTGCCTGTTGCAATTCTTGATCGTCGGCCTGAATGGTGTAATATTTTGCAATATTTCCTTCTCGATTGAGCAACAAATAACGTGGCACCCAGTTGAGGTCGATATAGTTATTGAACGGATTTTCCCAACCACTGCTAAACCAATAATGATCTCCTTGCAAAGCATATTTATCTATTGCTTTTTCCCAAGCTTTTTGGGTTTTATCCAAGGAAAAGAAAATAAATTTCACTTTCGGATTTTTTTGTTGTAAGGTTTTGAGTTTCGGAAATCCGACCAAACAATCCTTGCACCAACTTGCCCAAAAATACAAAACCACAACTTCGCCTCGCTGTTCTTGGAGAATAGATTGCAAAGAGACATCATCTAAGGCTCTATTTTTCACGGTTTGGTGAAGAACATCTTCGGTAAAAATCTTTTTATCGGTCTGCGGTATTTTCTGTCCAAACATAATTCCGCTCCAAATAAAGAGCATGAAAAAGTAAAAAGAAATTAGTTTATTCATGATATGTAAATTGTCAAAAACTACACCAATTTATCAAAATTAACTTTCGTTCGACTAGAAAATAAATAGAATACATTATTTTTGTGGTATGCAGAAATTTTTAATTGTGGGCCTTGGGAATATAGGCGACAAATACGAGAATACTCGTCATAATATAGGTTTCAAGGTAGTAGAGGAAATTGCCAAACGTAACGATACTAAATTTTCCTCGTCTAATTTTGGTGAGATTGCACAATTTAAATACAAAGGACGTCCTGTAACTTTACTCAAACCCAACACCTATATGAATCTTAGTGGAGATGCTGTACGCTTTTGGATGCAGAAAGAAAATATCGATCTACCTCAACTACTCATCGTTACCGATGATCTGAATTTGGATTTCGGGACCTTGCGCATGCGTGGAAAAGGAAGCGACGGCGGACATAATGGGTTGAAAGACATACAAAATAAATTACAAAACACCAATTATCCACGTTTACGCTTTGGGGTCGGAAATGATTTTTTAAAAGGACAACAAGTCGATTATGTTTTGGGAGATTGGACAATAGAAGAAAACAAAATCTTACAAGACCGACTCGATATGGCAGCCGAAGCTGCTTTGGCTTTTGTCTTTCATGGATTAGCAAACGCAATGAATCTATACAATGGTAAATAAAATGAACTTTTTTTTCGGACTTATCTTATTGGTTTTCACCTTAGGAAGTTGTGGTCATCAACAAACCCTAAAAAAATTAGACCATATAGAAGCAACTCTTTATACGAAAGACATTAATACTACAGATAAGATAAACTTTGATCACCCAGATATTATTCTTCTCGATGTTCGTACTCCCGAAGAGTTTGCACAGGGTCATATAAAAGGTGCGATCAATATCGATTTGCAAGCAGAAGATTTTGCACAAGATATTGTACGATTAGACCCCAAGAAAACCTATTATATTTATTGCCGATCTGGTGCTAGAGCTCGGATTGCAAAAGACGCCATGGATGTAGCAAATATAAAAAATCATATCCTTTCCGTAACGGAATTACCGATTACGAAGGGCAATTGCTGAAAGGAGGTTTGGATGAAAATCAGGCAAAAAAAGAAACTTTATTTCAAAAACGTAAGAAAAAATAATAATAAGCTGATGGAAAGTGGTTTTCGGCCCGAAATATTACAAGCAATGGTCTCACAGACAATGCCTTTTGGTCGATACCAAGGAAGGTTATTATGCGATTTACCCATTTCTTATCTCGAATGGTTTGCTAGCCATGGCGGATTCCCCAAAGGAAAACTGGGTGAAATCTTGGCGACAGTTTATGAAATAAAAGTTAATGGATTAGAACAAATAATACAACAATTGAAACAAATGTATCCTAAAAAATAAAGTTTATTTATAGAGATTACTTCCGTCTAGGTATTCCCATACTTTAGGAGGAAGCATTGGTTTAATGTTCTTATTGTGCTTCACAGCATTACGAATAAACGTTGATGAAATCTCCATCAATGGAGCTTCTACGATAGTAATTTTGGCGTCGAAATCGGCTAAAATCTCACCCGGGCGTGGATACACATACATCGAATAATCCCGTAAAAGAATATCTGCATTCTTCCATTTTGGTAAGCTTATCAACACATCAGACCCCATAATCAGCGAAAAATCATACCGAGGATATTTCTCTTTTAGGTGCGTCAAGGTGTCAATCGTGTACGATGGCCGAGGTAAATGAAACTCATCACTACAAGCACGAAGATTTGGGTAATCTTGTATCGCCAACTCAACCATCTCTAGACGATTATATTCGTTGGCTAAGGATTTTTTTTCTTTGAATGGATTTTGAGGACTTACCACAAACCAAACTTGCTCTAAATCTGAAAATTGCTGAAAGTGATTCGCAATTATCAAATGACCTATATGAATCGGATTGAACGACCCAAAGAACAAACCAACTTTCATTTCTATTTTTTTTATCCAACTAACTCTATTATTTAAGCTGCAAACTGTCCTTGAAATAAGAAGAGGAGCATTTCTAAATTTCGGTAGGTTGCGCCACAGAGCACTTTCTTTCGGTAGGATGAATTGAGTTACTATATATATCTTTTATCATAAAAAATCATCCACAAAGAAAGTGGTTATTATTCTATTTTTTCCTGAAATAAATCTCAATCGGTACGCCCGAAAAATCAAACGATTTACGCAGCTGATTTTCTATAAATCGCTTGTATGGTTCGCGTATATATTGTGGTAAATTGGCGAAAAAAGCAAACTGAGGTGTTCGCGTTGGCAATTGCGTAACATATTTTATTTTGATATATTTCCCCTTGTAAGCTGGTGGCGGTGTAATCTCGATCAATGGCAACATCAACTCGTTTAGTTTACTTGTTTTGATTCGTCGATTACGGTTCTCATTAACCTGCATAAACACTTCGATTGCTTTATGAATACGTTGCTTGTTGAGTGCAGAAATAAACAAAATTGGGACATCCGTAAAAGGAGCTATTTTGGTTTTAATCATCTTCTCGAAATCACGCATTGTATTGGTTTGCTTCTCAACTAAGTCCCACTTATTCACCAAAATCACCACACCTTTCCGGTTGCGTTCTGCCAAATAGAGAATGTTAAGATCTTGTGCTTCTAAGCCTCTCGACCCATCGACAACTAATACACAAACATCGCATTCTTCTATCGTACGAATCGCTCGCATAACCGAATAAAACTCTAAGTCTTCGGCAACTTTTCCTTTTTTTCGCATCCCAGCCGTATCAACCAATACAAACTTATGCCCGAATTTATTGTAGAGCGTTTCGATAGAATCTCGAGTAGTCCCAGCAACGTCGGTTACGATATTTCTTTCTTCACCCAAGAGAGCATTGATCAAAGTCGATTTCCCAGCATTTGGACGACCTACAATTGCAATACGTGGTAAACCTTCGAATTTATCCTCAAATTCTTTGGTCTCGAAAGAGTCTACTACCTCATCGAGTAAATCTCCTGTCCCACTCCCGCTAATAGCAGCAATGGTAAATATTTTATCGAATCCTAAAGTATAAAACTCATAAGAGTCGTCTAAATTTTTATTCGTGTCGACTTTATTAACGACTAAAAACGTTTTCTTTTTAGCCTTGCGCAAAAGGTGAGAAACCTCTTTATCCATATCGGTTAACCCAACTTGGTTATCGACCATAAAAAGGATAACATTGGCTTCGTCTACGGCCAACTCTACCTGTTTACGGATTTCTTCTTCGAAGGTGTCTTCTGATCCCACAACATAACCTCCGGTATCGATTACGGTAAACTCTACTCCGTTCCAATCCGATTTGCCATAATGGCGATCGCGTGTTACGCCTGATACATCATCAACAATGGCTTGGCGTTTTTGTACCAACCGATTAAAAAAGGTAGATTTCCCTACATTGGGTCTTCCTACTATAGCAACAATATTCGACATGCTACAAAGGTAAGTCATTCGCCTCTAATATCGAGAATGCATTTTGTGTATTTTGTGTTTTTTTATATTTTTTTATTAGTAGATTAGTTCTTTATAAAGAAAATTCTTCTTTTGCACTCTCCCTTTAGGTTCTCTTTTCATCCTACCGAAAACATCTTCTATCATTGATCAACCACAACACTTAACATTTGATAATCAATCACAAAACAAATAAAACATGTGAATATATCATACCGAAATATTCCTCTTTTGTATTGTAAAAAACGTACATTTGCCTTCTTATTATTTTTTTCCACATGTCGAGCATCATCCTCTTATTTTTATGTTTATTGATTGGCGTTATTATTAAAAAATTTCCTCAATTCCCATACAATACTCATGTGGTACTGAACCAGTTTGTTCTGTTTATTTCTTTGCCTTCGATGGCCTTGTATTATTTACCCGAAGTGAAATTGGGTTGGGATTTGCTCTTCCCGGCGGGTGTAGCTTGGTTGGCTTTTGCAATGGCTTTTGGTTTTTTTTATGGGTTAGGAAAATGGCTCGGATGGTCGAAAGCCTTGATTGGATGTCTGATTCTTACAGCAGGCTTAGGCAACACTTCCTTTGTCGGAATCCCTGTTATACAAGCAATGTATGGCGACGAAGGAATAAAAACCTTGATTATCATCGACCTCCCAGGCACCTTTGTGGTGTTGAGTACTTTAGGAATTATTACGGCTACGATTTTTTCGCGTGGCGAAAATAATTTGGGTGCTTTGGTCGGAAAAGTTTTCAAATTTCCGGCGTTTATTGCCTTTCTAATCGGAATAACGATGGCTGCCTTCGGGTGGCATTTCCCTGTCGAACTGAAAGACGTTTTCGGGAAGTTAGCAGTTACAGTTTCGCCTTTGGCTCTCGTTTCGGTTGGTTATCAACTAAATATTGATAAACGAAGTAAACACTGGAATTTTTTGATTTTGGGTCTCCTCTATCAATTGATATTCTTACCAATCGTTATTTTTGTGCTCTATGTTTTGATTTTCAAACAATCGGGTTTACCGATCAAAGTGTCGATAATCGAAGCGGCCATGGCGCCGATGGTCACTGCTGCAATTATTGCCGGACAATATGGGCTGAAACCTAAATTATCGAATATGATGGTCGGAATCGGTATCCCGATTTCCTTTATTACGCTCACAATTTGGTACTTTTTCTTAGAATGGTATTTCGCCTAAATATTATTTTCTTTTGGATTTAGACGACCCCAACCAACTAAATAACATCAACAAAACCACGGCCATAATCAATAACCAATAATATTGACTTAAATAACTGTACAATTGTTGATTGACGATTTGTTGCGACTCTGCGGCAATGCTTATCATATTTTTGTACTTTAATAAACAGCAGGTGCACTTCCTCCTGCCGAAAAAAACATTATTACTGTAAGCAAGATATTACATATTCGTTTTTGGATTGGGATAGAATAAAAAAATCATCGCTCAGAAAAAAGAGTTTCTAAACTTCGTATCTTTTGCTATGACAATATTGTATCTTTGTGCCAATATTTCATTTTATGTCAAATACAAACAGATATACCATTACGGCGGCATTACCTTACGCCAATGGTCCTTTACACATCGGTCATATGGCTGGCGTTTATGTGCCTTCTGATATTTTTGCACGCTACCTTAGAAGAAAAGGGAAAGATGTTGCATTTATTGGCGGATCAGACGAACACGGAATACCGATTACGATTCGTGCCAAAAACGAAGGCGTTACCCCACAAGATATTGTCGATAAATACCACGAAAACATCAAAAACACCTTAGAAAGTTTTGGGGTTACTTTTGATGTTTATTCGCGTACAACTTCTGCTAAACACCGAGAAGTAGCGCAAGATTTTTTCAAGACATTGTACCAAAACAGCAAATTTACTGAAGAAGTTACCGAACAATATTATGACGAAGAAGCCAAAGAATTTTTGGCAGATCGCTACATACGTGGCGAATGTCCGAAATGCGGTAATCCGGATGCTTATGGTGATCAGTGCGAAAAGTGTGGTTCTACCTTGAGTCCAGAAGAATTAATCAATCCTCGTTCTGCTTTATCAGGAAATACACCAATCAAGAGAGAAACCAAAAACTGGTACCTTCCCTTGGATCAATACCAAGATTTTCTGAAAGATTGGATCTTGCTAGGACACAAAGAAGATTGGAAATCGAATGTGTACGGACAAGTGAAATCTTGGTTGGATGACGGACTGAAACCGCGTGCCATGACACGTGATCTGAATTGGGGAATCCCAGTACCAATCGATGGAACCGAAGGAAAAGTAATGTATGTTTGGTTCGACGCGCCGATTGGTTACATTTCGTTTACCCAAGAATGGGCCGAAAAAAACGGAAAAGATTGGAAAGATTATTGGCAAAACCCAGAAACCAAATTGGTGCATTTTATCGGGAAAGATAATATCGTTTTCCATTGTATCGTTTTCCCGTCTATGCTAAAAGCGCATGGCGAGTATATTTTGCCCGACAATGTGCCGGCCAACGAGTTCCTTAACTTAGAAGATGACAAGATATCAACTTCGAGAAATTGGGCTGTTTGGGCGCATGAATATTTAGAAGACTTCCCGAATCAGCAAGATGCTTTGCGTTTTGTGCTTACATCGAATATGCCCGAAAACAAAGACAACAATTTTACTTGGAAAGATTTTCAGACCAAAAACAACTCAGAATTGGTGGGCATTTTAGGAAACTTCATCAACCGTGTTATGGTATTGACCCATAAATATTACGATGGAATAATTCCTACCAAAACTTCAAGCTTTGATGAGGTTCTTCAGATAAAAGAGTATGCAAAACGCATAGGAGAACACATCGAGCATTATGAATTCCGCGCGGCCTTGCACGAATATATGAATTTGGCGCGTTTAGGAAATCAGTTTCTACAAGCACAAGAACCATGGAAGAAAGCTAATGATCCCGAAGCTGTGAAAAACATCATGTATGCAGCCAACCAGATTGCAGTAGCTTTGGCTCAATTAGCAGAGCCTTTCTTGCCTTTTTCTTCGACCAAAATGTTGGATATGATGAAAGTCGAACTAAAAAACTGGGACGATTTAATTGCCACGGATGAATGGATAGAGAGTGGGCATCAATTAGGAGAAACCACACTGATATTCAACAAAATAGAAGACGAATCAATACAAGTACAACTAGATAAATTAAATCATAGCAAAACAAAAAATAGCATGACAAACCCCAATGCCGAACCACAGAAAGAAATGATTTCTTTTGATGATTTTCAGAAAATGGATCTTCGTGTAGGAACTATTTTAGAAGCTAAAAAAGTAGAAAAAGCTGATAAGTTATTCGAACTAAAAGTTGATACTGGACTAGATGTTCGAACAATTGTATCTGGAATTGCAGAGCATTTTACGTTAGAAGAAATCGTTGGGAAACAAGCGACGGTTTTAGTTAATTTGGCACCTCGAAAAATTAGAGGAATCGAATCGAACGGAATGCTTTTATTTGCTGACAAAGCTGATGGTAAATTAACCTTTGTTCACCCAGAAGAGAAAACACCTAATGGTGTACAAATCGGATAAACAAAGTATTCTATAAAAAAACAGAAGGTCGAATTCAAATGAATTCGACCTTTGTATTTTAAAATAATTTCTATCGATTAAATTATTTGAAATTTGGTTTTCTTTTTTCGATAAAAGCAGTTGTTCCTTCCTTAAAATCTTCTTGATCAAAAAGATAACCAAAGCTCTTAATCTCAGTTTCGAAACCATATTCTTTATCCGAATCATTGACAGCTTTGATGGCTTTTGCAATGGCTACCGAAGAGTTTTTAGTAATTTTTTCTGCAATCTCTTTGCAGCGAGGCAGTAGGTTTTCTAAGTCTACAACCTCATTTACCAACCCAATTTCTAAGGCACGTTCTGCCGAGAACATTTCAGCTGTCATAATCGCTTGCATCGCACGTCCTTTCCCGATAAGTTTAGGTAAACGTTGCGTTCCACCATATCCTGGAATCAAACCTAAGGTAACCTCTGGCAAGCCCATTTTGGCATTCGTAGAAGCAATTCTGAAATGTGAGGCCATCGATAACTCTAGCCCTCCTCCCAAAGCAAAACCATTTACAGCGGCGATCACTGGTTTGCAAGAATTTTCTACTTTATTGAAAACATTTACTTGACCTTCAGCTGCCAAACGTTCACCTTGCTCTCCATTAAAAGAAGCAAACTCTTTGATATCTGCACCTGCCACAAAAGATTTTTCGCCAGCCCCGGTTAAGATAATTACTCGGATTGCTTTATCTTCTTGTGCCACAGTGATAAAATGTGACAACTCGTCTAACAATGCTTTATTGAGTGCATTGAGTGCTTGTGGTCGGTTGAGCGTAACCAAGGCAATCCCGTCGGTTACTTCTACCAATAAATTATTGTATTCCATTCCTTTATGCTTTAGTTTTAAACTTATTAAGAGTTGTTTTTGTAAAGTCAGACAAGACTAATTTACCGCTCATTGCAGCTCTTTCTTGCATGACTTCGGGCCAATCTTCGGTATCTTTCCAGAAGACTTGTTTTAGGTTTCTCATGGCTTCGAGGCTGTATTTTGATAATTGTTCAGAAAACTCCTCTACCCTATCTATGCATTGTGCTTCTGTCTCCATCACCTCAGAAAAGAATCCTTTCTCTTTTGCCCAAAAAGGATCCTTCCATTCTACTGGGTTCAAGGTCATTTCTGCAAAAGCATTCAGCCCAATTTTTCTGGTAATCGCAGGTTCTATCACAAAAGGACCAATACCAATCGATAGTTCGCTAAGGCGTAAAAAAGCCGATTCGTCTGCAATGGCATAGTCACAAGCAGAAACCAATCCTACTCCTCCTCCGACTACTTTTCCGGTGATTGCCCCGACAATGAATTTAGGACAAGCTCTCATCGCTAAAATAACGCGAGAGAAACCCGAAAAAAATTTTTTACCTGTTTCGAAATCTTCAATCGTTAATAATTCATCGAAAGAAGCACCGGCAGAGAAAACTCGGTTTCCTTTACTACGAAGTGTAATCACCTTCACCTGGTCATTGTTTCCCAATTCTTCTAGCACTTCGATCATGCGTTCGAGTTGTTCGGTCGGAAATGAATTACTTTTTTCTTGATAAAATTCGATATGAGCTATTTGATTCTCAATGTGATAGTTAACGTATTGTTCCATGAAATATTAAAACTTCTGTTTGATATTGTATTTATTAGACTCTATAAAAATAGGAAAAATCTTTCACTTGAGTTTTTTCTTCATGACAGCATTCTTCTACATTTTTAGATAAAAAAAAATAAAACTATTGTTATAAACATACCAATAAACCACTACCTATAAAAGATTTACGCAATAAAAATTTCTATCAAGCAAATTAAATAAAAGACTAAAAATCAATATAGTAACTATAGGTTTTATCCTGTCCATATGCTAAAGCTTAAAAAAATATTTGCACATTAACGAAATAATGTTTTAGATTTGTGGACAATGAAAACATTTAGTACAAATAACTGGTGGTGGTTAAACGAACAGCAAAACGTTGGTTCGTGAGACCTCTATGTAGTTATATGTAGGAAAGGCTTGTCGGAACCGACAAGCCTTTTTTTTTATGTCTAATGATTAACATTACATGATGAAACTAAACTTTAAAATACACAGCATCAAAACCTTAGGAGACCTTACAACGCCGGTTCAACTTTACCTAAAATTGAGGGATGCTTACCCGAATGCTTTGTTGCTAGAGGGGGCCGATTATCACTCGAAAGCAGATGCTCACTCGTTTATTTGTCTCCGGCCATTGGCCAATTTCGAGGTGAACCAAGGAGAAGTAATAGAAACTTTCCCTAAAAAAACTGAAAAAAAATATTTACTTACCAAACAAGATTTGGTGGAAAAGTTAGAGGCTTTTTCTGCTCAATTTTCTATTGAATCGTCTGCGCATCAGAATGTGCAAGGGTTGTTTGGCTATTTGGCTTGGGATGCTTTACCGTTTATGGAAAAATTGAGTCGAAAACGACACAACAATCCTGCGAGTATCCCAGAAGTGAAATTTTCATTCTACCAAAACATTGTAGTTTTTAATCATTTTCATAATGAAATCGAGTTTATAGAGTTTTACAATGAAGAAACCGTGTCGGAAATGGCACGTATTCAGGAAATTTGTTTGCAGCGGAATTTTACGCATTATCCTTTTCAGACCGAAGGAGAAATGCAATCCAACCTAGAAGATGAAGATTTTATCCAAATTGTTAGTCGCTGTAAAGAAGCCTGTTATCGTGGAGATGTTTTTCAGATTGTGCCTTCTCGTCAGTTTCAGCAAGGATTTACGGGTGATGAATTCAATGTATATAGAAGTTTACGATCTATCAATCCGTCGCCATATTTATTTTATTTCGATTACGGAAATTATAAAATATTTGGTTCTTCACCCGAAGCACAAATAATTATCCAAAACCGAATAGCACAAATTCATCCGATTGCTGGGACCGTTCGTAGAACAGGCAATCTAGAGAAGGATTCTCAGTTAACTGATGAGCTAATTTACGACCCAAAAGAAAATGAAGAGCATGTAATGTTGGTAGATTTAGCAAGAAATGATCTAAGTAAAAATGCCCAAAATGTGGAGGTCGAAAGCTATAAAGAAGTGCAATATTTCTCGCATGTGATTCATTTGGTTTCTAAAGTTACGGCAGAATTAGAAGAAGATGCTTCTTCTTTGCAAGTCCTTGCAGATTCTTTCCCGGCAGGTACTTTGTCGGGTGCGCCCAAATACAAAGCTTTGCAATTGTTAGAAGAATTCGAAAATCAGAATCGTGGAATTTATGGTGGGACTTTAGGCTTTTTAGGATTCAATGGCGACATCAATATGGCGATTGTCATTCGCAGTTTTATCAGTAAAAACCATACCTTATACTTTCAGGCAGGTGCAGGCATCGTATCGAAATCGATAGCGGAAAATGAATTACAAGAAGTTAATCATAAACTCGGGGCGTTACGTAGAGCCATCGAACAAGCAAAAAACATCGTATCATGAAAATTTTAGTACTCGACAATTACGATTCTTTTACCTATAATTTGGTGCATTGTATCAAGAAATTTACCACTACTATTACTGTTGTTCGCAACGATGAGATTACCCTAGAAGAAGTAGACGCCTACGACAAAATCCTGCTTTCGCCAGGACCTGGTTTACCCGACGAAGCCAACCTTCTGAAACCCATTATTCAAACCTATGCAAACCGAAAATCTATTTTAGGTGTTTGTTTAGGACAGCAAGCAATTGCAGAAGTTTTTGGTGGGAAGTTGATGCATACCCAACAAGTACATCATGGGATACAATCGGAAATAAGCGTTTGCGAAAAGGATCTACTCTTCGATCATTTACCCGATAAACTTTTGGTAGGACGTTATCATTCTTGGGTTGTTTCACCGACCGATTTCCCTGAGTGCTTACAAATCACCGCACTTGGCCCGAAAGGTGAAATCATGGCTATTCGTCATAAAAACCTAGAGGTTCGTGGAGTTCAATTTCATCCCGAATCCATCCTGACGCCCAAAGGAGAAAAAATGTTACAGAACTGGATAGAACACACAAAATGAAACAATTACTCAATTTACTTTTCGACAATTATACCTTGACAGAACAAGAAGCCTACGAGGTAATGATTCATATTTCCGAATCGAAATTTTCTGATATCGAGCTGTCTTCATTTCTCACAACCTTCAATATGCGCAACATTACACTCGCAGAAATTACAGGTTTCCGCAAGGCATTGCTCGACCTTTGTAGCCGTGTTGATTTACCTTCTACAGGGATCGACTTGGTCGGGACTGGTGGCGACGGTAAAGACACGTTCAACATCTCGACTTTGGCAAGTTTTGTGATTGCTGCTGCAGGAGAAAAAGTTATCAAACAAGGTAATTATGGAGCTTCTTCGGTAAGTGGATCATCGAATATGTTGGCATATTTCGGGTACGAATTCACGCAAAACTCAGACCAATTACAAGCAGAATACGAATCGGTAGGGATTACTTTTTTGCATGCACCACTATTCCATCCTGCTCTGAAAAATGTTGCCACACTGCGCAAAAATTTAGGCGTAAAAACTTTTTTCAACATCATGGGACCTTTGGTCAATCCAGTTCAACCGACGCATCAATGTTTGGGTACTTTTGATATGAAAACAGCTCGACTTTATCATTATGTAATGCAACAAACCGACACACAATACAGCATTTCTACGGCACTTGATGGGCACGATGAAGTTTCACTTACTTCGCCCGCCAAAATTTACGCTAACTTGGGTGAGTATTTATTACACGCAAAAGATTTTGGTTTAGAAAACCTTCATCCTACCGAAATAAAAGGAGGAAAAACAATCGAAGAAAATGCGAAAATATTCTTAGCTATTTTAGAAAATAAAGGGACACGTGCTCAAAAGCAAGTCGTTTTGGCCAATGCTGCTCTAGGACTGAAAACCTTACACCCAAACCGATCACTCGAAGAATGCGTACAGAGAGCTAATGAAAGTTTAGAAAGTAAACGCGCCTTACAAACTTTTCGTCAACTCTTACAAACTGCTTAATTATGCAAACCTATTTAGACCAAATAATTCAACTAAAAAAACAAGAAGTCGAACAAGCAAAAATTCAACAACCGATTCATCTTCTCCAACAACAAGCGTTGTACAAAAGACACAAGATTTCGGCTAAAAAAGCGATTGTCGATCCTGATAAAACTGGAATTATTGCCGAGTTCAAACGCAAATCTCCCTCAAAAGGTTATATCCATAAAAATGCTTTGGTAGAGAGTATAATTCCGCAATACGAAAAAGCAGGCGCTTCGATGATTTCTATCCTTACGGATCGTCCGTTTTTTGGTGCACAAACCGATGATTTTTCACAAGCAAGAGAACTGAGTACAATTCCATTATTACGAAAAGAATTTATTATAGATGCCTATCAGCTACACGAATCCAAGGCAATGGGAGCTGATGTTATCTTGTTGATTGCCTCTTGTTTGGGCAAAAAAGAAATTGCAACTTTCACTCAAATCGCTCATGATTTGGATATGGAGGTTTTACTAGAAATTCATACCGAGAAACAATTGGAAACGTATTCAACCGACATTGATTTGGTCGGAATCAATAATCGAAATCTTGAAACTTTCGAGGTAGATTTAGCACATTCTCGAAAGCTTTTGACTCAACTTCCTGCCGAGAGCATTAAGATTGCCGAAAGTGGACTCAATTCTCCCGAAACTGTTTTAGCCCTAAAGGAAGAAGGCTTCCATGGTTTTTTGATAGGCGAACATTTTATGAAAACCGACAATCCGGGCAAAAGTTTTGCACAATTTAATAATGAAATAAAACAAACCAAATGAAACGATATCAGCTAAAAGTTTGTGGTAACAAACACATCAATAATCTAATGCAATTGGCAACATTACACGTGGATTATGTAGGGTATATTTTCTATGACCAATCGCCAAGAAGAGTAGAAAACAACTTACTATTTTCTATTTTCCCGAATGCCAACAAAGTCGGTGTATTTGTTAATGATTCGTTGAGTAACATGGTAGAAAAAGTGCAGCAATATCATTTTGACGTGGTGCAACTGCATGGTGACGAACCTTTGGAACTAATTGCACAACTCAGAAAAGCGCTTCCGAATACGGAAATTTGGAGAGCAATTTCGGTAGGAGATGTTACTGATTTTGAGGACCTCGAAAAATATCAACCCCTAATTGATGCTTTTCTTTTCGATACCAAAACGAAACTATACGGCGGATCGGGAAAACAGTTTGATTGGCAATTGCTCCAAAATTATACCCTCGACACCCCTTTTTTTCTAAGTGGTGGACTTCATCCTACCGATACTCAAAAACTACTCGAGATTCAACACCCTCAACTGCTTGGTTTTGATATTAACAGTGGATTCGAAACTGCTATTGGCGTAAAAGATATCGATGCGATTGCAACTTTTCAGCAAAAAATTAATCAACCCAAACTTTAAACGAATAAGCATGAAATTTACCATAGACAAAAACGGATTTTACGGAGATTTTGGAGGAGCATTTATCCCAGAACTCCTACAATACAATTGCGAAGAATTGCAAAAAGCTTTCGATGAGTATTATCCTACCGAAGAATTTCAGCAAGAGTTTCGCTCGTTGCTCAAGGATTATGTTGGTCGCCCGAGCCCATTGTACTATGCACCGAACCTTTCTCGACGATACGGCGCTCATATTCTCCTCAAACGAGAAGACCTCAACCATACGGGTGCCCACAAAATAAACAATACGATTGGGCAAGCATTGTTAGCCAAACGCATGGGCAAGAAAAAGCTATTGGCCGAAACAGGTGCCGGACAACATGGTGTGGCAACGGCAACGATTTGTGCGTTGTTGGGATTAGAATGTACGGTTTTTATGGGTGAAGTAGACATCGCACGACAAGCGCCCAATGTAGCTCGCATGAAAATGCTGGGAGCAGAAGTACTGGCTGCCACTTCGGGCAGTAAAACGCTAAAAGATGCCACCAATGAAGCTATTCGGTATTGGATCAATAATCCAGAAACGTATTACCTCATCGGGTCGGTGGTTGGTCCGCATCCTTACCCAGCGATGGTTGCAGAATTTCAGTCGGTGATTTCAGAGGAAATTCGAAGCCAATTACAAGAAAAATATCAACGAGAAACGCCCGATTACGTCATTGCTTGTGTAGGTGGCGGAAGCAATGCTGCCGGAGCTTTCTATCATTTTCTGGATGATGACCAAGTGCAATTGATCGCTGTAGAAGCAGCCGGAAAAGGAATTGATACTGATGAAACAGCCGCTACCATTCAACGCGGATCAGAAGGTATTATTCACGGAAGTCGAACACTTCTAATGCAAGATGATGATGGACAGATTATTGAGCCCTACTCTATTTCGGCTGGATTGGATTATCCGGGGATTGGACCATTGCATGCGCATTTGCACAAAACGGGTCGAGCGAGATTTGAAAATGCAACCGATGAAGAGGCTCTTGCTGCTGCTTTTCTTCTTACCCAAACCGAAGGAATTATCCCAGCGTTAGAATCGGCTCATGCGTTGGCAGCCTTAGAGAAAATGACATTTAAGAAAGATGATCTTGTCGTGGTGAATCTTTCTGGGCGTGGTGATAAAGATATGGCGACTTATCAGCAATATCATCAAAAAGAATGAGAGAGGAATTCGGTAGGTAGGATGAGTTTACAGAAATAAAAAAAACCTTCCCACAATTTGGGAAGGTTTCAACTAATAACCATAAAATAACTTGCTTATTTCTTGATAATTTTTTGTTTTACAATGGTATCACCCGATTTTAGTACGGCATAATATATTCCTGCCTTCAGATTGGATAGGTCAACTGTATTGCTAGTGGGTTTTACTTCTATTACTTTTTTTCCGGAAAGATCAAAAATACTTAGCATATCAACTTTTGATTGGATTTTGATAGTAGCAAAGTCAGAAACTGGATTTGGTGTAAGGAAAGTTTCGTTGGAATAGGCCACATCATGTACAGCCATAGAACTGTGAGTGATATTAACATCGTCTATATAGGCAAATCCAGAATAATTGTTGTGCGTAAATCTTATCTCATCAATATTGAACAAAATTCGACCCGTGTGTACCAAATCACCGTTTAGATAATATTTTACCCTATCTCCATCACCAACAATCTTAAAATCATACCATGTATGAGGACTCCAGTTCCCTATGACCTTGTTGTTTGATTCTTCTCCTGCGTTCTCTAGGATGATAATTCTTCCGTCGTAAAAGAAGTATATTTCATTTACAAGCCTACCATCTGCTCTACTCCCTGCCTGATAACCAAAATCTGAAGAAGCGTTCCCTGGTGATACGCCAATATTGGCACTGAACGAAATCGTAAAGTTTGATTTATCGAGAGGTTGATCTATGGCTTTAAATGCCCCCATAATCAAAAGCGGTTGGAAGGAAGCATTTGGATCGTAATCAATTTTTAAAGAGCGTATGCCTGTTTTTGCTTTTTCTTCGGTCACGACCTGCTTCAAAGAAGGATTTCCGTCGTCAAGTTTTGTCACAGTCCAGCCATTCTGCTCGTTTACTGGTCCTAAATTGAAATTTTCTGACTGCTCAAACGAATAATACTGAGCTGTTAGCAAATTTGCAAACAAAAACGCTAAAACAGCGTAAAAGTGTTTCATGATGTAAAATATTTTATTGAATTTGATCCGAAATTAGTGTTTTTTTTAATACTTGCTAATACAAAACTATAAATTTATTTGGGAAGTATAGGGAAATGTAGCGTTATAGACATGTAAGTTTCAGCCAAAAAAGTTACCAATTAAAAACGAGAGAAAGTAGTAACACTAAGAATTCATTGGTTTTAAGAAGAGTAATCTTGCATTAAACATTTTATCAACAAAAGAAATAGACAATTTTTTTAGGTAGGATGCGTTGTAGGAATAAAAAACTCCCATCAATAATTTGATGGGAGTTTTTATTTTTGCTCCTCCTGCTGGGCTCGAACCAGCGACCCTCTGATTAACAGTCAGATGCTCTAACCAACTGAGCTAAGGAGGAATAAATCCTGGGTTGTAATTTTAGTGTCTTGTCTTGACATTTGCTCCTCCTGCTGGGCTCGAACCAGCGACCCTCTGATTAACAGTCAGATGCTCTAACCAACTGAGCTAAGGAGGATTGTTTCCTAAATTGTGAGTGCAAATATAGCCTATTTTCCTTTACTTCCAAACCATAGGCTTACTTTTTTAATTATTTTTTTAATCTTTATTACTATATTATTGAAAATCAACATAAAAATTTTATGAATTATAATTAGTCCATATGAATACAATCTCGATTTCATTTCAAAATCTCTCTTTTGAAGAAAAAAAATTATCCAATGATTGTTTGAATATCCTTCAAAAGCATATGCCCAACCACGATGAATTTATAAAATTCTTAGAATTATTTAATCGCCTGTGTATAGAAAGCAATTACAATCCAAATCAATTGAAATTATTTTAAAACTCCTATAAATCCTAATTATGTACAGAAAAAGCAAACTCAGAATTTTTAAATATCATTAAAAAAAACTTAAATTGTTATAAATTTATTACAACAACCCATCCTAATGAATATAGATACTAATGTTAAATATGAAGCAAAACTTCATTGGATATCATATATAATTCCTTCAATATTAACATTAATAGGATTTTTAGGAATACTCCCTGCAATATTTTTTCGAGGATTACTCCAATTTATTGCCTTTTTCTTAATCTTCCTGTTCATCAAGGGAATTTTAATGTTTCTTCAAAACAAATCGACTATAATTATTTTATCCGATCGATTATTGACAATAAAAACAGGAATTTTTAGCAAAAGAATTTCAGACATTTCATTACAAAGAATCGAAGGCATTAACATCCACCAATCATTTTTAGGGAAAACCTTGAATTATGGGACTATTCACGTTAGCACAGGCGAAATAAATCACAGATATTTCATATCGAATCCTGTTCAGCTAAGGTCTGCTATTCTCTAAGTCTATAAAAAATAATGATGTTAGGTTACATATTGGAAACTAAAATCAAATATAAAAAACAATGAAAAAACTTATTTTAATTTGACTGTTTTTATTTTCTGCATCTACTGTTTTGAATGCTCAATTTGTCATTTCATCAATTCAAGACACAAAAACCGAGTTGATACTCAACGATTCCATTTCCATTGAAAAAGGAGGTAATATACAGGCTTATCTACCTTTAGAAAACGATTTTCTATTTATCAAACCTGTGAAAAAATTTAACGCTAAACTTCTTGGAAAAGTTGCCGACGCCGTAGGAACTGGAGCAAGTGCTGTTGGATTAGGCTCGGGAAATATTAAAATCTTGTCTGAATCGATTAAAGTCGCGAGAACTGCAAACGCTGTACAATACGGTGTAGATGCATGGGATAAAATACAAGAGTTACCAATTTCTAAAAATGCTAAAAAAATTGCAGGTCAAAATTTAGAGGTAATCGATTGGCAGATTAGCGAAGATGGCTATATCTTAAACACTAAGTTTGATAAAAAAAACTATCAAATTTATTTACAGGAAGCTTTGTTGGCAGGAGAAATTAAACTAAAAAATGATATGATGGAGTAGTTTTTTTCTGACTCTTTTTAAAGAATTTATCATAAAAAAAATAAAGAGGTTGACCTTTTGGGTGCCTCTTTATCTTTTTAATCTGGGTCTATTTTAATACTAATTTACTGATTTTCTAACATAATATTTCCTTTTTTTCCCTCATAAATCTGTTCTATTTCTTCCTTAGCTAAATTCATCGGTTCCAGTTTCTCTACTGGAAAGAGCTCGGCATTTTCTGCCTTTCGTTCTAAAACAATATTTATTTTCGATTTAGATTCTTGCAGCAACTGTTTTTCCATTCTATACGTTTCAATTAGTTCTGCTCTTACATTATGTAAATTCTCTAATTTAGCATCCAGCTCCTTGATTTTGTTTTCGGTAATTTCTGTTTGACTTTTTATTTCTGCAACATTTGATTGAATCTTCTTAGATCATTTGTCGAAACATCATTTTTGGGATTAGCAATTTTTGCAAATTGGTTAATATTTTTCTGAATTTTACCAAAAATATTATCCTGCTTTTCAATGAACTCAAAAATCAACTTTCTTTCATTTTCTAGAAGTCTATTATCAACAGATGGCATGATTAGATTTGCTAGAGAAATATTTTTTTGTAGACAGATTTGCTTTCTTTTTTCTGCATCTCTATTCTAAATTTTATTGTGTCTGTTTTTTTCTCCATTAATCAAGATCAAAATCAATAAAAAAACCTTCTTTTGTTAGTTATACTATAAATTTTATACGTTTAAATATTAATTGCAAGTGATTGGTTTTCAGTAGATCTAATTAATATAAATTAAGACTAAAAAAGACACTTAAAGTTGTGATTTAATTTTTTTAATAGTGAATTTTAAGTAAAAAACGAGTTCCGAAGTTTTTTCTCCTTTTGAAAAAAGGCAAGATGTCATTTTCCAGACTTGAAAAGTTTGTGGGAACAATGACACATCTTGCTATTTAATATCAATTTTTTAAGAGAGCTTTTAAATGATTGATTAATAAAGAAATATATTTTAGTAAGTTAGTACAAGATGATAAAGCAATGCAGAAAGAAAAAAAATTTGGTTATGTAAAAATTATTCATACAATATATATTATATACTTTATGTATAAAACACAAACTTAATCTAAACACATCATAATCAATTAGTTGAATTATTTAGCCTATACACATTTTACCTAGGTGGAAAAGATGCCCAAATTCCACAAAATCAGATGGAGACACGGTTGTTTCTCTTGATAAGTTGATTGCCATTATAAGAAACAATTCGAAAAAGTATTAAGCTTATTAAATAATTAATAAAAAAAGGGACTAATTCATTTGATTAGTCCCTTTTTTAGTCCATAACACTCGCAATCAATTGATTATCAGTGTTGTTAGTAGCGAGGACAGGACTCGAACCTGTGACCTTCGGGTTA
>NZ_KV798524.1:75356-377536 GCF_001809725.1 Weeksella sp. HMSC059D05
TATGAGCCCGACGAGCTACCTACTGCTCCACCTCGCGATCTTAGTAGCGAGAACAGGACTCGAACCTGTGACCTTCGGGTTATGAGCCCGACGAGCTACCTACTGCTCCATCTCGCGGTATTGGACTACAAATGTACATCTTTTTTTTTATTCTACCAAAATTATTCTACTTTTATTGGTGGGTTATTAATAATAAACTCCACAACTTCATCTGCATCATCGGTTAAGTACAATAATTTTTTATATGTTTTTCCCTTGGCTAATTGATGTAATACAGAATACAAAGTGGTATCTTCTACATAACGTTTCACTCCCAAAAAAATCATAGGACTGTAATAGCCAAATGTTCCGTAATGATTTTGGGCGGCTTCTTGGAAAATCTCTTGCGTAGTCCCGGCACTTCCGGGTGCATAGACAATTCCGAATAAACTTATCGCAAGCAGGGTATCTTCTCGGATACTGTTCGAAAAGTATTTGGCTATATGCGTTGCAAATACATTGCTCGGTTCATGGCCATAGAACCAAGTAGGGATGGCTAGACTTTCGCACGCATTGGGATAACGTTCGAGTACTATTTTCGATTGTTCTGCATAGTTCTCGGCCAAATAATCGACCTGATTGGGTTCTGTAAACTTCAGATCTTGTAAGATAGCGATGGCATCGTGCAAATCTTCTTCGGAGTAGTGCGCCATATACGCACCCAAATTGGCTGCTTCCATGATTCCCGGACCGCCACCTGTGACCACGTAATACCCCATTTGTGCAATGCGTTTTGCTACCAAAGCTGTTTTGTTATAGAACACGGATCCGCGTTTGGTTGCATGCCCGCCCATGAAACCAACACATTTTCTCTGTGTCATTCCATAGTCATCGTACCCTAATAGCTTACGCAATGCATCGTCTATACTATGATCATGAATTCGCTGTGCCATTGCTTCGTGGACACTAGGGTTGTACTTGGTGGCCGAAAAGTGTTTATAGATTTTTAGATCTCGACTTTTGTCTTGGTTTGGATGATAACCCTCCATCAGCTCTTGCCAGGTATAGAGAAAATTACGGTAAGGGTTGTAGGGTATGTTTTTGAATTTCGGATAAACGAAGGCGCCTTTCTCGATGAGATAAATGGCATCTCTACGTTTGAAGGTACATCCCAAAAAAGATGTTTGGTTGAGGTGGAAGCGTGTCCAATCGACTTTTTCTTGACAGAAATTTACGTCTTGAATCACGGTATGAGCGAGGGAGTTGGTATTTTCTACCAAAACTCGCCACTCATGTAAGTTGTGTATTAGGGTTTGAGGACATTTCTTTTTCATGTTTTGATTAACTACTTTAACCAAAATATATGAATAATTTCCTCAAAAAAAATTATAAGTACTCGAAAATTTTTCTGTCGGACAAAGAGTTTTATTAATTTAAAATCATTCTAAAATCTCTACAATAAAAATAATTAACATTCATTTATTCTATACAGCAATATTAAATTGATTAATTATTCATAGTTTTGTATACTTAACACTTTTTTTAAAAAAAATACTATGAAAAGCAATAGAATTCATATAAGCTATTCCTTTTCGGTAGTAAGTAGTTTTTTCTTGCTTCTGGCTTTTCTTGCATTGTTTTTTTCTTCGTCTATATTGTATTCTCAGGTATACAATATTGGTGATATACAACTACAGATAGACAAGGAAACTTCTGTAAGCACATCTTATTCTGATTCTGTAGCAGACTCTCTACATCTAACTAGTGCTTCTTCTAATAACTCGACTAAGTCTAAAATTTATATTTTAGATGGGACGGTTTCTAAGGGATTAACAGAACATTATGAAGTAGAGATAGTGGAGAAACCTCGACCTTCTGAAAAGAGAAACGATAGTAAGTGGCTTATGGATGCCCAAAAAACTACTAAATTTTCTAGGAAAGTACGAAGTAGAAAGCACAAGGAAGAAAATTTTGTAGAAAAGAAGATTGGTCATCCTATAATTACAGACTCACCAAGAGAGAACCATATATTTTTAGGTTCATCTAAGTTTGATTCATTCTCTATTAATAAGAAGAAGAAACTAGACTTTTTTATTGCTATTTATACGAACAAAAAAACATCGAGAAGATATAATCAAAATTTATTAAAGGAAACTTTTAGCCATGAGCTATTGAGTAATAGCTCATGCACTTCTCTAGTAACAACAAGACCTTCTCCTTTCTCTATTTTTTTGTATTGAATATACAGAAGTCGAACTGTATTCTAAATTAACAATGAAAAATTATTAAAATGAAAAAAATAATATATACAGCTTTCTTAATGCTTTTCTCAGTTTCTTGGGCTCAGGTTGGGATCAATACCGATCAACCTACAAGAGATTTGCATGTAGAAGGCGATCTAAGAGTGAGAGACTTACAAAACAAAAGTGAAGTAAGTGCTTATGACAAGGTTTTAGCGGCTGATAAGGATGGCAATATAGATTATATAGATAAAGAAATATTAAAACCCGACCTAACAGGCCAAACCGACAAGATAGTACAAAATAATCTTTATTATACTACGAATGGTAGGCCTGATAATACAAACACACTCACCTGTGGAAAATTTGAATTTGCCTTTATAAGAGAATGGTATGAAACTGTAACTTATGTTAAATTTCGGTTAACAGAGCGCCCCCAAAGCACTGTAAATATATACATAACTTTTGAGCAAAACTATCCTGCGATCAATACTGCAGATGGCTTTCAGTACGAAGCTTCAGCTACTTCTACAAAAAACTTTACTACTTCTAATTGGAATCGCTTTCAATCAATACCAACTACAACATCACAAGGAGAAATTGCAGATGGCGAATACAACGAGCTATATGTTATCTACCCAAATATAGGAGAATTTTATCGGGTTACATTTTACCGTTTATTACAGAATGAAAAGAGCTACTTTGTCAACACATGCGAACAATTTTAAAATTAGCCATCATGAAATATTATATAACAAGCATTTTAACCCTTTTCTTAAGCTTATCTACACAAGCTCAGGTAGGAATCAAAACAGAAACACCAGAGCGAACAGTTGATGTAAATGGTAACTTAAGAGTAACTACATTACAAGATAAGAAAGACGACAAAACGTACGACAACATCGTAATTGCAAATTCAGCTGGAGATATAGATAAACAACACAAATCCTCTATCACGCAATCACCTAAACAGCAAGTAGAAATTGTTAGAAACATCTATTATAGCGATAATGGTGGACACCCAGATAAAACGGTGGTTTGTGGTAATTATGTTTTTGCATTCACCACCGACAATCATCCTGTAATGAAACTTGTAAAGCAACCAGACAGAGAGTTGAAATTACAGTTCGGCCTTAGAAGACTAGAACGTAGGTATAATCTTACTGGCGGTCACAGTGCCAATACCGGAGATGGTGACTATTATTATAGCAACGTAGAAAAAACATTTACAACTTCAAACTGGAATACCTTTCAGAAGGTTTTCGACTATACCCAAACCTACTCTGATCCAGCCAACGCAAGTGGTATTAATTATACTCAGAAGCATATGATAAATAATGACCTCTTAAGATTACATATTATAGACCCTTTGAGCGGTAATTTTTATAGAATAAACTTTACTAGAATGGTAAATAGAAAAGAGGATACTGGTGGCCAAGCCAACTACTTAGAAAACAAACAAAATAGTGGTTTACGCATCATAATCTGTGAAAGATATTATAACACTGCAAACTAAAAAACAATGAAAATAAATATTAAGAAACTTGTATTTTTTATGAGCATGATGCTTTCTGCAAACATTTATGCTCAAGTAGGTATTAATACCGATGAACCTACACGCATGCTCGATGTGGATGGTAACCTGAAAGTAAGATCATTAGGTGATAAATCTTCGAATACTACTACTTATAATAGAGTTTTAGTTACCGATAACCTAGGTAATATAGACGCTATTAATTTAACAGATCTGAAGAACCAAATCAATGAAGAAATAGTAGAAAACAAATTGATTTATTATACAGGTACAGCACCTATTAGTAGTGAAAAGTTGACATGTGGACGTTTTCAGTTTTCATTCAGACCATCTACTACACCAGGTAAGAACTTAGACATTATGGTGAATTTGGTTGATAACCCCAATCAGGAAGTTACTGCTTATTATACCATATTTAGGAAATGGGGGAATTATAATCTTAAGTATTACAAAGCTAACGGGAAAACATTTACAACTAGTAACTATGCTACGCCACAATTATTGTGCCCTCAACTGGATAAAAATAGTACAGGAGAGGTTTATCTTTCTTACCCTGGTGAAGCTAATTATTATAGGGTATATTTTTTAGGGCGAGAAAACCATAGAGTAGGACAAACAGTACATAACTCATATACAATCACTTGCGAGAAGTTTTAATTTCTTAAGATAAACAAGTGTTTATATACTATAAAGCAGGAAAATATTTTCCTGCTTTTTTTATTCCATTTTTTCGATTGGAAAAGGGATTACTCACAATAGATTTTTTTTGTAACGGATACAAAAACAACGTGTAAATATTTCCTTTAACAAGCATTTTCCTTGTTTTCATTTATAAAAAATACGAATTGAAGTAGTTTCAATTCGTATTCTCCTTGTTCGTGTTCTCTCTTTCTTAGTATAATTTTTCTATTTTAATAAAACTTTGATCTCCTGGAATAACCTCGTAAACATCGGCAACAGTGAGCAAAGATACGGCGCCAGTCACCTGAAGGGTTAAGGTATCTCCTGCATCAAAAAAGCCTACAAACTCCATTGTCCCTACACGGTTTGCTCCTGCATGAATAAGAATTGCAGTTGCAATCGGGACTTCTCTGCGTGTGAGGATAAAATCATTTTTCTTGGCTCGATAAGAAAGAATTGGAGTAGATACGTGCAAGCCAGAAGTTTTCATTCCAAGACTGACAAAAATTCTATAAAACCCTCTTTCTTTCATCGTAAAGTTGCTGTAAGTGTATTCCTCCTCATTTTCATCGTCGATTTCTCCTATAGGGGATATAATACCTAATTCATCCACATCAAAGTCTGATGAATATAGACCAAAAGGTGTTGTCGCAGACCCGCATCCTGCTACAACACAGGCCAATCTCGGATTTTTCTCAGCATTCGGGTCAAGACTCGCTCGTGTATAGGGCACTCTCGACTGATCCAAAGCTGTTTTCCATTTTTCGCCATCATACACCATAACCGCTTCTTTTTCTTTTACATACATCACCATTCCTTCCATGGTCGGGTCGTCTGTATAGAGATCGTGCTCGTTGGCATCGTACAAAGGTAGCTGCGTGATATCGTCTACTAATGGTAGCATCAGGCCTTTTGCCTTGTGCTCGTTACTCGATGGATTAACTAAGCTTAGGATTGCATGGTCATTGGTATAATCACTTTCGCTAATCACCACTTGTGCAGAAGCAAGCGCTCCCACAGCAAACATGCTTATTATATTTATTATATTTTTCATGGTTTAATCTAATTTTTCGATATAAATAAATGTATCTGGATCATTCATAACAAAGGTTACTCCCGCACCTACCGCAAGTCCAGTATCGGCTTTGAGTCCTACTCTGAAACGAATTTTGGTCCCGGCATCGAATTGTTTTACCATATTGAACGAGTTGGTTGAATCTCTCTTTTGTGCAGAAACCAATAATCCTGCAAAGAGGTAATCGTTTGCTCCTAAGGTGAGCCAATCCTCATCGACTAAGACTTCTAAATTGAGTATAGAGGCTAAATTTCCGACCGATAATCCACCGCCAGTACTCGATTTTACAGAAACAGATACCCTATAAATTCCTTCGTTCGGAAAAGTAATCGAACCATCTTCCTCGGATAATACAAGACCAAGGTTGTTTATCTTATAATTTTGTAAATCGTTATCTACATTAAAAATCAATGTTTTGTAAGCGGTAATCCCTAAGACCGATACCAAGGTTACGTCTTCTTTATCGGAGCTCAACAAACTAATGTTTTTGCTTCCGCGCAAAGAGCGTTTACTTGCACTCTCCCATTTCTCTCCATCGAAACGCATGATATCTTTTTCTTCTTTAGAGTACATGACTAAGCCATCATCATTTGGGTTGACTATATAATCCCCCGTAACAGGATCTACATTTGGCAATTGATTTCTTTGCTCTACACTTGGCATAATAACTCCACGTCCATCACTCTGTATTTGCAGAAGAGCGTGCGGATGAGGATTATCTGTATCACCACCAATAACGACTTGTGCATTAACAGTGGTTTGCGTTAAACCAACCATCAGTAACATTAAAAAAGTATATATATTTCTCATCATCTTAATCGGTTATTTTAGTGAAAATTATTTCTCTAGGATATTGATAGATTTCTCCAAGGGCCGTTAAACCCAACCCTATGGTTACAGTAACACTTGGTGAATGTATTCTTGCCACAATATAGTCTCCTTCTTTTAGGTCGACCAAAACAGAAGAAAAGGCACCTGTTTTTCCTCCTCCAATACCTAACACCTCATGTGATGGTGGGTAGAAAGTAGTCAGTTTATTCTCAATCTCTTCGTTATTTTCGTTTATGGTATAGTGATACAATTGATAGTTAGGCGTTCCTGTAAGTGCTAACACTCCTGCTGTGAGAGAGGGAATGTAAGTCTTGATCTCGTATAAACCTTCTTCGGTTATTGTGAATTTTGCATTTGGGAAGTCATAAGTTATAGCTCCATACTTGATAGAGGCCGTTCCACGCTCAATCCCTAAGTTGTTATAATCTTCCTGATCAAATTTTAATGCTTCATGATGACCACAACCAACTAGTACACAAACAACCTCTTGTGTATTATCTTTATTGTTGGATGCGTAAAATCTTGATTCTTTATCGAATGGATATGTTTTTCTTGAATCGTTTGTCCATTTCTTTCCTGTATAGAAAAATGGTATTTTTAGGTCTTTGTCGTAAAATAGCAAGCCTGTCATATCTGGATCGGCATCAGATGGTAATTTTTTTGGTAAATCATTGTATTCATTCACCGTAGGCAATAAAAGTCCGCGGTATTCTCCATTGTCTTCTCCATCGAGTTGAAGAATTGCATGTTGATGGATATCAATTTCGGTTTTTTTGGTAATGCCTACTTGTGCATAAGATAAGGTAATAGAAGCAAAAAATATTCAGCCTACGTCAGAAAAAACATAAGCCTATAGAAACGGTCTACTAGAATATAGATGAACTCTAATAACTCAATTATCCCGTTATAATAAATACACAAAATTTTATTAATTTGCAAAAATATGGATAGCATCATACTTCTTGCTTAAACTCTTTACTAATTAACGTATGTTTAACATTGTTACGTAAAATAATAACGGCACCCTGAGGGTACCGTTATTATTTTACGTAACAATGTTGCTTCTGTTTTTATTCTATTTTAAATTTTCTAGAAATTAATGCTTTTGCATGTTTATCATCGTTGTATTGTAGATCGATTTGTAGGGTAACAAGATTATGCCCATGATCTTTTATCCTGAAAAAACCATCTTTGGCGAGGATTTTTTCTCCTGTAGAAGTTAATTCGTAATAGGTTTCTTGCGGATCAAAAAAATGAGAAGGTTTTCTGTTGTCATTTTTGGTGTATTCACCTGTCCATCCTTTTATCGTATCAAAATAAAAAATGGAGCTAAGAATAACCTTCTTTTCTTTATCTTCGGTATTTTCCTTCAAAAAGCCTGTCAAAACAAACTTTCCTTTTTTCAAGCCATTTTCATTTGTTCCTAAATTTATAAACTCGGCCGTTGGGTTTTGTGCATTCAAAGAGTCGTTGAGCACATACAAAACGTCATCAAAGGTAAAGGTTTCTTTTGTCCCAAAATTATAGTCTTCTTCGTCGTACGACATACAGGCGAAAAAACTCATTAATATTGTAATGATAAGTAGGTAATATGTATTCTTCTTCATAATGGATAGAAACTTTTTGGTAAATATACTATAAAACGAATTGGTTTGTTTTTTATTTTGTTTCTACAGGCATAGGAATCTTATTGTTGGTTTTGTTTTTTTATTTTTTGGGTAGGTTTAAGTCTTGCTGTGTTGATTAACCTTTCTCTAACCAAACGATTAAACTGTCGTAACACTTGGGGTTTTGCCTACGTGTATATTTGCCTGTCGGAAAACCAGCCAAGCATTTCTGGAAATCCGTATCCAATACGAAACGGTTTAAGATTTTCTTTTTAATCAATACTCTCTATCATGCAAAACAAATTGAATAAGGTATTTTTATTAGTTTTTTTTATGCTTACAGCTATGCTCAATGCTCAGACAAAAGTAATTGCCCATCGTGGTTATTGGGACACGCCAAATAATGCACAAAACTCTCTTCAAGCTCTAAAAATGTCGAATACCATAAACGCTTACGGGAGTGAGTTTGATGTTTATATTACGAGCGATGGGGTATTGGTCGTGCATCACGATGCGGATATACAGGGTGTGGATATCGAGCGTAATCCGTACAGTATGATCGAAAAGCTAACGCTACCCAACGGAGAAACAATCCCTACCGTTGAGCAATATTTAACTGAAGGAAAAAAATATCCAGATCTGAAATTGATTTATGAAATAAAGCCTCATAAAACAAAAGAAAATGAAAATCGTGTCGTTTTAGCAACTTTAGCATTGGTAAAAAAACTAGGGGTAGAAGATCAGGTAGAATACATTTCTTTTAGCAAAAACATTTGCGAGCTTTTGTTGAAGTATAACCCAAAAAGTCATGTTTCTTATCTCAAAGGAGATTTAACACCGACCGAAATAAAGCAATTAGGTTTTACTGGAATTGATTATCATTTCTCTTTGTTCGAGAAAAATCCTACTTGGATTGAAGAAGCTCATAAGCTTGGTTTAATCGTAAATGCTTGGACAGTCAATAAAGAAAAAGATATGCAAATGTTGCTAAATCAAAAAATCGATTATATCACAACAGATCAACCAGAAGTTTTACAGAAATTGATACAATAACTGCTTTTACCCTATAACCTTGTCCTTATAAAAATTCTGCTTGGTAGTGAACTGGGTAGAATTTTTTTATTAGTATGATTGATTGGGGACTAGAGACTAGGGATTGGGGATTGGGGAGTAGAGACTAGGGATTGGGGATTGGGGTTTACACAGTCCACAAGCTGTGTATTCTCTTTCTTGGACTGTTTTTTGTTGATTTCTATTTTGCTTTTCTTTAAGTGATGGCAACTTCCCTTATGATACTTCTTCCCTGTTTTGGTAATATAAACTACTTGCTCTTTGGCAATATCAGTTATATTTTCATGCGTAAAGTTGGCTGGTGCAAATCCTGAAAAAGATACCCAAAGACAAATAGTGAAAAAAAAGAAAAGGGTTTTCATGGTTATTTTTGTTTAATGATTCTTCCTGGATTACCTACTACCGTAGCACCATCGGGAACATCTTTAATAATGACCGCACCAGCGCCAATAAAAGAGTCTGTTCCTACTTTTTTAACTCCTGTCATCACGGTCGAAGCAATACCACAAAATACATTTTTCTCAAAATGTATGTTTGCTCCAATATTACTACCTTGAGAAAAGAAACAACCTTCCTCAATTATAGTGTGATGAGCAATATTTACCCCCATACTAATTAGAACAAAATCTTTTAATTGAGTTAATGGCATTATATTAGAATTCGGAAGAATGTACACACATTTACCAATCTTTACAGATTTATGAATATTACACGTTGGATGAATATAACTGGGTGTATTAAACCCAGATTGCATTAATTTTTGCAATAAATTACAACGTACAGTATTATTTCCAATAGGTATAAATACATTTACCGACTTATCAATATTCTTCAATAAATATTCAAAATCACCTAAAATCTTAATGTTGTTAATTTCTGTATCTCGTAAACATAAATCGTCGTCTATAAATCCAATTATTTGATACTCATCTTTTAAGTACTCTGAGTATACTTGGCCATAGGTACCTGCTCCAACTATAATTGCTTTTTCTTTCATACAACTTTTAATTAGTTCCATCAAATGGTACAGTTGTTACTTCACCTTCTTTTGCTATGCCCTCACGCACAAGAACCTTTTTAATCGTTAAGAAAAAGATTTTCAGATCTAGAGCGAAAGAAATATTATTCACGTAAAAGACATCTAACTCAAACTTCTTCGTCCACGAAATGGCATTACGTCCATTCACTTGTGCCCAACCTGTAATCCCTGGACGTACTTCATGACGTCGCTTTTGTTCTTCATTGTACAATGGCAGATAATACGTACGCAAAGGACGGGGTCCGATCAGGCTCATATCTCCTTTGAGTACATTAATCAGCTGCGGAATTTCATCCAAGGAGGTTTTGCGCACAAATGCTCCTATTGGCGTTAAACGATCGGCATCTGGTAATAATTTTCCTTGCTCATCTGTCTTATCATTCATGGTTTTGAATTTGATGATCTTGAAGATCTTTTCGTTCAGTCCTGGACGCTCCTGGAAAAAGAACGGTTTGCCTTGATTGGCAAAATATAAACCAATAGTTACTATGATAAAAATTGGGGATAAAATCAACAGCCCCACTAGCGCAACGAGTATATCTAAAATTCGTTTTATAAAATTTTTATACATTATCTCAATTTCTTATATTCTTTTACTATTTCTTTCCAAACATAACTTCTTTCATAATCCGAAATCATGATTTCTCTATTTTTCATGCCCATTGCCATCGATTCTATAGGATTATCTACACACCATTGCATTCTATTGGCGAGTATTTCTATATCTTTAACAGGAACTATCCATCCATTCTGGCTGTTTGTGATAATTTCGTTACAACCATTAATGTCTGAAACAATACAGTTTAGTTGCATTGCAGCCGCCTGCATCACTACATTGGGGAAGCCTTCTCTGTAACTTGGAAACGTCAAAACGTCTGCCATAGCAAAGTAATCAATCACATTTGATTTATAACCTACTGCATGTATTTTTGGATGATTATTTATTTGATTTTCTGTTTCGGGCAAGACAGGATCTAAATCATTTTCGTAGCTACCCACAATAACTAAATGGCAATTTGTGTTGTTTCTTTCTAGATTGATAAATGCTTGTACCAATTCATTGATACCCTTATCTTTCACCACTCGGCCCACAAACAAAAAGACAAAATCCTCTTCCTTAATACCTAAGTTCTTTCTTATTTCTTTTTTTGTTTCTTCTGAAACCTTTTTGGGGTCAAACTCACTCGTGTCAATTCCATTCGAACTCCCATTGCCTATTACTTTTAGTTTTGTTGGAGAAGTAAACTTCTCGTCTAAGATTATTTTTTCTAAGCCAAATGAATTTGGATACACTTTCGTTGCACAAGCATAGGTTAACTTCTCCATTTGGTTGAGTAAATGTCTTTTGCTGCCTGTTGCTACTGTTAGTGGCATACCTGCCACCGTATGTAAACGATGCGGTACTCCTGCTATTTTTGCAGCCATCATCCCTAACAAACCTGCTTTTGGTGTATGCGTATGAACAATGTGTGGTTTTTCTTTTCGAAACAATTGAATGAGTTGTATCAAGGCTTTTAGATCTTGAATCGGCGTTATGGAGCGTGTCATGTTTATACCTACCGTTTTTACCCCTTCATTTTTTTCCACATCTTTTAAAGCTTCGCCCGGACTTGATACCCCTATCACTTCAAAGCCGTTCTCGGACATGAATTTTAATTGCCCTTTCAATAAACCTCTTAATGATTGGGGTACGGTGGTTATACGGATCAGCTTATTCATCATTAACTTTATTTTTGTTGGTAAATGTTTTTTGATAGATAGATGTTCTGCACTGTATAGGGTCTTCCCTAAAATGTATCCGTTCTTGTTGCATAGTGTAGGTTTTGGTATTGGAAGGCTTGTAGATAGCTAAATTCTCGATTGGTGATTGTTTCGTATTCGTATGTTTTGCTTCTTGGAGCACAGGCTAATACTGTTTTGCATTTCTATTGGTTTTTTATTTTTATTTACACCTAAAGCCAACCTTTGAACATTATTATCTTCAATTAATTCGCATCTAAAATCCATCAAAGATATTAATTATCTATCGGTTATGATTGTTTATTTTCTTGTATTGCTTCGAAAATTTTTTTATAATAACTTTCAACGTCTCTACTTTTAAGATACGCCCGAAAAGATTCTTTATTATCTTCTTCTTTCTCTAATGCGTTGATTATACCTTTTGTTAATTCCTGAGCACTATTGGGTGCTACTGTAATAATATTGGGGATTTTATCGATATCCCCTGCACATAGTGTTGACACAACCTTATTGTTTTGTGACATCATTTGAAGTAGAACATTAGGGAAGCCCTCTCTTCTTGATGAAACAACACAGAGTTGAGCAGTTTTGAAATAAGGATAAACATTCTCTACAAAGCCTTGCAATAGGACATCGTTGGTAATGTTGAGATTTTCGATTAGGTTTTCTAGAGTGGCTCTTTCTTTGCCTTCGCCTAGAATTATTAGTTTGTAATTTGGGTACAACTGTTTTATATCGTAGAATGATTTTATTAGCAAATCAAATCCTTTCTCTTTGATTAAGCGTCCTGCGCTTACTATATATGGGAAGTCTATGTCGAGTTTTTTTACTTGATGATTTGGAAATTCGAATAAATTGGGAATAGTTTTTATTGTCATCCGATTTTCTAGATAGGTTGCTTTTTCTAGTAGAATAGACTCCATTAATGATGTTTGTGTTATTAATAAGTCGATGTTTCTATATCCTATGTAGTAGGCTACCTTGTATTTTAATAGTTTTAACCCTGCGTATCTTTCGAATACTGTTGTTGATTCTCGGCAGATTAGTTTATCTGTTTTTAGGAGTCGAACTGTTCTTAGGAAGCCCAGCAGAGCATTCATCATTAGGTGTGAAGAAAACACGAAATCGTATTTCTTGTTGGTACAAGTTTTTATAAACTTCCATAGGTTGCCATCACAATATACTACTTCGAGTCCTTGTTCTACCCATGTGTTGTTACTTTTTTTTAAGAGGAAAACTACTTTCGAGTTTTTTTGATGTTTTTTTGCTAACTTCATTATAAGTTGCTCTGCACCACCCAGCGAATCACTGATAGAAAAAAAGACTTTATTCATTTTTATAAATTACTATTCTTTTGGTGAATAACATATAAAACAGGAAGACTAGGAAGACCAATCCACTTTGGATAATCAAAGCAATATCTCCATTTTGTAGACCAAACCATATATAATTAAACAAGTACATATAAATAAAAAACAATATTCCGTTTTGTTTAAAACGAGAAAAAACTATTATAGATTCTCTGCAAATCAATCTCAATATCCCTAAAAACCTTTATCCATTGTAATCGATCTAAAATAGAATTCACGGTTAAATGAGAAGAAAAAACCCAATTAAAACATTCTTTCGTTTAAATAACGAATCAAATTTAAATAAACAAATTTTATTTCTGAAGAACCACTTTCTCCCAATATTCAGACTCATCAGCGTTCCAAAAGCAAACAGTGACTAAATACCCTTTCAGATTATAATATTTCGCAACTTTAAACAATAGTTGCTCCGCACTACCTAACCTATTCGTAACCGATAATATAGCAATACTCTTGTCCATTTATATATTTCATTCGAATCTGATATTGGGCTCCCTCTTAGTTATATAATAAAACCTTTCAGGCTTAAGATCAAAAGTTTCGTTTAGTTTTTTATAGGTAATGCCTTTAAAAATTATGGTAGGCATCAATCCTAGACCTTTCTCGTATGTAAAGGTACCCTTATTGTTCACCCACAAACTGTTATTCACTAAAATTGTTCCAGTCAACCTTTTCAACCCATTGAGCTCATATGCATTATTAAATCCAGCGAATCTAAATGCCTGAACTGAATTTCTATCCGTATGATTTTCAATATTAACCGAAACTTCTTGCGGTTTCCGATCGATTAATTTTCGTAAAGAAATAAGAATTCCAGTACCGCTGTTTATAGTTTCCAAATTAATAATCGAAATCTTTTTTATAACATCAGCTCTGCCGTTAGGTTCAATATCTAAAGCAGCTTGTGGACTTTTCCCACTAACCTTTTCTATTCTTACGTCTTTTATGATTAAATTATTTGCAGTAGTTACAGAAATTCCATTCCTTCTTGCTTTCTTTATATGCGTTCCTTCTATTAAAATATTTGAATTCGTGATTTCTTTATATTCATTGTTTTTACCTAAATAAATGCCATCACCCCAAAAGTTCTCTAAAACTCCACCTAGAATTTTAATGTTTTTGGAAGACCGTATGCTTATTCCCATTCCCCATTCCCCTGTCCTTTTATTTTTCCCAAAGTTCTCTTTCCTTTCTCCTATTATTCTTGGATTAATAATTTCTATATTTTCTACCATATTAAGACCTAAAATATCATAGCTTCTCGTATTAGAAGGAATAAGAATTAACCTGGAATTTTCTTGGAAAATGATTTTTCTATTGCTCGGTATTTTTAAACCTTTTGAATTTATAGAGACCGGAAAATCTGGCATCTTAATAATTTTATTCTCATTTATACCCTTTTGAAGATGGATAGTATAGTCTATATCTCCTTTTTTACTATAGTTCTTAGGAAGATAAGTCTCCAAGTCTATTTCTTGACCAAGACTGAATACAAAGGGAAAAACTGAAATAATAAAAAGTAATGTAAAACGCATATTAGTAAATGACTTGAATTTTTTTCTCATATTCACATAATGAATGCATTATAATGATATAATAAAAAAGATAATTGAACACAAAAAAAGTAGAGCTATTAGTTGCTAATGAAAGAATAATAACGAACCCCATAAGGGCTGCTCCTCTAAAATATTTATTTTTTGTCTTTGAAATATTATAAATCATCAAAATTAATAAAGCTGAAAAAATTATAGTCCCTATATACCCAATTCTTATAAAAAGCTCAAGAAATCCGTTATGAGTACTTAAGATATGTCCCATTTCAGATTCAAACTTAGCGCCCTCAAAGCCAAGCCCAAACAATTCATGACCTTTCAATCGTTCGAGAGCCATATCATAAATTAAATCACGACCATTGTAACTCAAATACAGCAACCTTGAATCAACGTTAGAAAATAAGTAGTTGTATTTGGACATAACTTGAATAGCTATGTTAACAGCGTCATAAGACAAATAAATAACCAAAGCTAAAAAAAACAAATAGAGAGAAAACTTATACTTAACTCTATCAAAGTAAAGCGAGGTAAAATAAACTACAATACCTAAAATGAAAGCCATAAACGCACTCCTTGAGGCAAACATTATCAAACCCAATAAAACAATACTCAATAGAAGTATATAATAACGAATTTTATGTGGTATAAGTAAGCAGAAAGGAGTTAACATTATAAAAACATGTGCAGTAATATTAGGGTTCCCAAGCAAACCTGCGCTTCTTGTTAGAGACCAAGATTGAAAACTTATTAAAAAAAAAGGTAAAAAAAAGGTGATGTATTTGGTTAATTTTTGAAAATTCAACTCTATGCCCTGCCTTAAAAGAACGGAACAATAAGAATAAAAAATAAAATATAATACAACAGAAATGATAGCCTGCAAAAAATACAACAAGCTAATGATTTCTTGTAATAAAAAGCTTTGAATAACCACATAAGTGATTAGTAAAGTGAAAATAAAATCCAAAGCGTTTAATTTCCTCAACTTAAAGTTTAAAAGAAAAAGCAATATAAGATGAGCCAAAATCAAAGGAATTCTTAATAAGGATAATCCTGGAAACTGTAAAACGAAAATAATAAAGACAGAAATTACGATAAATCTCAACAGAAAACCCTCTCTATGTAACAAGTATTGTTTCAATTCTTATATTTTTTTAACTATAAATAATTTATCAGCTCCTTTATATGCTTACTTTTAATGAAGTCCTTTGCTTTATAATATATTTAATTTATGCTATTGGGATCTATCAAAAAACTCTTTCAGGGTTAGTTCTTGCACCCAAAATTTACCTTCATGAAATTCATAGCTATTCTCGGCGACTCTTTTATAGTAACCCGCGACTCCATCTATTACCAACTGTTCTGGGGTGTCAACACCTATAAATACCGAGCTCTCTATGATATAATATTGCTTTTCTTTCTCACTATAGAGCAAATCGGTGGCTAAGAAGGTTGCGTCGTATAGCTCTTTTACTTTGTATGCTAGCTCTAATGCTTCTGCCGGGATAGCTTTTTTCTCTACATTGCCAGCACCTGAAGCTTTAAAATCTCCTTTGTTTGGGTATCGATAATATCCTAGCAATTTATCACCTACAACCATTATCCGTAGATCGAAAGTTGCGTCATCTATAAACCCTTGGAATAGCACATAATCTTTCTGATTTTGATAAGCGAAATAGGTTTTCCTTCCTTTATGTGAGAACGATTGTTTAATTACTTTTTCGGCTTCTTCTTTGTTATTAATCTTGTCTACTCCATAAGAAGATGAACCCGTGGCTAGCTTAGAGATTAAAGGAAATTTGCAATGTTCTATATAAGCTAAAGCGTCTTCTTTTGAGTGCGTAACAAAGGTCGGTATTTCGGGTAAGTCATAACGCTGATACAGATAATGTGCATTTATTTTGTCTTCATAGGTCCAAATCTCATGAAAGTTAGGTAAACATTTGATGCCTAAAAGTTTTTCTAATACATAAATTTTATTTGTGGCAATATCTTGTGTCGAGACATCAGAACTTGTATGCCAAATAACTACATCATAGTTTTTTGCTTGTTCTTGCCAATCGCTCTTGTAGATATCGTAATATTCGTATTGTATGTTGTTGTTTTTGAGGAAGCGCTCGTATTTAGGATAGTATGAACGTTCTTTCACATATCCCTCGTAATCGTCCCCGTCTTTTACTAAACCTACTTTTATATTTTTATCAATCGAATTATCTAGTAATACGACTTCGGCCTTATTGAGCTCTTCATCTAAACGATCGAGTGGAATTAAGTCGTTTGTCGTCTTAATTCTTCTTTTGATGTAATATTTTTTGAGGAACGGTATCGAAAAAACAATATCTTTTATTTGGGTTCTGCTAAGCATTATTTTTATCTTTTTTGAAAATCATTAATTCTTTGATCTTTCACTATACCATTTTCTACAATTAAGGCGTTTTTTAATACCTCTGTAGGATTATCTTCTATTAAAAAGTCTATAGTTTTAGCAACTTCTTTACTCAAGCTTCTAGAGATTGTTTTATAAAAGATAGACGGCGTATGATCTACTGCATAATGCACTATACCATCGACTTCGTACGTCGGATTGTCCATGGTAGTAGGAATACATGTTTCTATTCCTCCGTTACGGTCACAGCTCACATCTATAATCAAAGCACCTTTTTTCATGCGTTTCAAATCTTGTTTATAAATAATATGATCCGTTCGTTTTGTGTCCCAAAGAATACAGTTTACTATTACATCATATTGATCTAACTCTTTCTGAAAAAGCTTTTCTGTTTTTCGATCATATACAGTGACATCTGCCCCCATAAAGGTGAGAATTTTCAATGCTCCTTTTCCGATATTTCCTCTTCCGATAATCGCAACTTTTGTATCATAAGGAAATACACCATACAAGGTATATGCATGCATGATTGCAGCTTCACCGGCTATTTCATTGTTTCGCCAAAATGTATGACGCCCATCTTCGAACATATCTTCCCATGCATAAGCTGTTAGGGAATTGTCAATCATGATATCTGTAATATCTCTATTTTGCACGGCATGTACCCAACCGTAAATAGTTTGATTTTTTAATTGTGGCAAATATGCTGCATCGCCTATTTTCCCATCGCAAATAATGTCTTTGCTCAGTACTTCTTCTTGGGATACAACATTTACTCCTGCTTGTAGATAGTCTTCATCACTATATCCTAAAACATCGCCATAACCTGTTTCGATATAAATTTGTTTTTTATGCTTTATTTTAGCTATATCAGATGGTATTAAACATCTTCTTTTCTCGTTATTTTTTTGACTTATTGGAAATCCAACTGTTTTCATTATTTGATATTTTTTATATATTTTATTATTTCGTCTGTATATTCACCCAAAAAAGGTCTTCCTGCGTATTGTGAAAAACGGATTGTTCTAGGGTTTTATTCTAAATAAAAGATTAAACTTTCTTTTTAATATAATTGTATGCCATACCTCCTCCCATTATCACTCTTGCTAATGTTAAGTTGATTGCAGCTCCTATAATCCCAAAATAGGATATGAGTGGATAAGCCAATACCAATCCTACAAGAGATGCCATTAATGTGTTTCTCATTACAATCTTATCTTTTCTGTTTACGATGAAATAATTCAATCCAAACACATCGTACAAAGTAATAAAGAATAAGCCTATTGAAAGAACAAGTAATACCCAAAAAGCATCAGCATCTTGAATGTTAAGATACCAAAAAACAATTTTATAAAATATTATTGGCGAAACTGCCAGAATTGCTCCTACTATAATCATTCCTTTCATATATTGTGCAAATCCAGCTTTGTTCCTATTTAGATATGGGAAAAACACACGAGAAATGACACTTATGACCATTACTCCTAAATCGATGATTTTTTTTATTGCATCGTACAATCCGACCGAACTTGTATTGGCTAAAACCCCTAATAAAAATGTACTTGTATTGTTGTACAGATTAGGTACAAACCGATTGATAAAAACAGGGAAGTTGCTTTTGAACGTCTGACGTATATATTTATTTTTGAGCCAAATGAATTTTAGCTTGTATTTTTTTATTAACAAATACTGCCCAATCAGTCCAGCGCCAATGTATCCTATACTATTGAGCAATGCATATTTCCAATAATCTTCTGGTGTTCTTACCAATATAAAAATACAAGCCGTGAAGAAAACCTTGATACCTACATTTAAGAAAGCTATAAATTTCATTTTCTCAATGCCCTGGAAAAACCATTCTGGGAATAGCACATAGCCAAAAAGCATCAATGCTGAACAAAAAAACACTGTCTTTTCTTCATAAAAAGGAAGATAGGCGAAAACAATGATCCCGATTATGAGCCATGAGAAAAGTAGTAAGATTGATTTTACGATCAATACTTTACTGTATATGATATTGATTTTTTGGGGGCTATCCCTGAAAACTGCCACATCTCTGGTTGCCGTAATGGTGAAGCTATAATCGGTTACCGAAGAAAAATATGCAATTAATGAGGCGGCTAAAACCACTACTCCATACTTATCAAACCCTACCGTTTTTATCATGTAGGGTAACACAACCAACGGAAGGATTAGATTAATCACCTGCAAAGCGCCTAAAGAGAAAAAATTCTCTATAAGTGATTTTGCATCTTTATTTTTCAGAAGTTGTTTGATTTTGTTTTTCACGAGAGTTTGTTATATGCTTTGAACCACTTTACAAATTCTTTCACTCCTTCTGCGATACTGATTGTACTATCATACCCTAGTTGATTCAGTTTTGTAGTTTCTGCCCATGTTCTTGGTACATCTCCTGCTTGCATCGGCATCATATTTTTATCTGCTACTTTACCCAATTCTTTTTCTAATGTTTCGATGAACTGCATTAAGGATACTGGCGATCCATTCCCGATGTTGAAAAGCTGATAATATGGATGCTCTTGATCTTTGGCTGGTGGATTTTTTAAGGAGATGATAATCCCATTCACTATATCATCGATAAACGTAAAATCTCTACTCATATCGCCGTTATTAAAAACTTTGATTGGTCGATTTTCGGTTATCGCTGTAACAAACAACATGGGTGCCATATCTGGTCGTCCGTACGGTCCGTACACTGTAAAAAAACGAAGTCCTGTTGTTGGCAATTGGTACAGATGACTGTAGGTGTGTGCTAGTAATTCGTTTGCTTTTTTGGTAGCTGCATACAAGCTTACAGGATAATCTACGCGATCCTCTTCCTCGAAAGGTGTTTTTGGGTTTTCGCCATAGACCGAAGAACTAGACGCATATACCAGGTGTTTTACCTTGGCATGACGACAACATTCTAATAAATTTACATAGCCTACTAAATTACTATCTACATAGGCCATAGGATTCTCTAAACTATATCGAACCCCTGCCTGTGCCGCTAAATGAATAACGGCATCAAACTGATGTTTCTCGAATAACGTTGGGAGCTTTTCTCGATCCTCTAGATTTAAGCGAATAAAAGAAAGATTTTTGTACGTGGTAGATTGCGTTTCTTTCGTCCAAACTTCAGCATCCTCTCTACGGAAGCCTAAGTCTTTTAATCGTGCGTATTTTAGATTTATGTCGTAATAATCGTTTATATTGTCTAAACCCACTACTTCATACCCTAGCTCCATTAATTTTTTTACGGTAAAATAGCCAATAAAACCTGCGACACCTGTAACTAAAACTTTTTGCATTTCTGATAAGCTCTAATCATTACCAAATAAATCTCTTGTATAGACTTTCTCTTTCACATCGTGTAATTCTTCTGCCATGCGGTTCGAGATAATTACATCGCATTCTTGTTTAAAGGCATTGAGGTCTTTGGTTACCCTTGATCCAAAAAAAGTTTCTTCTTGCATGGCGGGTTCATAAACAACGACTTCTATACCTTTTGCTTTGATGCGTTTCATGACGCCTTGTATTGCCGAAGCTCTAAAATTATCTGAACCCGATTTCATGATTAGGCGGTAAACCCCAACAATGTTTGGTTTTTTTGCTAAAACAGACTCGGCAATAAAATCCTTGCGCGTTCTGTTGGCATCTACAATAGCTTGAATGATGTTGTTCGGAACCGCATCGTAATTGGCTAATAACTGTTTGGTATCTTTAGGTAAACAATAACCGCCGTACCCAAAAGATGGATTATTGTAGTGCAACCCGATTCTTGGGTCTAATCCTACACCTTGTATTATTTGTTTACTATCTAAATTATAGGTTTGTGCATAAGTATCCAACTCATTGAAATACGCAACACGCAGAGCCAAATAGGTATTCGAAAAAAGTTTGATTGCCTCTGCTTCGGTCGAATGTGTAAATAAGATAGGAATATCTTTTTTTATAGCTCCTTCTTTTAATAAGTTAGCGAATACTTCTGCTCGCTCGCTTACTTCTCCTATAATAATTCTAGAAGGATAAAGATTGTCGTACAACGCTTTACCCTCTCTCAGAAACTCGGGAGAGAAAATCACATTCTCATACCCAAATCTATTTTTGATATCTTCTACGAAACCTACAGGAACGGTTGACTTGATAATTACAACAGCTTCTGGACAATAATCATTTACTTCTTGCAATACAGTCTCTACACTCGATGTGTTGAAGTAATTTGTTTTTTCGTCGTAATCTGTCGGGGTTGCAACTACCACATACGTTGCTCCTTCGTATGCTTCTTTTGCATCCAAAGTTGCCCTAAAATTCAATTCTTTATTCGCCAAAAAGTCAACAATCTCTTTGTCTTCAATTGGTGATTTTTTTTGATTTAAAAGCTCTATTTTTTCGGGAACTATATCAAGAGCAACCACTTCGTTGTTTTGCGCCAATAAAATGGCATTCGACAAACCAACATAGCCTGTTCCTACAACGGTTATTTTCATTACTTTTTTTCAGTTTATAATCTACTATCTGCTTGTTCCAAGATTCCTTTTACATCATAAACTACGCCAACTTCTTTCAAGAATTGACTCAGATCCAAATCCAAAAACTCTCTATGGGCAACCGTCAAGATAATAGCATCGAATTGTTTTTTATCGGATGAATCGTTTGAGGAGTGATCTGTGTCTGAGAAACATTCTTTGATATTTTGACAACTTTTGATTTCATACTCATGCATCACTTCTTCTGGGTTTGCCCAAGGATCGTAAGTTGTAACATCTATGCTATATTCTTCCAGTGCTCGAATCACATCTACTGCTTTGGTATTGCGTACATCGGGGCAGTTTTCTTTAAAGGTAATACCCAAATTCAGTACTTTGGCACCGTTTACTTTAATCCCTTTTTTGATCATGGCTTTCACTACTTGCGAAGCGACATACTCGCCCATGGAATCGTTAAGACGACGACCTGCTAAGATGATTTCGGGATGATAACCGTGTTCTTGTGCTTTTTGTGCTAAATAGTACGGATCTACACCAATGCAATGACCACCTACCAAACCTGGTTTGAAGGGTAAGAAATTCCATTTGGTTCCGGCTGCTTCTAGCACGGCATGCGTATCGATATCTAATAAATTAAAAATCTTTGCCAATTCATTGACAAACGCAATATTGATGTCGCGTTGAGAGTTCTCGATGACTTTGGCAGCTTCAGCTACTTTGATGGTCGGTGCTAAATGTGTACCTGCAGTAATTACTGATTTGTATAAATCGTTTACGATTTTACCTATCTCTGGAGTAGAGCCTGAGGTTACTTTTAGTATTTTTTCTACGGTATGTTCTTTATCTCCTGGGTTGATGCGCTCTGGAGAGTAACCTGCAAAGAAATCTTGATTGAATTTCAGTCCCGATACTTTTTCCAAAACGGGTACACATTCCTCTTCGGTAACACCAGGATATACGGTTGATTCGTAGATCACGATATCTCCTTTTTTCAGAACTTTACCGACTGTTTCTGATGATTTGTATAAAGGAGTTAGATCTGGTTTATTGTGTTTATCGACTGGTGTAGGAACGGTTACTACGTATATATTGGCATCTTTGATATCGTCTAAGTTTGCCG
Organism: Weeksella sp. HMSC059D05; assembly: GCF_001809725.1. Taxonomy (NCBI): domain Bacteria; kingdom Pseudomonadati; phylum Bacteroidota; class Flavobacteriia; order Flavobacteriales; family Weeksellaceae; genus Weeksella; species Weeksella sp. HMSC059D05. The sequence continues at coordinate 98,070 of NZ_KV798524.1, forward strand.
AACAAAATAATCCCTTAGTTTGTGTTGTATAAGGATTCTCTGTAACCAGTACAGATTGTAAAATAGCATCTTCAACTTCTAGTGTTGAGTCTGTACCGCTATTAAGTTCGGCAATTCGTGCTTGATTGATATCAAAACCTACTGTAGGGTATTTGGTTGCGAATAATCTCGCTAATGGTAATCCTACGTATCCTAATCCGATGACTGCTATTTTATGTTTGCTATTCATAATTTTATTTGTGTGTTTATTTTTTTGTTAAGTGTGAACGCGTGAACTGGGGAATCGGAGAATCGTGTAACTGTTTAATTGGTTAACTGATAAACTCTCTCCATGATTCATCTTCCTCAACGGTTAAACGAGTAACTGTGGAATCGGGGAATCGTGTAACTGTTTAATTGGTTAACTGATATACTCTCTCCACGATTCATCTTCCTCGACGGTTAAACGAGTAACTGTGGAATCGGAGAACTGTGGATTCGATTAATTGGTTAACTGATATACTATCTCAACGATTAAACTCTCTCCACGATTAAACATCCTCCTTACTCCTTCAAATTTTCCCAATACCATTTTACAGCTTCTTTTAGACCTTTCCCTATCGTATGCGAGGGTTGATAACCTAATAATCGCTGCGCTTTCTCTATCGATGCTAACGAGTGCGGAATATCTCCTACTCGGTTCGGGCCATGGATAACATCTACATTGGCAATCTCTACGTCGTATTCGCTTAGATATTCTTTCAGATATGCAACTAAGTCATTTAGCGTTGTTCGATCTCCTACAGCAGTATTGTAGACTGTGTTGATAGCTTCTGAGTTGGTTGTCAGCATTGCCAGCTCATTCATCTGGATTACATTGTCGATGTAGGTGAAATCTCTCGAATAATCACCTGTACCGTTGATGGTAGGCGATTTGTGGTTCATGAATTGTTTCACAAACAAAGGAATCACAGCTGCATACGCTCCGTTGGGATCTTGACGTCGTCCAAATACATTGAAATAACGTAAACCAATGCACGATAAACCATATGTTTTACTGAATACATCGGCATACAGTTCATTTACATACTTGGTTATAGCGTACGGTGACAAAGGTTTCCCGATGACATCTTCTATTTTTGGTAAACTTTCTGAGTCGCCATAGGTAGACGATGATGCTGCATACACAAAACGTTTGACTCTCGCATCACGAGCTGCTACCAACATATTGAGGAAACCCGACACATTGACTTCGTTGGAAGTAATTGGATCATTGATTGAACGAGGAACCGAACCTAAAGCTGCTTGATGCAACACATAATCCACTCCTTCTACTGCTTTTTTACAAGTCTCTAAATCACGAATATCTCCCTCGATTAATTGATAATTCGAGTTAGCAAAGAAAGGTTCGATATTGTGACGATGCCCTGTTGCAAAATTATCTAAACATCTTACTTGGTAGCCTTTGGCTAAAAAATATTCAGTGAGGTTAGAGCCGATAAATCCAGCTCCTCCGGTGATAAGAATCTTTTCCATGAATTGATTTTATTCTATACAAGTTAAAAGAGTATTCGCTCTTTTATACTATTTGATTGAAAACTCTTTATTTATTGAATTTTCTTCAATTTTAAATTTTCTTTTTCAAAAACAACTTTTCGTAATGAGGTACTCGAGAAACGGTGATCTCTGCTATTGTAATACAACTCGATTCCTTTCTCTTCACAATACTCTCGTCCAGTGAAATTCTTGTCTTTATATTCTTCTCCCAAAATACGAACATCGATTTTGAACGATCGTAAGATGTCTTCTAAGTCTTGTTCGGTTGCATAAGGAACAATCTCATCAATATATTTACAAGCTTTGAGTTGTATATAACGTTCAACCACGGTTTGAGTTGGACGGTTCTTTTCTGGACGGTCAATGGTTGGGTCGGTTTGTAAGCCAACAATCAAATAATCGCATTGGGCTTTTGCATCTTCTAGCATTTTCACATGTCCAGCATGCAGTAAATCAAAAGCACTGAACGTAATTCCTACTTTTTTGTTTTCCATAATCGATGTTTCTTAATAATAAAGTCTAGGTTGTAATTATTGTTATATTCTAGAATAGTCATCTTCTATTCTCACGATATCATCTTCATCAAAAGATTCGCCAAACTGTACTTCGATAAAAATTAAAGGGGTTTTTCCTATGTTTTCTATACGATGTTTTGCATTCAAAGGGATTTCTACTACTTGACCAGGATGATAAAGTGTTTCTACATCGTCTAATGTTACTTTTGCTTCACCTTGGATAATGGTCCAAACCTCTGCTCGATAACGATGATATTGGTACGATAAACGCGCACCTACATTCACCTCTATTCGTTTTACTTTATGGGTTTCAGTGGCCTCTAAAACATAATATGAGCCCCATGGTCGTTGTCCAATCTCCATCAGTGACTAAGAATTTAGGCTACAAATATACAAAAACTAGGACACGAAAAGTTAAGATAATTTGAAGAATAAAAAAAGCCTTTTAAAAAAAAGGCTTTTTTGTGGTGCCTCCAGGAATCGAACCAGGGACACAAGGATTTTCAGTCCTTTGCTCTACCAACTGAGCTAAGGCACCAACTCATCTGGGACTGCAAATATAAGGATTCATTTTTCATTTATCCAAATATATTTTTGTTTTTTCAGAAGTTTAGGAATTATCTTATTCGAAATCAATTTTATAAAAAAACCTTCCTACCAAAAAAATGGCAAAAAGGTTTCTGATACTTAGTATATGTTTACCTTAGGCTTGTGACGGAACGAAACGGTCGAATGCTTCTTGAATGATTTGCAAAGCTTGCTCTTTATCACCGTAACCTTCTACGACACAAGTTTTGTTTTCTAAATCTTTGTAAGTTTTGAAGAAATGCTCTACTGCTTTCAGCGTATGCGAATTCATATCCTCGATGTTCTCTAACTGATTCCATGTTGGGTCTGCTACTGGCACACAAATAATTTTTTCGTCGCGACCTTTGTCATCCGACATGTTCAATACGCCAATTGGCTTCACTTCGATAAGACATCCTGGGAATGTAGGTTCGGTTAAGAATACCAAAACATCCAAAGGATCACCGTCTAGACCTAGAGTATCGGGTACAAAACCGTAATCTGCTGGATAAAACATTGGTGAATACAATACACGATCGAAACGAATCATTCCTGTTTCGTGGTCCATTTCGTATTTGTTGCGAGATCCGCGTGGGATTTCGATGATTGCGTCAAATGTCATTTAAACTATGTTTTTTTATTCTATTATTAATTTCGTTGTATTTCCTACCTAGAATGTCCATTGCGTTCCGATAGTGACGCCAAATTTACGAACATCTGGCAAATTATTATAATTTCCTCGCCAATTAAAATCAATTCGTAACGGACGAATGTTTCCGATTCCGATATTTTCTATTCCAAATCCATATTCGAAATAGATTTGTTCATGGGGTGCAATATAATTGATTGTCGATCGGTTGAGTTCTTTGGTTGCTTGAGAAATATTACCGGTTGCGGCTCGCAAGAAACCAACTTCGCGTAATTTTAGTTTTTTGAGTAATGGTATTTTATTGAATAGCCAGCCATTGAAATGATGCTCCCATTGCAAAGAGGCATATTCATCGGTGACAAATTCATAATAATCCAACTGCGAGAAAGTCCCTTGTACCGATCCATAGCTTTCGTTCCCGGGCAATGCACTAAGCAAACTCAACGGTACTGCCTGAAAGGTTTTTCCGGCTTCTACGGTGATCCATGTTTTTCCGAATGATCCTATCAAAATTGGTTGATTGTATCGGAATTGTAGTTTATCGAAAGCAAAATCAGAATCCATCACGCCTTTCAGTCCTCTTGTATAACGCATCATTATGGTTGCTGCCAAGGTACTGACCTCGTGACGATCGATTCCCCACTGTGCATATTTGGCTTTTGGTCGTGCAATAATCGAGAAACTTACACTCGAGTTGGTGAGGGTAGAATGTTCTTGATTGTTTTTTAAATAATTGATTTTGAATTCTTCTGTATTGGCAGATTTGATGCGTTGATAATTTCCATCGACCCGAAGGACTACATTTTTCCACGGTTCGATCGAAAGATATGCATTGCTAATATTATGGTTACTGAGAAAAGCATTGTTGCCTCCTTGCGAAAGAATCGACGAGGAAGCAAAGCTGCGCGTCATGATGCCGTCTGAAGCTGTGAGCTGAGAACCCAATTGTTCCACATCTCGTTTGGTTCCTACCCCTATCTGAAAACGATTATACTGATTAAACATATAACGGGCTTCTACACCGTATTTGAATTTCTCATCTTTAAACCCGTAAGCCGTATAACCCGCCACACGCCACCTATCGTTTTGTGAAAAATAGGTTCTTGCACCGGCACGCAAACGAAAACCTTCTATTTTATTATAGCCAAAAGTCGAATACAGGTCTCCGATATCAAGAGAATTAAATAGATTGTAATAACCCGAACTTAAAGTTTCTATACCTTTAACAATTCGTTTGAATTTCGGTACTTTGTTGAGTTCTTCTAGGGTTCGATACACTCCTTTTTCTTCTTCGGTGAGTTCACTCGGTCGGTTCGTTACCCAAAATTCATCGTTTTGCAGATTGATTACCGATTTGGATGGGTCTAACTTTTCTTCATAAAACGCTTGTGGAAATCGTGTCTTGAAATCGTATTGATAATAATCGACTGTTCGATGAACAAACAATCCTTTGCTGTTTTCTTTTTTGTTGAGCAACGACATGTCCATCATCGAATAATAGCGCAACGGATAATATACCTCATCACTTTCTATTTCGTATAGTAGATCTAAAAAGATATTGCGAACAAAGTTTACATTCATGTCTTTGGTGCTTTCCATCACGATTTCTTTCACGGCAAAATGTTCTGTGCTGATATAAATATCTCCCTTGAAGGTATATTCGCCTAATCGTCGTGGATAATATTTTATTCGATAACTCAAATCACCATCAATATCCAAGGTATCCCGCAGTTCGTATTCGTAAGTGGCAAAACCATCTTTAGCTATCGGACTCACAAAATTGATGTCTAAAAAGTTGAGTCGATTATCGTAAATATTGATTTCTCGAAAGAGATTTTTCACTGTTTGGGCGACCAGCTCATTGTTATCAAAACCAGATGTTTTGTTGCCCAATAATTCTTTTCTTTGGGTTTTGTTGGGTAGATTAGTCCCCGAAACACGGTAAATAGATTCATTGAGGAAGGCTGGTAAATAGGTTTTCCCGTTGATAGCCGAAGTATCCATCCGTTCGAAAATAAACTCCATCTTGCGGAAGATTTTTTGCTTCATAAAAGTGCTGTCGATATTACTAAGATCGAATTGCAGTTTTTCGTATTCTTTGTAATCGTATTGCGGAACCGTTTCTAATCCATTTTTTCGGTTCTTTTCCCACACTTTGCGCAAAATAGCATAGGCTGGATTTTCTTTTTTTTTGTATCGTTGTTTCTTTTGAGTTACAACTGCTCCTTGCAATTCTATTGCACCCGAATCGTCGGTCATCCAACGATCATCTTCTTTATCGGGTTGCAGAAACAACTGAAAATTATAATTGATTTTGTTCTCCAAAGTAACCTTTCGGTCTTGGTATCCGTATTTACTTATCACTAAAAAAGTAGCATCTGTCTTCGATTCTATATAAAAAGTACCATCTGTATTTGTAGTGGTAACCAATTTTAGTTCAGGTAAAGATACATCTGCATAGGCAACTGGTTGCTGATTGAGAGAATCGTAAATCGTTCCCTGGATTTTTACTTGTGCCTGCAAAAACCACATGCTCAAAAACAATTGAATAATAAATAATTTCTTCATAGGTATAAAAAACGAAGTCTAGCAAATTGTATGCTAGACTCATAGGTATTGGATATGATTTTTATCTTTTATTTTTGTACTGGATAGTAATCGATGCTACGCAGTAGTGTATTGCATGCTAAATACTTACCACACCATCTCTCCGATAAAATTGCCATTTCCTCTGATTGGGTTTTGTATAAAAAAATTATTTATACATCACAGTTTTCAAAGCTTCTACTACCTCTTTTACTTGTGGGTACCATAGCTCGAAAAGATTTGGAGCATAAGGTGCCGAAGTATCTTTGGTATTGATACGGATAATTGGTGCATCTAGATAATCGAATGCTTTTTTCTGTACCATGTAAGTTATTTCTGAAGCAACATTGGCAAACGGCCATGCTTCCTCTAAAATTACCAAGCGATTGGTTTTCTTCACCGACTGGAAGATTGTTTCATAATCCAAAGGACGTACTGTGCGTAAATCGATGATTTCTACCTCTATTCCGTCTTTTGCCAATTCGTCGGCAGCAGCATACGCTTGCTTGATTACTTTACCATAAGAAACAAGGGTTACATCTTTTCCTGCTCGTTTGATATCGGCTTTACCAATCGGAATTAAATATTCTTCTTCCGGAATTTCCATTTTGTCACCGTACATCTGCTCAGATTCCATGAAAATAACTGGATCATTGTCACGTATAGCACTCTTCAATAAACCTTTTGCATCATAGGGATTAGACGGTACAACGACTTTCAGTCCCGGAACATTTGCATACCAACTATCGAATGCTTGTGAGTGGGTTGCTCCTAACTGACCTGCAGAAGCGGTAGGCCCACGGAAAACAATCGGACAGTTGAATTGCCCTCCTGACATCTGGTAAATTTTAGCTGCGTTGTTGATTATCTGATCAATGGCAACCAATGAAAAGTTAAACGTCATGAATTCGATAATTGGTCGTAAACCCGTTAAGGTAGAGCCAACTCCTATTCCGGTAAAACCACCCTCAGAAATTGGGGTATCCAAAACTCTTCCTGGTCCGAATTCATCCAACATACCTTTCGAAGCTTTGTAAGCACCATTGTATTCGGCCACTTCTTCACCCATCAAATATACGGAAGCATCACGTCTCATTTCTTCGCTCATCGCTTCGGCGATAACTTCCCTAAATGTTTTTATTGCCATCTGATTTGTTACTTAATTTTTCTAATGACAAATGTAAACAATTTTGCTTTGTTTTGCTCAGTTTCTTCTTATACATTCTGAAAAAAGAAGTATTTTTGGTCTTTTCTTTCGAGTTGCTTTTACCAAACCTCTCTATTTGCTTAGAAACAAGAGCATATACGAAATGTGAATAATTCTCGTTATCTGCAAGATGATTTTGTCTTTTTTGAGTAGGTAGCTAACGGAATGTTTTGGTAGAAAGAATCTGTTTATACTGAGTTTACTCGGAAGTACTATTTTTCGCTCACAGAATTATAGTAGCCCAAGACTACTCGACACGAGGCTGCAATTTTCCCAACCAAATGAATTTTAAATTTTTACTATATGGTACAACTAAAAAAACAATCGTATCCTTATCTTTTCGCAGCTGTTGCTTTGCTTTTTACGGCTTGTAACAATGATGATGATCACACGATTAGCGAACCCGAAGAAGTTGGCACATACGCCAAAGGATTTTTCATTCTGAACGAAGGAAACTCTTCGCCTACATCCTCATCGATTAGTTTCTTGAAAAATGGAACGATGCAAACGGATATTTTCCGGAAAGAAAACCCTAACTCACCAGAAATAGGTACGTATTTGCAATCGATGTTTTTCGACAAGAAGTATGCTTATATCATTTCGTCGAATTCGAATTCGGTAACCGTTGTTGATAAAAACACCTTTAAATATGTCAAAACCTACAACGAGAATTTAGACACGCCGCGTTATGGTTTGGTTCATAACGGAAAAGCGTATATTACCAATCAAGGTGCTTGGAATCTGAAAGATGATTTCGTCACGGTAATTGATTTGTCTAGTGGAAAGTCGGAAAAAATAATGGCCAATGATTACACAGAATTAATTACCGAAGAAAACAACAAAATCTATATATCGAACGGATATTACTCTGAAGGAACAACGGTAATGGTTCTCAACCCACAAAATAATCAGTTTGAAAAAAAGATTGATTTGGGCGAAAATAATTCGCCGATTGCATGGGAAGAAGAAAATAACTCGCTCTACATTCTTACAAGTGGTAAACGTTTATTGAAAATGAATTTGGTCAATCATCAAATTCAAACACAAGATTTGCCAAGTGATATTAGCATGGTGGGACATCTAAAAATCGAAGATGATTTCTTGTATTATACCTCAGCCAACAAAGTTTATAAACAAAAATTAGACAATAAACTTAGTGAAACTCCTTTGTTTAGCTACGAATCGAGCTCGCAATACGGTGTGATGTATGGTTTCACGGTAGACGATAACCGAATTTATATTTCAGATGCAACCGACTTCAACTCGGATGGGCGTGTATTAGAATATTCGACAAACGGAAGTTTTATCAAAGAATACAAAACAGGAATTGCTCCGAATGGATTCTATAAAAACGATTAAAAAGATCGAAACCAAAAAACTTTTAATTAACCGACACTTTCTTAGGAGAGTTTCGGTTTTTTTGATCGAAATATTTGTTTCAGATTACGGCTATTGAATAACAGAATCGATAAAAAGATAAGACTATAAGCGATAATTTGCTCCAAAGAAACTGCCTCTTTGTAATAGAAAACAGCCAAAAGAAAATTGATAATCGGATTGAGATAAATCAGGATTCCGACAGTTGACGAATCGATACCTTTCAGGGCAAAATTATTGAGAATCATAGGAATTATCGTAAAGAGAATCACAACCAGCGCAATACTTTTATAGAAGCGAGTTTCGGTAGGAAATGGTTCGCTTTTCCAACCATAAAAAGGCATTATCAAAACCGAAACAATCGTTAACTGAAGCATCAAGAGACTGAAGCTATCAAATCGATTGAGTCTTTTCTGAATAATGATATAGATAGAAAAACTAAGCGCTACAAAGAGACTGTAATACAACTCGCGAAAATGCCCGAAAGCCATGATGATACAGGCGAAAGTACTCAGCCCGATGGCAAACCATTTTTCTCGCCCGATATGGTCTTTCAGTATCAAAACGCTAAGCAATGTGGTAATTACCGGACAAATCAGATACGAAAGTGAGGCTGTTTGCACACTCACATGATTCATCACATAAATGAAAGCCAACCAATTAAACATCAACACAATAGAACTACCAAATAATCGTATAACCATTTGGTTTTGTTCTTTCTTGCTCAATGATCGATACAGTTGATAATCAGCTTCTATTTTCTTTCTTCTTAGAAAACATCCTACCAAAAGCAAAAGAATCGTACTGAAAAACAAACGATAGTATAAAATTTCCATCGACGGATAATCGCTGATTGGTCGCAAGCCAAAGGAAAAAAATCCCCAAAGAAAATAGGTGAGAATTGCGGCAAATAAGTACTTCGATTGCTTCATTTGGCAAAGTTAGTTTTTTAGCCAAATAATTAAACTTTTAACAATGGTTCATTTACAAAAAGAAACAATTGACCTACCTCTGGGTTTGATTATCAAACACAAAAAAAGCCTGAAAATTTTCAGGCGTTTATATTATTCTTCTTTTTCTGAGTCTTCTCTTAGATCTTCTTTAATTATTTTCACTTTCAGTAAAATAATTTCTACAGAATTACGGTACATCTTTATGATTTTCCCGGTATAAGCTTCCAAGTCAATCTCATCACCAACTTCCAAATCTCGATCATAGTAAACTTCGCTAATCAAACCAGCCAACGTATCGTAATGTTCGCTTTCTTCGAACTGATAAGGCAATAGGCGATTGATATCTATAATGGTTTTATGAGCATTTACTCGGTAAGCACCATCGGCAACCTTCGTAACTATTGGGTCTTCGTTATCATATTCGTCTTGTATTTCTCCTACGAGTTCTTCTAGAATATCTTCCATCGTTACTACACCGCTCATTTCTCCAACCTCATTGGTTACTACAGCCAACTGTAAGTGTTTTTTCTGAAATTGCTTCAGCACATTTTTTATCAAAGCCGACTCTGAAATAAAAATCGGTTCGCGCAACAAGCCACGGATATCAGTCTGGTTGGGGTTCGCCAATAGGGATTTCATTAAATCTTTTGTGTATAAAACACCCACAATATTGTCTAACGAATCTTCGTATACAGGATATCGAGAATACCCCTCTTGTATCGCATAATCAATCGATTCTTTTACGGTAGACTTGATCTCGATAGCTGAAACATTTTTACGCAAAGTCTGAATATTCAATACCCGACGATCATCAAACTCGAATACATTCTGAATGAGATTTCGTTCCGACTCTTCAATAGCACCACCTTCTTGACTTTCGGTAATAATCATTTTAAGTTCTTCTTCACTGTGGATTTCTCCTCCATGAATTGGTCTGATTCCAAAAACTCTAAGAATCATATTTGCAAAACCATTCATCAACCAAATAATTGGACGACAAACAAAATAGAAAATACGCAAAGGTAATGCAACCGTAAAGGTTGTTTTGGTAGGAAATTGAATTGCCAAAGACTTCGGTGCCAATTCCCCAAACACAATGTGCAAAATCGTGATGATGACAAATGCCGTTGGGAAAGCTACTTTGTTGGCAATGCTAATCCACTCTGGGCTATCTAAGCCTACCATCATAAAGATTTTTACGATGACTGGCGACAAAGAACTCTCCCCTACCCAACCCAAACCTAGAGAAGCCAAGGTAATCCCAAGTTGCGTAGCAGCTAAATAGGAGTCTAAATTATTAACAATGATTTTTGCAGTAGAAGCCATTCGAGAGTTAATATCATGACTAACTTCTATTTGTGAACTTCTAACTTTTACGATTGCAAATTCTGCTGCAACAAAAAAACCATTCAATAAAACAAGGAAAATAGTTAATAACAGCTTGAAAACTGAAATTTCACCGGTGACATTGTGACCCACTGTTGTTGCCATCAACGTCATCATCTGGGAGTGTGTGTCCATTCTATATAATTAAAACTAACTCAGTTGATTTTTTTTAAGAGTTAGGAATCCGATTACCGAATTTAGTATTTTTTTGAATTCTAAGCAAAGTTAGAAAAATTTTAGATTCTTTGCCTTTTATTTTAATTTGATTGTTAAAGAGATTATTTTTGAGGGATGAATGATTGGATACTGAAAATAGAAAATCTAAGTTTGAGCTTTGGCCATAAGAAAGTTCTAGACCGCGTAAGCTTCACACTAAACAAAGGAGAAACCTTGGGTTTGGTAGGAGAATCTGGCAGCGGAAAATCGATTACATCATTGGCAATCATGGGCTTGCTCAATAAAAACGCAAACATAGATCCCGAGAGTAAAATTCTTTTCAAAACCAATAATCAACTCATCGACCTGACAAAAATCAACTCAAAAGAATATGCTTCTCTTCGTGGAAATTCATTAGGAATGATTTTTCAAGAACCGATGACTTCTCTCAATCCAAGTATTCGATGCGGTAAACAAGTCGAAGAATCTATTCTTTTGCATCAAAACCTCAACAACACACAAGCCAAAAAAAAAGTTTTAGCACTTTTCGAAAAAGTAAAACTTCCTAACCCAGAACGGATATACAAAGCCTACCCACATGAGTTATCTGGCGGGCAAAAACAACGCGTCATGATTGCGATGGCCATTAGCTGTGAGCCCGAAGTGCTAATCGCCGATGAACCCACTACTGCTTTGGATGTTACTGTACAAAAAGCAACCCTCGACTTACTGAAAGAATTGCAAATGACTGAGGGAATGAGTATGCTTTTTATTTCGCACGACTTAGGAGTAATTGCCAATGTGAGCGAAGAAGTTTTGGTGATGTATCAGGGGAAAGTTGTAGAACAAGGACGGGTAGAGACAATTTTTCATCAACCTGCTGAAAACTATACGAAAGGCTTAATTGCTTGTCGTCCGCGCCTAGATACACGCTATAAGCGTTTACCAACCGTAACAGATTTTATGAAAAATAAGGATTTCTATGCCGAAATTTATAGTGATGAAGAACGAGCTGCTGACCACCGAGCCTTATACGAACAAGCACCTTTACTAGAAGTGAAAAATCTAAAAAAATACTTCACACAATCGCATTGGTTTGGAAAAGAAGAGGTGCAAGTAAAAGCTGTAGATCACATTAGTTTCAAAGTATATCCTGGTGAAACACTTGGTTTGGTAGGAGAATCTGGAAGCGGAAAAACAACACTTTCACGCACCCTTCTTTTACTAGAAAAACCGACTAGTGGTGAAATCTATTTTCGAGGACAAGATATCTTAAAGATGAAAAAAGAAGATATTCGCCGATTACGAAAAGATATTCAAATCATCTTTCAGGATCCTTATTCGAGCCTAAATCCTCGTCATACCATTCAACTCATTCTCACCGAACCGATGAAAATTCATGGTATAGGAAAAAGCAATAAAGAAAGAGTAGAAAAGGCAGCTCATTTGCTCGAAAAAGTAAATTTATCGGTAGAGGCATTGAAGAAATATCCTCACGAATTTTCGGGTGGGCAACGCCAGCGTATAGGAATTGCAAGAGCGCTGGCTCTAAAACCCCAATTCATTATATGCGACGAAAGTGTTTCTGCACTAGATGTATCTGTTCAGGCACAGGTGCTTAACCTGCTGAACGATCTGAAAAAAGAATTTCATTTTACTTATATTTTTATTTCTCATGATTTGGCTGTCGTTAAATATATGAGCGATCAGCTTTTAGTGATGCAACACGGTCAAATGAAAGAATTAGCAGATGCGGACCAGGTATACAATCATCCTAAAACAATATATACCAAAGAGTTAATAGAAGCAATACCAAAATTATGATCCTATGAATACTGTAAAAGATAAAGTAGCATATATAACGGGCGGTTCGAAAGGAATCGGTTTCGGAATCGCACACACCCTCATAGAAGCTGGCATGAAAGTGGCGATATCTGGGCGCGACAAAGAAAGCATCGAACAAGCAAAACACGCCTTGGGTAACCAAAATGTTTTGGCAATTGTGTCGGATGTAAGAAATTATGAAGACGAAGTAAAAGCCATCGAAACAATTGTAAAAGAATTTGGCAAAGTTGATGTAGTAATTGCCAATGCCGGATTGGGAAAATTCGCCCCAATAGATCAACTTGCTTTAGAAGACTGGCACTCGATGATAGACACCAATCTAACGGGTGTTTTCCATACCCTAAAAGCTTCAGTAGAACAACTCAAAGAACATAAAGGATATTATATAACAATTGCTAGTTTGGCCGGTACGAACTTTTTTGCAAATGGCACAGCTTACAATGCCTCTAAGTTTGGTGTAGTAGGGTTTACACAAGCTGCCATGCTCGATTTACGTAATTATGACGTGAAATGTACCACAATTTTGCCCGGATCGGTAACCTCACATTTCAATGGTCATGTACCAAACGAAAAAGATGCCTGGAAAATCCAACCAGAAGATATGGGGCAGCTGATTGTAGATTTACTAAAAATGAATGCCAATGTACTTCCTAGTAAAATAGAAATCCGCCCGACCAAAACAACTTTATAAGTTTGTGAAACACACATCTCTTATAAAAAATAAAAAAAAGCAACACGATATTTCATGTTGCTTTTTAACTATTTTTCTGGCACTGATTATCTTTTTCTTTCGACAGGCTCTGCCTTCAAAGTAGCTTCTTTTACCGCTGAAACTGGTTGAGTTGCTTTTTGTTGGTAATGAGAAGAATTTTTCAGTGTAGCTGCCTTTCCTTGAGTATTAACAGCTTTGCTTTCTTTTGTTGGGTTCTCTTGTTTTTGAAACTTTTTTGAAGGACCTTGTTGCGCAAATGCTACTGCCGCAACAGAAAATAACGATAATAAAAGTAATTTTTTCATATTGTGTAATTTTGAATTGTAGTAAATATAATTAAAATATAAATATAAAAACAATATTTCTGATTAATTCTTATAAAATAACAGTTTTATTATAAATTTGTATACCTTTTAACAAAGAATGAAAAAAGACCTTACAATCATTATCCCAATATTCAACGAAGAAGATAACCTTGAGCGTGTAGAAAAAGAACTTACCAATTATTTAAGAAAAGCTTCTCTACCAACCAAGGTTTTATTGATAAATGATGGATCAAAAGACAACAGTCTTCAGCTAATAAAAAATATTTGTAGCCGAAACAACGCTTTTTATTTTATTAGTTTTGATAAAAATTATGGTCTAAGTGCTGCGATAAAAGCTGGTTTCGACTGGGCAGATACTAGTTGGGTGGGCTATATAGATGCCGATTTACAGACATCTCCAGAAGATTTCGAAAAACTCCTTATACATATTCCGCAATACGATTTGGTAACAGGCGTGCGTGCCAATAGAAAAGACTCTCTGGGGAAAAACTTGTCCTCTAAGATTGCGAACAGCATCCGACGTGCTTTCACCAACGACGGGATGGACGATACGGGTTGTCCGTTAAAAATCATGCGAACAGATATGGCAAAAAAAATTCCAATGTTCAAGGGATTACATCGTTTTTTACCCGCAATGATTTTATTACAAAATGGAAAAATTACTCAAATTCCGGTTCGTCATTTCCCAAGGATTGCTGGCGTTTCAAAATTCAATATGTGGAACCGTCTACTAGGTCCACTTTCTGATTGCTTTGCCTATCTTTGGATGAAAAAAAAATACATCAATTATACGGTAAAAGAAAGCAATGTCGACACCTAATTGGTTTATTTACATGATAGGATTTGTGGCGCAAATCTTGTTTTCTAGTCGCCTCATTCTACAATGGTTAATCTCTGAAAAAAACAAAAAAGTCCTAACCCCAAAACTCTTTTGGGAATTTAGTTTAGCAGCATCGGTTTTGCTTTTTATCTATGGATATCTGCGTCATGATTTTGCTATTATGCTAGGACAAACGTTAACATATTATATATATATCCGCAATATTCAACTCCAGAATCATTGGAAATCTTTCCCAAAAATAATTCGAATAAGTTTACTGATATTCCCTGTTATTTTGGTTGTGGTAGGATTCAATAACGGAATTATCGATGTGGATAATCTTTTTAGAAACGAAAAAATACCGCTCTGGTTACTCACCTTAGGAATCCTTTCTCAGGTCATGTTTACCTTTCGGTTTGTGTATCAGTGGCTGTATTCTGAATATCAAAAAAACTCTAGTTTACCAATCGGATTCTGGGTTATTAGCCTCATCGGAAGCTTTTTTATCCTAACCTATGCCATCATCCGAAAAGATCCTGTCTTATTTATTGGCCATTTTATGGGATTTATTATCTATTTTAGGAACATAATTTTGATTTGGAAAACCCAAAAAGATGACTAAAACCAACAAAGAATATATTTTTCTTGCACTCATCACCATACTGATGCTCTTTATCAATCTCGGTCTTACACCGACAAATATAATGGAAGCAAGAAATTTTGTAACGGCAAGAGAAATTATAGATAGCAATAACTGGATTTTTACGACGCTCAACGGATTGCCTCGTTACGAAAAACCCCCTTTACCCACTTGGATCACTGCTATTTTTGGTAAATTTTTTGGTTTTGATAATCTATATTATCTCCGTATTCCGGTTGCTATAATTACTGTTTTATTGGTTTTCTATTTTTATCATTTGGTAAAACGATTTACCACCCATTTCCATGCGTATTTGGCGAGTCTAATTCTCATTACTTCTTTCTATATTTTCTTTGCAGGACGTGATAATAATTGGGATATGTACACGCATAGTTTCGTGATTATCGCTTTGTTTTATCTACTTCTCCTCTATCAGAAATGTTACCCAATAGGGTATAAATTCTATTTAGGTGCAATCAGTTCGCTCTCATTAGCAGCCTCTATCCTCAGTAAAGGACCTGTCTCTTTGTATGCTTTATATTTACCTTTTTTACTAGCCTATTTCTTGGTCTACAAAGACAATCGGAAAAGCAAATTCCTGATAGCTTTATCGATTACGGTAACTGGTACATTGATCGGTTTTAGTTGGATGTGGTATGTAAAAACGCACGATCCCCTACCCTTTTCTAAAGCAGCAAAAACAGAAATTTCTCGTTGGGGAAGTTACAACATTCGTCCTTTTTATTATTATTGGAGCTTCTTTACACAATCGGGCATTTGGACCGTAGTTGCTTTTATTGCACTACTTTATCCGTACCTAAAAAACAAAGTAAGCAACCCAAAAGCCTATCAATTTGCCTTTCTTTGGACAATTTTTTCTTTAATTTTATTATCGATTATCCCCGAAAAGAAAACACGCTACATCTTACCAACACTGATCCCTCTAGCCTACAATACAAGTTTTTATGTTTTGTATTTGTATAAAAACTTTACAACAATTTCTAATAAAGAGCGTTTGGCTGCTAATTTTTCTTTCGGGATTATTGGGATAATTGCTTGTCTTTTTGTCGGGATTATTCCCTACCTCATTTTGCGAAAAAGTTTTTCTTTCTATGCAATTCCTTTGGTTTTGAGTGGTTTGTTCTTTGGATGGACGATTCTCAACAACCTGAAATCGAGGAATTTTATCCTCGTTTTTTATTCTACAATTCTTTTGATGACTTCTGTAGTTGCGTTTGCTTATCCTGTTTTCACCTCGAAGTTGAATAATCCCAAGTATACCTCTCGTGAAAATTTCCATGAAATAGAAAAGCAATGGAACATCAAAACGTATGAATCTGATGGTTTTATTCCCGAATTGATTTTGGCCTATGGAGAGCCAATTCCGGTTATCAAAAATCTAGATGAAATTACTTTGCCAAAAAGTGATCGTTTCGGTGTATTATTAGATGTAAACGATACGATATTTATGGATTCTGTTCTGTTTGGGTATCATCATCAGAAAATTACGACTCTAGATTTTAATCGTGTTCATCCGAACACTCCCTTTTATAATCCGAGACTAACTCGCGCTTATTATTTGGTCGAAAAAAAGTAATTTCTTCTAAAAAATGAGTCGAAATTGCAAAGAACTTTTAACTTTGTTGTAAAATCAATTATACTATGCTTGTAGTTTCTTACATTCAAGAAAATAAGGAAGAAGTTATTGAAGGACTTAAGAAAAGAAATTTCAAAGAACTTTATTTGATCGACGAAGTGTTGAGTTTGGATGAATTACGTCGTAAAACACAATTCGAGTTAGACACAATTTTGGCAGAATCGAATAAACTTTCTAAAGAAATCGGGAACCTTTTCAAATCGGGACAGACAGAAGATGCCAATAAACTGAAAGAACAAACGACCGAACTAAAATCATCGTCCAAAGAACTACAAGATTTATTATCCGAATACGAAGCATCGATTCAGAATATTTTATATCAAATTCCTAATGTACCCAACGAATTGGTGAAAGCAGGAAAAGATGAAAATGATAATGAAATCGTTTTTTCTTCAGGAGATGCTTCTCCCAAGAAAGGATATTTACCGCATTGGGAAGTAGCCAAGAAATACGATTTGATTGATTTTGAATTGGGAGTGAAAATTACTGGTGCAGGTTTTCCTGTTTACAAAGGAAAAGGAGCTCGATTGCAACGCGCTTTGATTCAATATTTTTTGGATAAAAACACCGCAGCTGATTACCAAGAAATCATCCCGCCATTTGTGGTGAATGAAGCTTCTGGTTACGGAACGGGACAATTACCCGACAAAGAAGGACAAATGTATTATGTAAAAGAAGATGATTTGTATTTGATACCGACTTCTGAAGTTCCTGTGACCAATATTTACCGCGATGTTATCTTGAGAGATGAAGAATTACCGTTGAAACATACAGCATATTCACCTTGTTTCCGTAGAGAGGCAGGAAGTTATGGGAAAGATGTACGTGGACTAAATCGTTTACATCAGTTCGAGAAGGTAGAAATTGTTCGCATAGAAAAACCAGAAAATTCGATGGCTGCCTTAGACGAAATGGTTGAGCATGTAAAAGGTTTATTGGAGGAGTTGGATTTGCCTTACCGTATTTTACGTTTATGTGCTGGCGATACAGGTTTTGCCTCATCGATTACCTACGACTTCGAGGTTTTTTCTCAGGCTCAAGAAAAATGGTTAGAAGTTAGTTCGGTATCAAACTTTAGAGATTTTCAGGCAAATCGTCTAAAATTGCGTTATAAGGCAGGAAATGCTTCTCAGCTGCTTCACACTCTAAACGGTTCTGCATTGGCATTGCCTCGGATTCTAGCTTCGATACTTGAGAACTATCAGCAAGAAGATGGAAGCATCAGAATTCCGAAAGTGTTGGTTCCTTATACTGGATTTTCAGAGATTAAATAAAAGAACTATCGTTCTCAAGTAAAAAAATGGTTCGAGAAAATACTTCTCGAACCATTTTTTTATTAATCTTTTGGTTTATCCTACCGAAATAAAAAGAGGGACGAAATACATTCAACCCTCTTTTACTATACTTATACTTGAAATAAAGTTGCTATTATTCTACGGTAACCGATTTTGCCAAATTTCTTGGTTGATCGACATTTTTACCTAACTTCACTGCTACCCAATACGATAATAATTGCAATGGAATAGCTGTGAGAATTGGCGAGAATTCTTCTTCAGTTTCTGGAATTACCACATAATCATCCGCCATATTGACTACTTGCTCATCGCCTTCGTTTACGATTGCGATAACTTTGGCACTTCTAGATTTTATTTCTTGAATATTAGAAACCACTTTCTCGTAGTAGCCTTTTTTGGTTGCAATTACAATTACAGGCATATTCTCGTCTAATAAAGCAATAGGTCCGTGCTTCATTTCTGCGGCAGGATAGCCTTCTGCATGGATATACGAGATTTCTTTTAGTTTTAATGCCCCTTCTAATGCAGAAGGATAATTGTATCCACGACCTAGATAAATAACATTTTTATTATCCTTGTATTTTTCGGCAATTTTTTCTACTACTCCTTCACAGTTTTCTAGAATTTGTTCTACTTTGTTTGGGATATTTTCTAATTCGCGAATCAATAAGTTGAAGCGCTCATTAGATAATTCTCCTTTATGTTTACCTAATTTGATAGCAATCATCGCCAATACAGTCAGCTGAGCAGTGAAAGCTTTGGTAGAAGCTACTCCAATTTCTGGTCCTGCATGGGTATATGCACCGGCATCGGTAATGCGTGCAATTGATGACCCAACTACATTATTGATACCGAAAATAAAAGCTCCTTTTTCTTTGGCTAACTTTAGTGCTGCTAAAGTATCGGCTGTCTCTCCCGATTGCGAAATTGCAATTACTACATCATTTTTCTTGATGATCGGATTTCTGTATCGAAATTCTGACGCATATTCCACTTCTACCGGAATACGAGCAAAATCCTCAATCATGTATTCTGCTATTAAACCAGCATGGTAAGAGGTTCCGCATGCAACAATAATGATTCTTTTGGCGTTGAGGAATTTCTCTTGATGATCCCAAATTCCGGCCATCTTAATTATTCCTTCGTCAACCAACAAACGTCCACGTAGCGTATCGTAAATAGAGCGTGGTTGCTCATGAATTTCTTTCAGCATGAAATGTTCATAACCTCCTTTTTCGATTTGTTCGATATTCAATTGTAGTTCTTGAATGTTGGGGGTTACTTCAGTATTGTTTTCTATTTTTCGGATATCAACTTCTTTTCCTCTGGTGATTGTCGCCATTTCTCCGTCATCTAAGTACACGGCGTCTTTGGTAAACTCGATAAAAGGTGATGCATCAGAGGCTATAAAATACTCATTCTTCCCAATTCCGATGGCTAATGGAGAACCTAATCGCCCCACTACTATTTCGTCTGTATTTTCTTTATCCAAAACAGCAATTGCATAAGCACCAATTACTTGGTTGAGTGCTAAGCGTACAGCATCGGTAAGATTAAGTTTATTTTCATCTTGTAGGTATTGAATGAAATTTACTAAAACTTCGGTATCGGTTTCACTATAAAAAGTAAATCCTTTTTCTACCAATAATTGTTTCAGTGTATCGTAGTTTTCGATAATACCATTATGTACCAAAACGATGCGTCCATTGTTACTTAGGTGTGGATGCGAGTTTACATCATTTGGCACCCCATGTGTTGCCCATCTTGTATGCCCAATCCCAACGGTCGGTGTATGGTCGATGTCTGTGCTTTTATCTTCCAAATCAGATACTTTGCCCTTGGTTTTCACCAACTCGAATTTATCCTCTTTTGCTAAAACTAATCCTGCACTATCATACCCTCGGTATTCTAGTCTTTTTAGCCCATTGATAATAATGGGATATGCTTGTCGGCTTCCAATATATCCTACGATTCCGCACATAATTTTTTACTTTTGAGTGTAATATACTAATAATTTAAGTTTCTTTTCTTGATCGGAAGATTGATTCCCATGGAACACCAAACGGTGTGGAGAAGACACTCTATTATTATAATGAGGTTTCTCTGAATAGATGTTGGATTTCCCTATCTCTAATAAGAAATTACCCATACCGATTCGCATTTCTTGGTTCTCGAATACTTCTCCTCTTTCGATCATCGATTTGAGATGATCTGTTATGTCTATAATATATTGGCCATCATTCTTCTTGAAGTTGTACATTGGATTAAAATGTACATTGTGCGGATAGCTATTGACAAAGGATTGTTGTCTTGTCATATCCGAATACATTTCATCTATCCATTTTCCTTCTTTTTGGTAATGATTCCATGCAAAAATATATGGTGGCTTTGAGGCGATATCTTGATAAGAGTTGTCCACATTCATAACTACTTTCGCCCCCACAATAATCCAATTGTTCGCTTTGGCTTTATTGCGAAAATCTTCTAATGCTTCTGGTTTGATATGGAGATTTATCATCGTACCATCCATACCATTGAGGTACAATCTCGACGCTCCATTTACTCTGTCTGGATTTTGGGTTGCTGATAGTAATTCGGCACTTCTTTGGTTGCTAAACTGATTTAACTGTACCGTGAAATCTGGTCCTGATTGTAAAGATGTCCATCGATTACGGAAACCAAAATCATAACTAGACTGCATTCGTTTAGGTTCTTCGCCTTCTTTTACTTTGGTATCGTCATGCGAATAATACATCTTCAGCTGAATTTGATTTGGATTGAATTGAAAATAAAATCCATTATCATTTTCTACCGAAATCTCTAATCCACGTAACACATTACGAATGAAAGTTGCATTATCGCTCAAGTTTCCTGTACTTCGATTATTGATAATTTTTTGCTGGAAAAAGTCTTTGTCCAACATAACTTTGTACGCTACTTCTTCTTCGAAATCGGTTGTTGATTTGTCTTTTTCTTTTACTATATTCTGCACCACAGTTTTAGTGATCTCTGTTGATCCTAAAACGGTTGGCAAAACCTCTATCTGATCCTTGTTACGCAAATTAGGGTTAGAATAATAAAGAGAATCGTAAAAAAGAACTGTATTCATTTCACGAACATTTAGACGCATCGTCGCATCTTTATGACCGTAAATCGAATCCAATTCATACGTGTTTTTTATCCACCATTTTTCTATTTTATCTTTATCTGTTCCGCTCGTTACTTTTACTGTATCTTGCTTTGCTGCTTTCTCTTTATGATATACCGGAATTCGAAGAACAACAGAATCTACTGTAGGATTTTGACCAAAGGTAGGATTTGCTCCCGATAGACGTACTTGGGTATAGAATCGGGCTTTATTTTGCCCAAAAGTTGGTTCGTTGTACACACCAAGAATAGCGTTTTGTAATACTTTTTGGTTAGAAAGAATGGTGTCGGTAGTGGTATTGTACGCAACAAGATCCAATTCGTACTTCGAGCCAGTTGCTCCTCCTCCTACCAATTCATCTCCTACAGTTAACGGGTCGTTATCACACGAAACCAACAGGCTGCTTGTGACCAATAGTGCAGACAAAACGGTAAGCACATTCAAGATTCTCTTCATCCGGTATTCTAAATATTAAAAAATTAGTTTGCGTTGATTACTTCTTCTATATAAAAATTCTTATAAACTTCTTTTGCCAATTCTCCTGTTTGGAAGTCTAACAAAGGTAAATCTTTACTCTTGATAAACTCTTCAACATCTGTAGGAATTTTTTCTTCTCCCTTCACAATCGCATCTGCATACTTTAGTGCTGCTTGCACCCAAGCCAAATGAGTTGGTGTGTCTAAATACTCTTTCACCTCCCCTTCGACTTTATCAAATGCTAATTTGTTAACGATGTCTGGATTCAATTCTCCTTTAAACCCATTGTCAAACAAAGAAACAACTACTTTTGTGTCATGAAAAAAAGGATCATCCTGATAGTATTTTCTTAAATACAACGGCAACAAGCCCGACATCCACCCCAAAATGTGTACCACATCTGGCTTCCAGTTTAATTTTTTCACGGTTTCTAAAACCCCTTTTGCAAAGAAGATTGCTCGCTCATCATTATCTGCTGCCATTTCACCGTTTTTCGACGTGTACACTTCTTTGCGTTTGAAATACTCTTCATTATCAATAAAATAAACTTGCAAACGTTCATTCGGTACAGATGCAACTTTTATGATCAATGGCTGATCGATATCATTGATAATCATATTCATCCCCGATAATCGAATCACTTCATGAAGCTGATGTCTACGCTCATTAATCACCCCAAAACGAGGCATAAAAATACGAACATCTGCCCCATCACTCTGCATTAATTTCGGTAAAGCTAAAGCTTGTGAAGACATTGGATTTTCAGGAAAGTATGGAACCATCTCAGTAGTGACATACAAAATTCTCTTTTCTTGCATAATGATAACTCTTTTCCTATTGTAAAACAGGGTACAAAGGTACAAAAAAATATTGACATTTGCTTTGTTATCTTTAGCTTTGTCACGATTTTAGAATTTTTTAACAGCCCGAACAAATGAAAATTTTTCGTACCCAAACCGAAATGTCTCCTGTACTACAAAAAACAAGGGAGAATGGGGAAACCATAGGTTTCGTCGCTACAATGGGTGCCTTACACCAAGGCCACCTAGCGTTGATACAACAAGCAAAAAAAGAAAATGAAGTTGTTGTAGTGAGTATTTTTGTCAATCCGACTCAATTCAACAATCCTGAAGATTTAGCCAAATACCCACGAACAGAAGAGAAAGATATTGTTTTATTATCCGATAATAATTGTGATTTTCTTTATTTGCCAAACGTCGAAGATGTTTATCCCGAAAAAGAAGAAAATGAAGATTACGATTTTGGCTTACTCGATCAAGTAATGGAAGGAAAATTTCGTCCTGGCCATTTTGCTGGTGTAGCAACGGTTGTCAACAAACTTCTGCGTGCTGTACAACCCACAAAAGCCTATTTCGGTGAAAAAGATTTCCAGCAAGTACGTATTGTTCAGGAAATGGTAAGACAAGAAAAATTACCGGTAGAAATTGTTACTGTTCCAGTTCAAAGAGCTGAAAATGGTTTGGCCCTAAGTTCTAGAAACACACGACTTACGGAAGAAAATCTACAAGCAGCTCCTTTCATTTATGCAACCTTGCAAAAAGCAAAGAATTTAAAAGAAGAGGGAAATTCTGTACATGAAGTCAATTCGTATGTTGAAAAAGCTTTTGCCAATTCACCTTTCGAGCTAGAATATTTTCAGATAGCCGATGAAGAAACCCTTCAACCCATTGACGATTTTACCTCTACAAAGAAAATTCGCGCTTTTGTTGTTGCCTATGCAGGAGATGTCCGCTTAATTGACAACTTATCATTTTCTTAATAAAACTTATTCCTATTCACAGATATAGAGATCATAAAAAAATAAATTAAATTTGCATTATTATGATGATAGAAATTTTTCAATCGAAAATACACCGCGCAACTGTTACTGACGCAAAATTAAATTACATCGGCAGCATTACGATCGATGAAGATTTGCTGGATGCTTCGAAAATTTTGGTCGGACAAAAAGTACAAATTGTCGTACAAGAAAATGGCGAAAGATTCGAAACCTATGTAATAAAAGGAAAACGCGGAAGCGGTGAAATTTGCCTCAACGGCCCCGCAGCAAGACGTGTACAAGTGGGCGATACCATAATAATTATTGCCT
This sequence comes from Weeksella sp. HMSC059D05, assembly GCF_001809725.1. Classification (NCBI taxonomy): domain Bacteria; kingdom Pseudomonadati; phylum Bacteroidota; class Flavobacteriia; order Flavobacteriales; family Weeksellaceae; genus Weeksella; species Weeksella sp. HMSC059D05. The sequence goes on from NZ_KV798524.1 coordinate 122,032, forward strand.
ATGCTATGATGGATTATGACAAGGCAAAAACTTTCCAGCCGACGATCATTTTCCCGAACGAACAAAATCGATTAGATTAGAAGTAAACAGCAAAAATGAATGCCAAAATAAAACAAAGTATCTTTCTTATTTTTGCGACTGCTTTGGCAGGATTTTTTATTTATATTACTGCTCAGAAAATCGATTTTGACCATGTGAAAGTTATCTTGAAAAAGACAAATTATTTTTGGATTTTCTTGTCGATGTTTCTCAGTATTGTTTCCTATTGGATTCGTGCCAAGCGCTGGAATCTTTTACTCAATCCGATTGGCTTGTACCCAAAAACGATTAATAATTTTTGGTCGATTGCCTTTGGATATTTTATGAATCTTACCATACCCAGAAGTGGAGAAGTCGCTCGCGCAACCTCCCTTTACAAAACAGAAAATGTACCCATCGATAAAACTTTTGGGACAATTGTTCTCGAGCGGGTAATCGATTTAGTCTGCTTACTTACGGTGATTGGTCTTTCGTTTATTTTTAATTATGAAATACTACAGAAGTTTTTAGAATTTGGCAACCGAGAAAGCAGTGAACACCCTGCCGAAAAATCATCTTCTAATCTTATCTATATCGCATATGCAGTGCTCTTGGGTGCGATTATCCTTGGACTATTTTGGAGGAGATTGAAACGAACAAAGCTTTTCGATAAGATAAAAAACTTTTTATTCGGCATCTTAGAAGGTCTAAAATCTATATCTAAACTGAAAAAAAGACGAGAATTTATCGTTTGGTCTATCCTTTTATGGGTCTGTTACTTCCTGATGACCTATGTTGTCTTTTTTGCTTTTCCCGACACACAATCCCTTGGTTTGCGCGAAGGTTTATTTCTTTTAGTCGCAGGTTCATTCGGGATGATTTTGCCTGTAGCAGGCGGTTTGGGCTATCCTTATATCATGTCGATTGCTTTTGCTGCGATGTACACAATCAACCAATCGGATGCAGAAAACGGTCGTCAAATTGGCGATTATTTTGGTCTAATTCTCTACTTAGCACAAATAATTTCAATGATTTCTTTTGGTTTAATAGCCATGTTTTTTATCAGTAAAAACAAAACCTCATAACAAACGGAAACTACCTTATCCGCTCAGGATTTCATCCTACCGAAAAACAGAAAAAAGGAAACTCTTCAAGTACAACATAAATTGTATTTTTGAAAAAAAGTTTCGGAATGGCAAAAATCAAAACTGCATTTTTGTGTCAGAATTGTGGTACTCAGTCTTCACAATGGATGGGACAATGCAAAAATTGTGGCGAATGGAATACAATTGTAGAAGAAGTGATCGATAAGGGAGAGGATAAAAAAGTTTGGAAAAATCCTCGTCACAAAACAAGCTCTCCTGTGCTGAATATTCGCGAAGTAAACCCGCTAGGCGAAACTAGAATCAGCACCAAAAACGCCGAACTCGATCGTGTTTTAGGTGGTGGGATTGTACCTGGATCGGTAATCTTGGTCGGAGGAGAACCTGGCGTAGGAAAATCGACCTTGATGTTGCAAATCGCCCTAAAACTCAACAATACAAAAATACTTTATGTCTCTGGTGAAGAAAGTGTTAACCAAGTAAAATTACGTGCAGAACGCATCGGAATAGAATCGGATGAATGCTATGTTTTGCCCGAAACCAATACCCAAAAAATATTTGCACATGCCAAAGAAATTCAACCTCAACTAATTATTATCGATTCGGTTCAAACACTTCAGACTGCCTATGTAGAGTCATCACCAGGAAGTATTTCACAAATCAGAGAAACAACATCAGAACTGATCCAATATGCAAAAGAAACCAATACGCCTGTTATTTTGATTGGTCATATAACCAAAGAAGGCGTTATTGCTGGGCCAAAAATTCTCGAACATATGGTCGATGTCGTTTTACAGTTCGAGGGAGATCGAAACCATATTTACAGAATTTTACGAGCCAATAAAAATCGTTTTGGATCGACAGCCGAAATCGGAATTTATGAAATGCAAGGTAGTGGTTTACGCGAAGTGACTAATCCGTCTGAAGTCTTAATCATCAAAAAAGATGAACCTCTAAGCGGGAATGCAGTTGCAGCAACATTAGAAGGTGTGCGACCGATGTTGATCGAAGTGCAAGCTTTGGTAAGTTCGGCTGTGTATGGAACACCTCAACGTTCGACAACGGGTTTTGATCTGAAGCGTCTGAATATGCTTTTGGCCGTTCTCGAGAAAAGAGCGGGTTTTCGGCTGAACCTAAAAGATGTCTTTCTGAATATTACAGGTGGAATTCGGGTAGATGATCCCGCCCTCGATTTAGCGATTGTTGCGGCAATTCTCTCGTCTAACGAGGATATTACCGTGCCCGATAATTGCTGTTTTGCAGGTGAAATCGGGTTAAGTGGAGAAATACGTGCCGTAAATAGGGTGGAACAACGAGTTACTGAAGCCGAAAAATTAGGGTTTGATGCAATTTTTGTTTCGAAGTACAATAAACTAAAAGATAGCGATCATCAAATCAGAATTATCAGGGTTTCTAAAGTCGAAGAGATTTATCAAAAATTATTTCAGTAAACTTATAAGGTTTTGACCAATCCTACTTCTATCCTAAAAAGAGTTTTAGTGCATACGGCTTTCCTAAGCACCGCTTTGCTGCTACTTTATTGGGCAGCTGGACAAATTTCTATTGGGTATGCTTTGCCCTGTCCTTTTCATTCTCTTACCGGTCTTTGGTGTCCGGGTTGTGGTGGCCAACGCGCTTTGTTTTTATTACTGCAAGGAGATGTTGTAGCGTCTTTTCGGTCTAATATTTTTCTGATTCCGATAATCGTTTTCCTATTCTATTGGTATGTCGATTGGGTTGAACAGACCTTTTTCGAGCAAAGAAAAAAATTATACACCAATCATACAACCAATTATTTTCGATTAATTCTATGGATAGTTTTGATCTATTTTGTTCTCCGAAATCTCCCTTTTTTTCCGTTTACCTACCTCGCTCCTCCCGTAAAGTAGCTCTAATCTTTTCGTTTTCTTCAGCTGCCTTTTGGGTAGAATTTTCCTCTCCGATTACCCAAGTTTCGTTGGCATCCCATAGCTTACGAATTGCAATCATAGCTGGGTATAGATAGACTGGCTCGGCCTGTTGATTGAGCAAATAATCGCCCGTATCCCAACGTCCATTTTCGTTTTCATCAACTAATAGTCGGAAATAATATTCTTTTGGTTCTAAATTCGGAAAAGAATATACTGTTTCTTTCCCATAAAATTCTTGCAAAATTTTATCTCCATCTCGCTGTATAAACTGTAAAAAGAAAGGTTTGCTCGGAGCATTGGCGAGCGTTAGTTTTAGGTTGCCATAATCGGTACTTTTTCCTACCGAGAACTGGTAGGCTAAAGTGTCATTGGCAATTTCGAAAATGTTTTCTATAGCGTTTGGATACAAATTCAGTTCGAATTTCTGATCATAATCTTTCTCGAAATTCAACCACAGCATGGTTGGTTTTTTGGGGTCAAAAGTCACCTCAAAAGGAATCTGAACAGTGTCTCGAAACAGCTCGATATCTTGTTTGTTCCAGTTTGTAATAGGAGCATTGCTCACTAATTTCAGCGATTGATTCGGCGACAAGCTATTGTTCGTTAATTCGGGCGTCACCCGAAACTTAAAATCCTCTTTGGGCTGGTTGTAGAGAACGGTGGCAACGTCTTTTTTGTCGTTCGAAAGTACGTCGAATCGTAGGCGTTGATTGCGTGCAGACAAGGTATCTTTCTTTGGATTGAACCAAAAAACAATAGAATCTTGATCGATAAATTCTTCTATTTGAGCAGTTTTGAAATCTTTTTCGGTAATAATTTTCAAAGAATTTTTGAGTCCTTCGGTTGTGAAAAGAATTTGTCCATATCCTTTTTGTTCTGCTTTCAGAAAACGGTAGGCAGGTTTTTGCTGAAAAAGTTTTAATTGAATCGATTCTTGATTTTGGTCTAAGTGAATGTTGTCTGATAAAAAAGCTATTTTTTCTTTACCATAATCGATCATACTATTTTCTATTTCATCAGAAAAAGCAACAATTTTATAGGTTCCTTTTGCTAAATAATTCACCAAAAAACTCCCGTCTTCAGAAGCTCTAGCTATATAATATGGCTTTTTTCTTAGCGGGATACTGTCGTTGAACTTTTCGTCTACCTTGTACAATCCTACCACTACTTTTTCGGGTTGTTTCAGATGATATGGATCTTTTACTTTGCCTGCAATCTGCAAAGAATCGATGTAATTTCCGGTAGAAAAAACGTATGAAAAGTCGCTTAGCACATTGCCTTCGTTATGATCGCGAACAGCATCCCCAAAATTAAAATGGTAGGTAGTATTGGGTTGTAAAGTTTCTTGTAGTTTAATAGAAATATTCTTTTTGGCAGTAGCTTGAGGTGTTACGATCGGGTTCTTCTCAAAAGGTGGTGAAATCACAACATTTTTACTATAATCTTTGAGCATGATATACTCATCAAAATCGAGTATAATTTCTTTGATATCTGTATCAACATTTGTAGATAAAGTATCTGGAAAAGCTTTTAGAAACACGGGTGGATCCACATCTTTGGGTCCTCCTGTAGGCATTCCTTTACGTGCACATGAAGCGAAAGTAATTAGAACGCTGAGAAAAAGTATTTTTTTCATGGCCATTTTCATCTCCGCAAGTTACTACTTTTCGACTTTATTTGGTATAGGCAAGTGTAATGACACTAATTTTTATATTGGGATAGTCTTTGAAAAGATTGATACAATGTGCCAAAGTAGAGCCAGTCGTTAATACATCATCTAACAGAAGATAATGGCCATCGGGCGGAATCCTCTTTAGAACGAATGTATCCTCTAGTGAAGCAAATCGACTTTCTCGATCTTTTTTGGTTTGAGTTTTTAAATGCTTCTTCCTACCCAAAATATCCTCTATTACTTCTATCGAATTTATCCTACCTAAGGCTTTTGCAAAAGACAAAACTTGATTGTACCCTCTTTCTTTCAGTCGATTAGTATGGATTGGCATTGGAAGAATACCATCGAAAACTTGGGGTGGAAGTTGTATTTTTTCGGCAAAAAGAGCACCAATTTCTGCTTGATTTTTATATTTTATGGCATGCAAAATTTGTTGAGATAAATGTTCTTTCTCGAAAAAGAAAACAGCCGTAGCACTTTCTACCAAACACAAAGAGCGCAAACGATGATAAACCAAATTGTCTTGCGACAAAGAAAAATGAGTAAAAGGAATGGCTTGCAAACAAGAAACACAGAAATATTGTCTTCTGTTGATAACCGAAGAACAGCCTAAGCAACGAGCCGGAAAAAATAAATCTACCAAAGAATCTACGATCGGTTTTATTTCCATTAACTTTGTAGCATTAATAGTAATTTACTCACTTTAGACTAAAGTTAATGAAAATCATTCGTTTATCAAAGGCATTTACTTTTGAGACGGCGCATGCTTTGTACGGATACGATGGAAAATGTAAAAATATCCACGGTCATTCGTATAAATTGTATGTTACGCTGAAAGGGCAACCTTCTGAAAAAGAAGGCGATGTAAAATTGGGTATGGTTATGGATTTTGGTGATCTAAAAAAAATCGTCAATAAAGCAGTTGTAGACATTTTTGATCATGCTATTCTTCTCAACGAAAATTCTCCTCACAAATCTTTGGGTGATCAATTGCTAGCAGAAGGCCATAAAGTAATTTTTACTGCTTATCAACCTTCTTGCGAAAATATGATTTTGTGGATCGTAGATCAACTAAAACCTTTGCTACCTTCCCATACAGAATTGGTAGCACTGAAACTGTATGAAACTGAAAATTCGTATTGCGAATGGCTGGCCTCGGACAACCAATCAGAATAGACTTAGAAGCTGGGAAAAAAGCTTACTTTGCATCCGATCATCATTTTGGTGCGCCAAATGAACAAGCAAGTCTAAAACGCGAAAAGCTTTTCGTGGAATGGTTAAACGAAATTAAACCCAACTGCGGTGTTTTATTTCTGGTAGGTGATTTATTTGATTTTTGGTTCGAGTACAAATATGTCGTACCGAAAGGTTTTGTACGTGTACTCGGGAAACTGGCAGAATTTCATGATGAAGGAATTCCTGTTTATTTCTTTTTTGGTAATCATGATTTGTGGATGAAGGATTATCTTACCCAAGAAGTCGGTATCATCCAAATCCACGATAAACAAACATTTTTGATTAACAATAAAAAGTTTTTCGTGACGCATGGCGATGGAAAAGGCCCTGGCGATTATGGTTATAAAAGAATGAAAAAAGTCTTTACAAATCGGTTTTGTCAGTTCTTATTTTCGTGGCTTCACCCCGATATTGGGATGTGGTTGGGTATAACAGCTTCGCGTAAAAACAAAATAATTTCTGGGGACGAAGACATCCATTACCTTGGTGAGGACCAAGAGTGGCTTATACAATACAGCAAAAAACAACTAGCAGAAACATCGTATGATTTTTTGGTGTACGGACATCGACATTTACCTATGGTAATCGACTTGGACAACGCTAAGCATATCAACTTGGGTGATTGGATAGACTATTTTACTTATGGCGTTTTCGATGGTAAAGAGTTTAGATTATATCGTTACCTCACGAAAGAGTGTATAGACTTTCGGCATCTTATCGAAGAACGCAAAAAATAACATGCAAACGAGAAATCCGATTAATACTATATTTTTATATGCTGTGTATTTTGGTTTTCTATGTTTCACATATTTTGCTAACATTATGCTAATTGGTAAAGCGAGAAATGCCAAGAAATAGATTTCTGTCCCGCTATACAAACCAAAAATAATTAACGAAATAATCATAAATATTATCGAGAGAATATACATTCTTTTTCGGTTTGCGGCTTGTTTATTTTCGTGAACAAAATGATCAATAAAAGCCAAAATGAGTGTAAGAACAACGGGTAATAAAAACAAATATTCGTACTGCCATACAACACCTTTTATCATGATTTGTTGCTTGAAATAATGCAGAAGAAAATCAAAATCTAGTAAATATGCTATTTGTGCCAAGCTTAAGATAGGAAAAAGAAAACCGATGAGAAAAATCCATCCTATCTTTTTGTCGATGGCATAAAGACTGAGAAAATATACGAAAAGTAATGGCAGAAAAAGGATTAGTGGTGGTAGAAACATGCAACTAATAGCAAAGAAAAAACCGATATCGAAAGCGTTTTTTGGATCATTTTTTTCATTTTCGAATCTAAAACAATGAATCATCACGTAATTCATTAAAAGAAATGCAGCTCCTAACCGATAATCCAGGAAAAAAGGCACAAAGGAGATCATCCAAACAGAAAAAAACCATATCGTATATGAGTTTTCTTTTAGCGATTCGTCTTCTCTGAAATAGCGGATAATTATATACCAATTGAGCACAAAAGTTGCTATACCTAATACAGAGCGAAATGGCATTTCTTGTGGGTTGATAAGCAAAAATCCTAACAAACTTGCTCCTAACATGATAAGTATCTGTACAAAAAAGAGCTTATTTGATAGTATATTATCTAACATTTTCTTATTTTTGGTGCAAATTAAGGAATAAACATAAAAATCATGGGACTAATTACGGATATATTTTTTGCTTTAGGTAGTTTTTTTGAATGGTCTTACGGGCTTTTGAAAATTATTGGCGAGCCACTAGTTTGGTTATTATTCATCATTGGTTGTGGATTATTGGCTTGGTGGAGCATGAAGCTTGTACATTTTGGCAACGATAACGAAAAGAAATATGATGGTTGGTAATTACCATCGGTTCACAATAAAAAAATCAAAAAGCTTGAAGAAATCTTCGAGCTTTTTTTATAACTAATATTTTTATAATTTAACCTCGCAAAAATTAACACCTTTATGAGTATAAATTCTAGTGCCGATAACTTAGGGCATATCGATATGTTTAAACCATTTAAGCATTTCTTTAAACGTTTTTTCTATCAAATTATTCGTTTCATAAAAAAGTATTTTTGGGTACTAACTTGTTTGTTTATCTTAGGAGCTATCCTTGGTTTTTTGCAAATGAAGTATCAGAAAAGTTATGAATCTTCTCTAATTGTTGCACCAAACTTCAAAAGTAACGAGTATTTATATGATAAAATCAAGGTACTCGATAGCAAACTAAAAATAAAAGATATACCATTCATCAAGCAACTAAACCTTCAGCAACCCGAAGTAATTACCGAAATAAAAATAGAGCCTATTGTAGACATCTATTCGTTTGTGGAGTATAGAGACGACAAGTTTAAGATGGTCGAGCTAATGGCAGAAGACAGCAATGTAAATAAAGTAATCGAAGATCCTAATACGAGTACTTTTTATGATTATCATAAAATAATTATCAAATCGAATGCTGAGATTAGCCAAGCAGATTTACAATCGATAATGTCTTATCTTAATGATAGTGAATACTATAACAAACGAAAAGTTCTGTACATTGAAAATGTAAAGAAAGAAATAGAACAACATAGAACGAGTGTAGAACTAATCAATCAATTGCTATCGAATGCAAACGTTACAACCAACAACAATGTCTTAGTACAAAACAACAATCAACTGGGTGATGTAATCAAATACAAATCGAATTTGTTGATTATTATCCAAAATTTATCATTAGACCTAGAAAACTATAGCTCGGTTGTGAAATTGGTTGCAAAAAACGATAATTATGCACCACAAGCTTCTCTGTTAGACAATAAGATAATAGTGTATCCTATTGTTTTGGTTTTTCTATTTATACTGATTAACAGTGTTGTAAAAGTTATCAGAAAAGTATCTTGATGCAATCGATTCTTGCCATTGTAAGACAAAACATTTCTTTTTTGATTCTTGTTTTGGGAGCTGGTAGTTATTTTGTAACGAACCTCGTCCTGAAATCAGTTTTCAATGAATTCGACTATGGCGCTTATTCTCTTCTAGTGACCTATTTCTCACTGCTGTATTTGTTTTGTATTCTGGGTTTGGAGCAAGTTTTTATTCGATTCTCTTATGTAGAACAGAAAAACAAAATCATTACCGATTCGCTCATTATCCGTACAGTTGGTATATTATCGGTCGTCATTTCTTGCTTGTCGGCTACCCTATTCTATAGAGTGTATGATATAATTCCTTCTTTTACACTTTTCTTACTCAGTAGTTTAGGTATTTCGTTTTCGATGATTACATTTACGATCACTCGTCTGAATGAAGATTTTACTTTTTCTCAATTTCTATCAAATTATTGGAAAATTTTCTTACTCATTTTCAGCTCTTTAGCACTTATTGGGTTCTCGCTCAATTACCAAGATTTGTTTTATTATTTATGCGCAACCATCATTATAGTTTTTGCAATTCTTTTTCTTTTTGTTTGGAAAAGAATAAAAATCACAACCCAAAAAACAATCGCTAAAGCTACATTCTACCAAATGTTTTTTCAGTATTTTGTTTCGATTATGATATTTTGCTTTCTCAATTTCTTCGATCGTTTCATTATCGAAAACCATTTCGGAATCGAAGAGTTGGGTAATTATTTTTTTCTGAATAATTTTTTTTTAGCCCCTTTCTTACTGTTGCAAAACTATTTCGGATTTAAACAACTTGTGAAATACAAAAACAATTTCAGCCTGAAATTGTTGAGAAAAAATATACTAACTTCTGTATTTTTCGGCCTTGCACTTTGTGTGTTTTTATTGATGCTTTCTTTCATCATACAACAACTCAATTTGGTCCCGATCCATCTAGCAGAAAATTGGCAAATCATTGTACTTTTCTTGCTTATTGGCATAGTAAGAATCTCATCTTCAATGTCTTCTGCAGCATTTGAATTGCTCATCGAACTGAAGTACCTCAAATTATTCAACCTTGTTTTTATCTTGGTTCTCGGTATTTTTTTTACTTTTTTGATGATCAGAAAAATTACGATTCCCATTATATTACTCATCTTCTTGGGGCTTTGGCTGATTCGTTTTAGCACTCAATTACTATTTATTTCTAAATCGTATAAATCGACTCAACCATGAATTTCGATAAACTCTATAAAATAATTTTTGTTTTATGCCTTTTTTTTGTAGGCTTTAACCAAATCGAATTATTGCCCTTCTTAGGAGAATATAAGCGAGATACGTCAATGCTTTTTATCTTAATTGGATTTTTGGTTCTGTGCTTAGAAACCCTCAAAACACGTCGTCTATATTATCCGTATAAAACCATTTATATCACACTCTTCTTGTTGTTTACCCTATGGTGTATTCTATCCACTCTACTCAATATTGGTACGATAAAAGACAACTATTTTAAGCGGACGACCGGAATCGAACGATTCATAAGACAATTTATTTCTTTAGCGATTATTGTTTGTGTTGTTCTACCTTTTGTTTGGCGAGTTATCAAAGATTTCACGCTTAGCGATATCCTAAAATATATCCGCGGAACCATGCTTGTCAGTTTAGTTTTCGCAACCATTTATGGTGTTTTTGACATTGCTTATAACTATTTTGGCATTTATCCGGCCTATTTGATTCTAGAAAATATATTCGATTACCTCCCTTTTATCAACCCATATTATCACGACAAACGGATTTCTATTTTCGCCTACGAGCCACCCTATTTAGCAATTTATCTGCTCAGTATCGCAGGCTGGATGTTCAGCTATTTAATAACAGCCAGAAACCTTCTACTTCGATTTTTACCGAGCATTACCATCATAATTCTCACCTTTTTTTCGGGCTCAAGAACTGCACTAATTGTAATTTTTTTGCAATTATTTATCTTTCTTTTTATCTTGTACAAAGACAATTTCTATCGGAAAGAAATCAAAATTATATTGGCAGGATGTATGCTACTGGGTTTTCTAGCTGTAGGGATTTATGGAGAACGTTTGGTTACCGCAATCGAGCAACGGGTAGAAAGTCTCAACTTTTCTGATAATCTAAAAAAAGATATCTCGAACAAAACTCGTTTTGGTATGCAATACGCCTCGATGCAAGTCTTTCTAGAGCATCCCATAATAGGTGTTGGCTATGGTCAACAAGCCTTTCATAGCCGAGATTTTTACCCTATTTGGGCAACGAAAAAAAACTGGGAGTTTAGTGGTATTTATCAGAACAAGAAAGACAGTTCTTTTCCGCCTGCCTTCAATATTTTTACCCGAATTGCCGCCGAATTAGGGTTGATCGGTTTAATTCTTTTCACGTTTTTCAATGCTAGTGTTTTGTTTTATTCGTACAAGTTTACCAAAATTACCAAAAGTATCGATAAAGTCTATTACGCTGTTGCATTGGCCTTGTTCATTAGTTTTATTGGTCTAATTATCAACTGGTTACAACTGGATACTTACCGCGTATATATTTTCTGGATAAATCTTGCAATCTTGATAAAATTCTCTCTTTTGCTACCTATTAAGTACAAAAATGAAAAAGTATAGCACTATACAAAAAGCTTTAGAAGTGGATGTCATCATACCGACATACAATTCGAGTAGAACCATAGAAAAATGCCTTTTATCGGTACTCGAACAGCGCAAAAAAGTTAATAAGATAATCGTTATCGACGATGGATCTACAGATGATACAGTCTCTAAAATAGAAGCTCTAAAAACCCAAAAAAATATTGAACACTTGGTTCTTCTACAACAAAAAAACTCAGGTCCTTCTAGAGCCAGAAATGCAGGGATAGAAATAGCAGAAGCTGAATGGGTCGCATTTCTAGATTCGGATGATTATTGGTCAGCAAATGCACTCGAACTTCATGCAAGATGTATTGACAAGCATAGCAATATCTCGTTGATTGGTGGGATGATGGACAATGCAAACCCCTCTCCTACAATAAAATACACAAAAATAAATTTGGTGAGATGTTGTTTTAAGAATTATTTCAAGACCTCGACCGTTTTATTGAAACGAGAAGTTGCAACGAGATATAAATTCGATGAAAAGAAGAAATATTCCGAAGATTACAAGTTATGGTTAGAAGTTTGTGCGAATTATGATGCGATGTACATCAATCAAAATCTTGCAAATCAGGTTATTAAAAAGAAAGCTTTTGGTGAAAGTGGATTATCTAAGGACATTGTCGCAATAGAAAAAGGAGAATTGCAAAACTTTCGGTATCTACATCATAAAAAATATATTTCCACGGTTTTCTATCTTTTTATTTGTTGTTTTTCTTTGCTGAAATTTTTCAGAAGATATCTTCTCACTAAACTTCGTCTGTAATGCTAAAGTCTATTCAAAAGCCAATAATATACGATAGCCTTTTTTCACTTTTAACGGCTTTTATCGTTTTTGATTTCAAAATTGCGAATCTTGTTTTGGGTGGGTTAATCTTATTTTTTTTAATAGCTCATAGACTCTCTTTTTCTTTGGCTAAATCGACAATAAAATCACCTATTTTCATCTCGTTTTGTATTTTTTTATTCTTTGTACTAATCAACAGTTTGTTCTACCAAACCTTTTCAGACAAACGAAACGGCATGTATTTCATTATCCCCATAGTATGGATCTTGGGTTCGGCCGTACAAAATTGGCGTTGGGTTATGAACACGTTTATTTTTTCTCTAATTGGGATTATTGTTTTTGGTACGTATAACCAAGTTTCATATTTCCTGACGAGCGATAATTACAACATGGCTACCGGAAGTCGCGTCAACGATATTCTGATCCTAGAGCGACCTTATTTGGGCTTTTTATGTGTAATCGGAATTCTCCTGTCGTTCCATCTTTATCAAAAAACGAAAACTAAATTCTACTTGTTTACAACCGCTTTATTTGTTATTTATCCGTTTGTAATTTCGGCAAGAATGTCGATTCTCAGCTTGATTTTGATACTGATTATTTATTTGTTTTTTAATAATAAAATCTCTTTCCGTACCAAAGCAATAACCACTGTAGGAAGTGCTACCATAATCATCTTGTTATTTGCCCTAAATCCTACCCTAAAAAGTCGATTAAAGGTAGATTCTATCAATGTAAATGATATAGAAACAGTGAAAAATGCTGACCCTAGGGTAATCATTTGGTCGTGTTCTTATTCTATTTTTACGAGTGATGCGTACAATCTTTGGATAGGAATCAACTCGAAACAAAAATTAGAAGATCAATTGGTAGACTGCTATAAGCAGGATAAAACAAATTTAGATCGAAGAGATTATTTTGTGTCGGAAAAATTCAATACGCATAATCAATTTATAGATCTTTTGTTGCTAAATGGTTTTGTCGGGTTAATTTTATTTCTGATCATGCTGTATTACGTCTTAAAAACTTCTGAAAATACGGCAATATACCTCTCTTTGGCTTTATTATTTTTCATGTTTGTAGAGAATATTCTTGCTCGCCAAATGGGTATATATTTATTTGCATTGGTTATTGTTTTTGTCTTTGTTTTGAGTAATATTTATCCGAAACGAGAAAGTTTATCGGCTACATAAGCTTTCATTTTTTGTTCGAAATTTTCTCGAGAAAATTTCAATGCATGTTGACGTATCACTTCAGGGTCAAAGGTTAATTTCTCGAATTCGGCTATACAAAGATTCAGAGAATTTTTATTCTGCTCATCGAACAATTTCCCGGTAATTCCATCCAATACTGTTTCCTTTGCCCCCCCTACCGCATACGCCACAACAGGTGTTCCACATGCCTGAGCTTCTACCGGAGCTATACCAAAATCTTCTATCCCAACATGGATAAAACCTTTTGCACGACAGATATATTGATTAATTTCTTCACTTTGTAAATAACCCGTAAAATGAATGTTTTTCTTCGCTAATTTTTGCAATTTTTTCAGTTCTACTCCATCGCCTATTATAATCAATTTTTTGCCCGATGCATTAAAAGCTTCGACAATGATATCAAAACGTTTATAGGGAACCAAGCGTCCTACCGTAACATAATAATCTTCTCGATTAGCGTTGACTTCTAACTGGAAATTATCTAAATCTACCGGAGGATAAATCACTTCAGAGTCGCGATGGTATACTTCTTTCACCCAGTTTTGCACATAGAAAGAATTAGAAATAATATAATCTGGTCGCTGTGCTTGTGCATAATCTTTTTTTTGCAAATAGGATATTAACGGCTGTAGAACCCCTCTCAATTTCCCGAAGTATAAGGCTTGCTCGTCCCAAATATATTTGAAGTTTCTTGCCTGAAAATACGAAATATGCAACTGATTCGATTTTGTTTTGATTCCTTTTGCTACCGCATGAGAAGACGAAATTACCAAAGCTTTTTCATCAGGTAAATGAATGTTTTCTATCGCACGATGAAAGAAAGGGAAAAAATAACGAAAAGAGGTGCCTAATTTTTGGATTGCAGTAGTTGTAACGGGTTTCTTTTGGGTGGTAATTTTCTTCCAATCATTCTCATTCATTACATTGACCAAAGTGTAATATGCATCAAAATCGAAAATAGACTCCAACGATGCAATTACTCTTTCTGCTCCACCATATTTATCGAGCCAATCGATTACAAAAAACTTCTTCATCATATTGCATTTTCATCTCCACGAATTGTTAACCAAATTGTTTGTACAACAATTTTCACATCAAGTAAAAAAGACCAATTCCGCACATAATACAAATCGGCATTGATTCTTTTTTCCATATCGGCATCGCAATCAATTGCACCCCGAAAACCTTTGACCTGCGCCAAACCTGTAATGCCTGGTTTCACATAGTGTCTCAGAAAATACTTTTCAATTACCTCATCGTAATACACATCTTGTACGATCATATGCGGTCGCGGCCCAACTATCGACATGTCTCCTTTTAGGACGTTGAAAAATTGCGGTAATTCGTCTAAGCTCGATTTTCGTAAAAAATGACCAACACGCGTGATTCTTTTATCATTGCGTTTGGTTTCTATAATCGAATTGGTGTTGGTTTGGATCATTGTTCGGAATTTTATACAATTGAATTTTCGTCCGTTGAGTCCCGTTCTTTTTTGTGTAAAGAAAATCGGTCGTCCAGAATCTACATAGATAATAAACGCGATGATCGGGAAAAGCCAACTCAACAAAAACAAGCAAACAAAAAGTGCAAATATTTTATCGAACAATTCCTTTATGATTTGATTAACCGGTATATCGAGCGGAAAGTTTTTGATTTTTAGGATGGGTAAAGTATCAAAATATTCTACCTCTAATCGAGTAAAATCACTCGACTGTGAGTAGGGAATGTACAATATTTCGATATGATTTCGCGAACAATAAAGAATAATTTTATCGAGAATTTCGCTTGGGATATTCGACATTTGAGCGATAAAAAGCTGAGAGATATCTTCCTTTTGGATAAAGTTTTCGATGTCAAAATTATGACTTCTAAAAACAGGAAAAACTTGTTCTCTCGGAAAAACTTTATCCGTTATCAAACCCTTAAAAATTATCCCACACTGATTATCATTAAGAAAATGCTGTATGAATTTCATTGTATTAGAATTATAACCCAACACAGCAATATTCTGAGAAACATATCCTTTTCTGATAAAGTATGCCATAATTTGGATGGCAATAAATCTCACAATAAGTGAAGAAATAAAAAATAACAACAAATATAAACACGAAGAAAAAGGCTCTAGGAGATCTTCTTCTTTCAGGCCAGAAATAGCCAACAAAACAATACCGAAAAAAACGAATTGAAAGAATAAATTTCTGAATTGGACTAGAAATTGATCAAAGTATTTTTTAGAATATAATTTTATGAAGCTTGCTGCTAATATCCAAACCAAAACCAAGATAATTACTGCTTTGTAATGAGTTCGGAAAGTATCTACCGATTGCCATGTTTCTGCTTGGTGGGTAACATTGCTTATAAAAATATATTTTATTCGTAAAAAATAAATCAAATAGCCAATCAAAAAAACAATATCGAAGGCAAAGATGAACTTTAAAATTTTCGATTGATAGCGGTCCTTCATCTGTATAGTGTTAATCTTTCGTATGGTATGGTTTTTAGAATCTGATCGAATCTATTTTCTTACATACGTCTATTATTTCGGTTTTGTACAAATATAATAGATTCGGACGTTTACACGATAAAAAATAATTCAATCTCGATCCTATCTTCACTTGTATATATTCGTTAACTTTGTTTTTCGTATCAAAATCTTTTTATAAACATTCATGTTTTTAGAAAATACCATCAATCCCAACCAAAAATCCGGTTGGATAGAAGTCATTTGCGGCTCTATGTTTTCGGGCAAAACCGAAGAACTTATCCGCCGTTTGCGTAGAGCAGAATTTGCAAAGCAGCGAGTAGAAATATTCAAGCCTGCAGTTGATGTTCGGTACGATGATACCGAGGTAGTTTCTCATAACCAAAACTCTATCGATAGTACGCCGGTAGACTTCTCGAGTAGCATTCTTCTTTTAGCCAATGATTGCGATGTTGTTGGGATAGACGAAGCGCAGTTTTTTGATGATGGTATTGTAGATGTCGCTAATCAGCTTGCCAACCAAGGGAAACGCGTAATCATTGCCGGACTCGATATGGATTTTAAAGGTCGCCCTTTTGGGCCGATGCCTAATCTAATGGCGACTGCAGAATATGTAACAAAAGTACATGCCATCTGCGTGAAAACAGGCAATTTAGCCAACTATTCTCACAGAAAAATTGCAAGCGATAAGTTGGTAGAACTTGGTGAAACATCCGAATATGAACCATTAAGCAGAAGTGCTTTTTGGGAAGAAATAGCCCATGAAAACCAAAACAAATTATAATTTAGGAGAATTAGCACAGATACTTAATGCAAAGCTAATCGGAGACAAAGAGCAAACTATCGAAGAATATTATTTCGATACAAGGACCATCGTTTGCCCAACCAATGGTTTATTTATAACGTTAAAAGGCTTGCAAAAAAGTGGTGCTTATTATTTGGATGAAGCTTATCAGAAAGGAATCAGAAGTTTTTTGGTTTCCTCTATTCCAGCCCAACCCAAAGACGGTGCCAATTATCTTTTGGTACAGGACGTCCTTGTTGCTTTACAAATGTTAGCCAAACATCACCGGCAACGTTTTACTTTACCTCTCTTTGGTATTACAGGTTCTAACGGAAAAACGGTGGTAAAAGAATGGCTGTACCAACTCCTCTGGAACGAATACAATATTGCCCGAAGTCCGAAAAGTTACAATTCGCAACTAGGAGTTCCTTTTTCGGTTTTATTGATAGACGAACATAACGATTTAGGAATTTTCGAAGCAGGCGTATCTCAACCCAATGAAATGCAAGCTTTACGTTGCATTCTGCAACCTACTACAGCGATTTTAACCAATATTGGTTCTGCACATTTAGAAAACTTTCTCGATAGACGATCTCTTGCACTCGAAAAAATACAACTTCTAGAGGCGGCCCAAGAAATTATTTATCCTGCAGATGATGAATTGATTGAAGAACTTATTTCGTCTAACCCTGTTTTTGATTCGAAACGAAGAATTACGTTTGGTAAATCAGACAAAGCAACCGTTCAACTCAAACAATACCAGACTATTAATGGGCAAAGTTCTATAGATATTGAAATTTCAGGAGTTTTATTTAACATAATTATACCTTTCACAGATCAAGCCTCGATACAAAACGCTCTAATTTGCTGTGCATCAATATATTCACTCAATAAAAATCTAAACGATTACAAAAGTAAGTTTGAGAAACTTTTACCGATAGAAATGCGTTTGGAAATAAAAGAGGCGATTAACAACAGTATCTTAATCAACGATGCATTCAACTCGGATCTGATATCCCTAAAAAATGCATTGGATACGTTGGCTCAACAATCGAGAGAAAGAAAAGTTTTGGTGTTAACCGATATATTGCAATCAAAATTAGCAGACAAAGAATTATACCAAAAGACAGCCGAATTAGTTAATCCGTACCATTTTACAGAAATCGTTTTGATTGGCGAAAAAATATCTGCCTATAAAAAATTATTCAAATCTTATGTAAGAGCATTCTCTTCTACCGATGATTTTCTTCGACATATCCAACATGAAAATATACACAATGAAGTTATTTTACTGAAAGGATCTAGAATTTTTCAGTTAGAAAAAATATCAGATTATATCGAAAAAAAATCACATGATACGGTTCTGGAAATAAATTTAGAACATCTCGAACATAACATACAAACATATCGATCATTGTTAAAACCTGAAACCAAAATAATGGCTATGGTAAAAGCAAATAGTTACGGTATAGGAAGTTTCGAGATTGCAAATGTTCTACAACAAATGAAAGTAAATTTTTTGGGAGTTGCCATTGCCGACGAGGGTAAAGAGTTACGCAAAGCCGGTATTTCTACTCCGATTATTGTGATGAATCCCGAACAACATTCGTATGCAACAGTAATCGATTACCAATTAGAACCCGAAATATATACCGCAAGGGTATTGCAACTTTTCTTGCAGAAACTACAAGAAAAACAAATTTCGCAACCTTTTCCTATTCATATAAAATTAGAAACAGGGATGAATCGTTTAGGTTTTAAACCAAATCAGTTAGATGAATTAATTAAGATCTTACAATCGACAAATCTTGTTTTTGTTCGTTCTATTTTCAGTCATTTAGCTACCGCCGATATGCCTTCTGAAAAAGATTATGTGCAACAACAGTTTGCGGTTTTCAATTCATCCTACCAATATATTACCGATAAAATAGGTTATCAACCGATAAAACATATCCTCAATTCACCCGGAATTGTTGCCTATCCAGAACATCAATACGATATGGTTCGCCTCGGAATTGGGATGTATGGTTACAGCGAATACAGCGATTTTATGCAAAAGTTAAAAACCGTTGTACAATTCAAATCCGTTATTTCTCAGATCAATGAAATCGAAGAAGGTGAAACCGTGAGTTACGGACGTCGTTTTACGGCAGAAAGACATTCCAGAATCGCTACTTTACCGGTTGGTTACGCAGACGGAATTCGTCGTAGTTTGGGTTATGGAAATGCAAAAGTTAATATCAATGGACAATTAGCTGCAACTGTCGGGACGATTTGTATGGATATGATGATGGTTGATGTAACGGAGATTGATTGCAAAGCAGGCGATGAAGTCATTATCTTTGGCGAAAACCCATCTCTTAGTAAATTTGCCGAATGGATGCAAACCATACCTTATGAAGTTCTCACGTCGATTTCATCACGTGTTCAGCGCGTTTATTATCAAGAATAGTGATCGTTATATTTCGGTAGGATAAAATTCAATTGATCGATAATTTAACGTTTTCTACACAAAGGCAAATCTAAGATTTTCTACTCAACTCATTGATTTTTCTTACCTTTAAGCCACTATTTTCAATCTTTATGAAGAAATTATTTGCATTCGTTTTTGTGGTTTCGAGTTTGCTATATGCCCAACCCCCCCAAAAAAATACTCAGCGCCCAAAGGTTGGCGTGGTACTAAGTGGTGGCGGTGCGAAAGGATATGCCCATATCGGAGCATTAAAAAAAATAGAAGAGGCGGGGATCCATATCGATTATATTGGTGGAACAAGCATGGGTGCAATCGTTGGCGGTTTATATGCAGCAGGATATACGCCCGATGAACTTTCTGAAATTACCCAACAACTCGATTTAACGAACATTATCGTGAATGAAAAAAATCGTCAAGACATTCCGTTTTTCAATAAAACATATCAAGAAAAATATATCTTGGAGTTGCCTTTCAACAATTTTAAAATTAGAATCCCGCAAGCAATTTCTACAGGCCAAGGAACACAAGATTTGCTAACATACATGTTGAGGAATGTACACGCGACAACTGATTTTAAAAAACTCCCTACTCCTTTTTTTTGTGTAGCAACCGATATAGAAACTGGCCAACCCAAAGTTTTTCACGAAGGATTTCTACCCAAAGTCATGCTGGCAAGTGCTGCGTATCCATCGATGATTAAGCCTGTAGAAATAGACAATCATCTCTATATAGATGGCGGTGTTCTCAATAATTTCCCCGCTGATGAGATGAAAAAAATGGGTGCCGATATCATTATAGGCGTAGATGTTGAGGAAGGAAAATTGAAACCAAAAGAAGAAATTGGTTCGGCAATAGATGTTATTTCTCAGATTATTTCGTTCAATATTGTAGAAAATTCTGCCAAGCAGAAAAAATTAGCAGACCTAATTATCCGACC
Organism: Weeksella sp. HMSC059D05; assembly: GCF_001809725.1. NCBI lineage: Bacteria > Pseudomonadati > Bacteroidota > Flavobacteriia > Flavobacteriales > Weeksellaceae > Weeksella > Weeksella sp. HMSC059D05. The sequence goes on from NZ_KV798524.1 coordinate 142,165, forward strand.
GGATATTGATAATTATACCGTAACGAGTTTTGAAAATGCAAAAGAAATCATTGCCAAAGGTTTAGAAGCCGGTGATAGTTTGATGTCACAGCTCAAAGAAATTGCTGCCCGACAAAATCACCCCTCTCCTACTCGACCTATCGAAAATAGAAATGATTTTGTTTTGATTCGGGACGTGAAAACTTCTGGTCTAAAAATATTTAATGACAATTATGTTGAAGGACGTTTTGGGATAAAAGCTCCCGAATTGCTCAATTATCAAAGCATCACCGACGGGATTAATCGACTTTATGCAACAGATAACTTTTCGAATGTCACTTATATAATCGATAAAGACAGTGCTGACAACAATATTCTACATTTAAATTTTACCGAAAATCAAAACAAACAATTTCTGAAATTTGGTTTACATTACGATGATGTATTCAAGACAGGATTGTTGCTAAACTTTACATCAAAAAACATATTACTCAAAAACACTAATCTTTCTGCCGATTTTGTAGTTGGTGATTACTTTCGTTACAATATTAATTTTTACATAGACAATGGGTACTTCCCTAGTTTTGGAGCAAGCTCTAATATGCATTATTTCGATTATGGCATTCAAATACCGAACGAAAATAAGAATGAACTAAATTATCGCTTCAGAAACTTCGTCAATCGTCTTTATATACAATCTACTTTACGAGAAAAATATGCCGTGGGAGTTGGTCTAGAACATCAGTTTGCGAATATTTCGACCAACAATTATATTTCAGATAGCACTCGATTTTTCAAACCCAAAGAAGAAGCTTATTTCTTAAAGGGGTTTGCTTACCTTAAAGTTGACAATCGAGACAACCCCAACTATGCTCGTATAGGCTCTAATATACTGACAAGTTTCTCTTTGCATTTTGATTCGAATGCAGTTGATTTTGAAAAATACACTCTACTCAAAGCTCAAGTAGAAACAAATTTACCAATCAATAATTTTCTCAGTTACAGATTTACTGCTAACTTTGGAACCTTTTTTAATGAGAACATTTCCAATCTCCAAAAATTTATTTTAGGTGGTTATATAGAACAAAACTTCCTCAACTATACAAAGTTTCATGGGTTACGTTTTGGTTCTGCAATTGGTGAAAATGTCTTAACAATTGGCTCGAACATTCAAGCCAAATTATTAAAAAATCATTACGTCAATCTATTTGCCAATATAGGCAATCTAGAAGACGAATTAGACGACATTCGTTTCACCAAATACCGCTATATCGGATACGGGATATCGTATGGATACGACAGTCCTTTCGGACCTATTAACGGATTTTGGACTTATTCACCTCAAACAAAAAAAGGACTATTTAATGTAAGTTTAGGTTTTTGGTTTTAAAACTATGATAGAGTTCTTTTACGAAACAGATTTCGAAATCTCTCCTTCGCAAGAATGGATAGATTGGATAACAAACAGCATGCTAGAAGAAGGCAAAAGCATTGGCGAATTGAATTATATTTTTTGCGACGATGAATACTTACTAGCCATTAATCAACAATATCTCGATCATGATTATTACACCGATGTCATCGGTTTTGATAACTCAGAAAACGATGTGTTGCATGGAGATATATTCATCAGCGTTACCCGTATTGCAGAAAATGCCCAAAACAATGCCGTAAGCTTCCAAAACGAATTGGCAAGAGTAATGATTCATGGCATTCTACATTTCGCTGGATATTTAGATTACGAAAAAGAAGACAAAGCAGAAATGACCGCCAAAGAAAACTTTTATCTCAACAAGTTCTCTTTGGCACAATAATCGAATTGTTCCACGTGGAACACTTACAAGATTAGCTTATTATTCAATTCATTAAGAAGAAAACACAACATGATATTTCAATCATCTTATGACGTTATCGTCGTTGGTGGCGGACATGCAGGTGCAGAAGCCTCAGCCGCAGCCGCAAATATGGGCTGTAAAACCTTATTAATTACAATGAACCTACAAAACATTGCACAAATGTCTTGTAACCCTGCAATGGGCGGGATTGCCAAAGGTCAAATTATTAGAGAAATTGATGCCTTGGGTGGCTATACTGGGATAATTACTGATAAAACAATGATACAGTTTAAAATGCTAAACCTCTCTAAAGGGCCTGCTATGTGGTCGCCAAGAGCACAATCAGACCGAATGAGATTTGCAGAAGAATGGAGACTAGCATTAGAAAAAACAGAAAATATAGATTTTTTTCAAGACATGGTTAAAAACCTAGTCGTAAAAAACGGAAAAGTCGAGGGTGTTATTACGAATATGGGACTTGAAATTAGAAGTAAGGCCGTTATACTCACCAACGGAACTTTTCTTAATGGATTAATTCATGTGGGTGAAAAACAATTTGGTGGAGGCCGTATGGGCGAAGGAGCAGCTTTTGGTATTACCGAACAATTAATAGAATTAGGATTTGATGCTGGCCGGATGAAAACGGGAACACCTCCCAGAATAGATGGTCGATCACTAGACTTTAGTAAAATGATGGAACAACCCGGAGACGAAAATCCTGGTAAATTTTCTTATACAGAAACTCCAAAGTTAACAAAACAACGAAGCTGTTATATTTCCTACACCAATCAAGAAGTTCATGATTTACTTAGAGAAGGCTTCGACCGATCACCAATGTTTAACGGGACAATCAAAAGTATTGGTCCTCGGTATTGCCCATCAATCGAAGATAAAATAAATCGTTTTGCAGACAAAGATCGTCACCAAATATTTGCCGAACCAGAAGGCTGGAATACCATAGAATATTATATCAATGGATTCTCTACTTCTTTACCAATGGAGGTACAAGGAAAAGCTATTCGTTCTATACCTGGCTTTGAAAAAGCAAAATTTTTTAGGCCTGGATATGCCATTGAATATGACTATTTCCCACCAACTCAATTGAAACATACGCTGGAAACTAAATTAGTAGACAACTTATACTTTGCAGGACAAATAAACGGAACAACAGGGTACGAAGAAGCCGCATCACAAGGATTAATAGCCGGAATCAATGCAGCATTGAAACTACAAGAAAAGGATCCTTTTATATTGAAGAGAAACGAAGCGTATATTGGTGTTTTAATAGATGATTTGATTACTAAAGGTGTCGATGAACCGTATAGAATGTTTACATCTCGTGCAGAATACCGCATACTTTTACGTCAGGATAATGCAGATGAGCGACTAACTCCAATAGGATATCAACTTGGATTGGCTTCGGAAAGAAGAATGAAACGTGTAGAGGAAAAATATTCTAAAGCACATGCATTTATCAATTATTTAGAAAATGAATCGGTAACACCCAAACAGATAAATCCGACCATAGAAGAACGCAAAGGTACACCGCTAAAACAAGCCAATAAAATGGCTGCAGTTATTGCGCGCCCAGAACTAAAACTGAATGATTTTCTTACAATCGAGAAAATAGCATCGTATGTAGAAAAAAACCAATTAGGAGATGAAGAATTAGAAGAAGCCGAAATACAAATAAAATATCGTGGATATATCAAAAAAGAGAAAAACAATGCAGATAAGTTAACCCGCTTAGAAAATATAAAAATACCAGCGAATATCGATTATCACCAACTAAATTCGATGACGATAGAAGCACGACAAAAGCTATCGAAAATACGTCCAGAAACGGTTGCACAAGCCTCGAGAATTTCTGGTATTTCGCCAGCCGATATTAGTGTATTGTTAATTCATATGGGCCGATAGTCTTAGATAGAATGAAAAACTTTGTGGTAAAAGATTATTTTTTGAGTCAGGAAGAATTTCAATTAAAAGTAGAAGAAGAAACAGGAATTCTTTACACCTACCCTACTCCGAATAATTTAGATAAGTATTATGATAGTCCAAATTATATATCGCATTCGAATGGAAAAAAGACAATCTTCGAAAAAATATATCAATTAGCGAAAGAATATAATTTACGATCAAAATCTAAAATCGTCCAAACATATACAAATGGAAAAAAAATCTTAGATTATGGCTGTGGTGTAGGCGATTTTCTAGTTACAATGAAAAACTATGGATTTTCGGTCGAAGGTTTCGAGCCAAATCCTATAGCACTAAAACAGGCACAAAATAAACTTGGAGATCTCGTTTCCGAGAAAAGTATTCTAAAAAGAAAAGAAACTTATGATATCATTACTTTGTGGCATGTGTTAGAACATATCCGTAACCGTGATGAAATTGTACAATCTCTCATCGATCACCTTGAACCAAAAGGTAAACTAATCATTGCCGTACCAAATCATACAAGTTACGACGCACAATATTATGGTAGATTTTGGGCTGCATATGATGTTCCTCGTCATCTGTGGCACTTTTCACCAAACAGTATGAAAACGTATTTTGATGGGTTTGGTATGAAAATTGAAAACATATTACCACAACACTTGGATAGTTTTTATGTAAGTATTTTATCAGAGAAGTATAAAGGTAAAAGCATACCATTTATCAGAGGAATTTTTAGAGGAATTCTATCGAATTTGAAAGCAAGAAAAACAAAAAACTATTCATCTCTAATTTATATAATTTCACGAAAAGACAAAAAAAATTAACTATGAAAAAGGGAATAATATTAACAAGCATTGCTGCTCTAGGTATTTTATCTTCTTGCAGTACTACGAAAGCGATTATAGCTACCGAAACACAAGTGCGTGGTGATTGGACGGTAACAGATGTACAATTACAAGGAGCAACCGGTACGGTTGCCGCTACCGTATTTGATGAAGCCCCTTATCAATGTTATCGTGGTAGTCAATGGCATTTAATCCAAAATAATAATTCTGGAACCTATACATTGACAGGCGGTGCCAATTGCCCATCGGGAACCAACGCTATAAAATGGACGATTACTGACGACGGAGCAAATAAATACTTCAATTTTAAGCGTGTAAATAACGAAAAAGCTAAAAATGTTGTATCTGGATATCGAATGAGAATCCAAAATGTTTCTGATACCCAAATGACATTAGTACAAGATGTATCTTTCGAAGGAAAGCTAATTAATATCGTTTATTACCTAAGCAAATAAGAAAATAAAAACAATGAAAAACATACAATTAAAAACAACAGGATTGGCCATTTTACTAGGAGGATCATTTATATTCTCTTCGTGTGAAGCGGTTCAAAATACAAATAATACACAACGAGGTGCTGCAATTGGTACAGTAGCTGGTGGTGTTATTGGTGGAATTTTAGGAAACAATGTCGGAAAAGGAGGTAATACTGCTCTTGGATCAGTAATTGGTGCTGCCGTAGGTGGCGGAGCCGGTATACTGATTGGGCAGCATATGGATAAACAAGCAGAGAAAATAGAACAAGTATTACCAGGTGCAGAAGTAGTTCGTACAGATGAAGGTATTAATCTTATTTTGAATGAAAATTCTTCGGTCACTTTCGATTATAATTCAGAGAATCTTACGTCAAAAGCAAAAAACAGTTTGGATAAATTGATACAAGTTTTCAAAGAATATCCAGACACCAACCTATTAATCGTTGGACATACAGACAACGTAGGCTCACAAAATTTCAATTTACCATTATCAGAAAAAAGAGCAAAATCAGTGGTTAATTATTTAGTTTCTAAAGGTATCAGTTCTTCTCGTTTAACGTCTAAAGGTGTTGGGCTCTCTGAGCCGATTGCAGACAACTCTACAGCAGCCGGTAGAGCACAAAATAGACGAGTAGAAATTGCGATTACTGCTAATGAAAAAATGAAAGCTGAAGCTAAAAAACAAGCAGGAGAATAATAGTAAACTATTTATAAAAACTAAAAGGAGCCCATTACGAGCTCCTTTTTTTTATCACCAAGTACTTCTCTCTAACAAAAACATCTAATACATTTATTACTATTGAAATGAAGTAACAAACCAACGGTTATCGATCTTTTCTACAATCACAGAATAATCTTTGCTCGTGCCTTTCTCATCAACCAAAGTTGCCCTCACCTCTACCCTTTTTTCATTGGCATTGATAATTTCATTTGATGTTATTTTAGCATTCTCTAACTTACCCAAAGTAACATCATTGGCAAAATCATTAAACGATGAATAATCCGATATCTTAGAAATTGCATACGCTCCCGAACGATTACCTTTTACTATATTTTGCAGAAAACGTGTAGCCAAAGGATTGGTTTTTCCGATTTCTGCTGGTGCTTCTGCCATAATACTATCCGACACTATTTTTACACCCTTTACATATTGATCAGGAATTCGTACTTGTTTCTTCAGACTTAAATACCTGGATGGATGCGGAACTCGAATTACCAAATCCAACGTATTAGTATATATCTTGGTAGGATCTAAATGTGCATAATGAATCGTAAAACCATCAAAAGAACTCATCAAATCATATGCTTGTGACTGAATAGTATTTTTCTGAGTATAAATAATTTGATGATTACTCAAAACATCGGTAGTAACGGATAGAGCTTGGTCATTGTTTAGTTTCGAACCATTTTTTTCACTGATTGATGGATAAATATGGATTCCGTTGCCTGCATTACTCACCTCGGCATGCATTTGTAAATCCATATCAGGAGCATTTTCTGTAATAGTTTCTTGTTCCATAACCGGAATACCTCCAGGATAAGGAGCTTGATTTCGATTCCAAGAAAAACCATTTTCTTTGGCTAATGTTTCGGCTAATGTAAAGATTTCATCAGAGTTTTTGCCATCTAATAACTGACGAACAATTGCCCAACGTGCCTCTGTTGTTTTCGCTTTTGTATTGTACTCGTAAATAATGTACAAAGCTTCTTTTAGTTTTTCTTGTTGTAAAGAAGGTAGCTTTTTTGCGATTTCATCAAAGGAAGAATTAAAAGTTATTTCGGTTTTGCTATCAATAATAGGTAAGTCTTTCTTACATTGTTGTAAACTTAATCCTATCGATAAAAGTAGAATAATTTTTTTCATAGCATTATGATTCTTGATTGATACTAATATCCGAAGATTTTTTGTTTTTTATGGGTTTTATATCCGGTAAACTATCCCCAATCGATTTAGCAGTACGCTCGTAGAAAGATTGTTTATCGATTGTATTGGCAATGAGAGAAGCGATTAATGCAGCAAACATAAAATAAAAAATCACAGAATGTCTATCGGTCATTTCGAGTACCAAAACGGCCGAAGTAAAAGGAGAACGAGTAAAAGCCGTTAAAAAACCTACCATCCCAATTAAGACCAACATATTTACTTGTCGTGGTTTTAATTGGAAAAGTTCGCCAATAACCGATCCAATCGTCCCCCCAAAACTCAACGCAGGGGCAAAAATTCCTCCTGCACCTCCGTTGGTAAACGATATCAATCCGTTGATTAATCTTGTAGGTAAAGTATACCATTCGACGGTTTTATCAGAATCGAAAAGCAAGCGGTCCAATAATAAATTTCCTGCTCCAACGCTATCTTCATTGGTAAAAAAAACCAATAAGCAAGCGATAATAACCATGATAAAACCAAAGATAAATTGAGGAATTTTTTTTAATTTTTTTCGAAAACGATTGAGGTTAAAAGCGATGACACCAAAATATGCTCCTACTATACCGCAAATAATAGAAGTAAGAATAATCAAGAAAAAGAACGAAATGCCATCAGGATTTACTTTCGGATAACCAAAAACTAAGTAGGGGCCTAAAATAGTTTGTGCAGTGAAACCTGCAATAATTACTGCAGAAAAAACCGTTGTTCGCAGATATTTCAGATGATTTTTGGTCAATTCTTCAATCGCAAAAACAATACCGCCCAATGGTGTATTAAACGCAGCTGCTAAACCAGCAGCAGCTCCAGTAATAATCATTAGTTTCTGACTTATTTTGGGCCACGAAGAAGGCAATATTTTATTGGTCACATGCAAAACAGATGCAGCAATCTGTATTGTCGGACCTTCCCTCCCCACTACTCCACCGCCGAGAGACATAAAAAAACTCGAAATTATTTTTACGATAATAATCCGAATGCTCAATAATTGTTCGTTGTATTTCTTGAACTGCTTGCTATTCATATTCAGAACCGCCATTACTTGCGGAATTCCACTTGCATTGGCAAATTTACCGAATCGGAAAACCGTAAGATACGAAAGCAAAAAAAAGAACGGAACCAAAACAAAAGTCCAACGACGGTCTTGATGATAAAAATACAAAAATGTCGCTTCACCAAAATGCAACAATTCGGCATATCCTACCGAAATAAGACCAATCAAGATAGAAGAAATCCACAAAGGAATAGATTGTAAAAGAAAATCTTTTGCTTTTGGATTATTATCTTTTGATTTTTCTACAAAATATTGAATAAGTTTTTTTAGCATTTTGATTGGTTTCGAGTGTGTACGCGCTCTAAAAAATCAAAGGTACTTCAATCAAAAGAATTTTCGAATCTTTTTCTACATCAAATACAATCTGTTCTGCATCGGTAATTTCTATAGCATCTCTTCTATTTAACATAATTCCGTCAAACTCTACTTTTCCTTCAATCACAAAAAGCATAACTCCTTGATTTTCTTTATAAACAGAATATGTTTCGTGTGTTTTTTGCGAATATTCACCTTGATACATCCAAGCGTCTTGATGAATCCAAACACCAATTTCGTTTTGATTAGGTGAAAGAATTTGATAAAGCTGATTATCTTTTCGCCAGTCATTGATAGATTTTTGTTCGTACCGAGGAGCAACATTTTGTTTATTCGGGAAAATCCAAATCTGAAAAATTTCACACGCTTCGGTTTCGCTTGCATTCATCTCGGCATGAAAAATACCAGTCCCAGCAGACATCACCTGAATATCGTTCGGATAAATCACCGAACCATTTCCCATACTATCTTCATGGCGCAAAGCCCCTTTTTGGGGTAAAGTGATAATTTCCATATTCTCGTGCGGATGACGACCAAATCCCGTGCCTGCCGCAATAACATCGTCATTTAAAACTCGAAGCGCACCAAAATGTATTCGATCATCTTGGTAATAATTTGCAAAACTGTAAGAATGATGCGTAATAAGCCAGCCATGATTTGCCCCACCACGAGTTTCTGCTTTATAAATTTGATATTTCATACGATTAAATGTTTCTTTCAAATTTCGATATTATAAGCCTTATTTTCCTTGATATAAGATAATTAGTCTTTCGAGTGTTCTACATTCCATTGTAGAATCTTATCGACAATTTTCGCCGCTAATTTATATTTTGATTGATGGGTCCAGCCAGCAATATGAGGTGCCAAAACTACTTTATCCGATTTGATGAAGTATTGATAATCTTCATTAAAATCATTGTTTTGGATACCTTCGAAAGAAGACTTTTCAAAATCAAAAACATCCAAAGCTGCACCCAAAACTTTTCCATTTTCCAATGCTTCGATCAAATCTTTGCTGACTACTGATTTTCCTCTTGCGGTATTGATAAAGTAAAAAGGGCGTCGGAATTGATTGATAAAATTTGTATTGATCATACCCAATGTCAGAGGAGTTTGTGGTGTGTGTAAACTCAAAATATCTGTCCGAAGAAATAGTTCTTCTAGCGAGACTTGTTGAGCAAATTCGTTGCCTTTATTGGGTAGAATATCATAACAAATAACCTCAACATCAAACCCTTGTAAACGTTTCGCGAAAGCATTTCCCATGTTTCCATAACCGATAATTCCGACTGTTTTTCCGGCAAGTTCATCGCCACGGTTTTGTTCTCGTCGCCAAATTCCGTTACGGACTTCAAGATCTGCACGGCGCAAATGATGCATCAACATCAATAACATTCCTATTGCATGTTCGCCAACAGAAGTACGATTGCCTTCGGGTGAATTGAACAAAACGATTCCTTTTTCCGCTGCAAAAGATTCATCGATATTTTCTAATCCTGCTCCTACTCGACCGATCCATTTGAGCTTGGTTGCTTTTTCTATGAAAGAACGATCAATCGGAAAACGAGAACGCAAAATCAAACCATCGTACTGATCAATTTTTTCTTCTATTTTTTCTTTAGATGAATGATAATCTTCATCAACTATAAAGCCAGCCTCACGTAAACTATCTACTAAGACAGTGTGATTGGTATCAATAACCAGAATTTTCATGCTACTTTTTTATCAAAGTTACGGGTTTAGAATATCTTTAAGAAAGCTTTTCTACAGAAGAAAATAATCTCCTAAAAAACTCATAAATTTGTAGCATGACAATAGCAGAAATACAAAATGAAATTGTTGATGAATTTTCTTTTTTCGACAATTGGGAACAACGATATGAGTATCTGATCGAGCTCGGGAAAGACTTGGTTGAGATGCCCGAAGAACAAAAAACAGAAGACAAAGTAATAAAAGGTTGCCAATCGACTGTTTGGTTAGATGCCAAAATGGAAGGTGATACCATACATTTTACGGCCGATAGTAATGCCATTTTACCGAAAGGAATTATAGCATTATTATTAAGAATGTATAACAATCAAAGTCCGAGAGCCATACTAGAGTCTGACACAGATTTTATACAAAATATTGGTTTACAAGAGTTTCTATCTCCAACGCGGGCAAATGGCTTATTGGCAATGGTAAAACAATTTAAATTTTATGCCCTTGCCTTTCAAGCGAAAAGCTAAAAAATCTATGTCGAAAAAGAAAAAACGCTTATTGGTCACGCGTTTTTCTGCTTTGGGCGATGTAGCGATGTTAGCACCTGTTTTGCAAGAATTCATCGAACAGAATCCAAATGTAGAAGTTTATGTTGCATCGCGTCCCAAGATGAAAGCAATTTTTGATCAAGTTGAAGGCATTCATTTTCTTTCGATTGATTTGGATCATCAATATAAAGGTTTATGGGGTATACTTCGGTTATATCGTTATTTAAAAACCTTTCATTTTACCGAATACGCTGACTGCCATCAGGTGCTTCGTACCCAAGTTTTAGGGATGTTATTCCGTATTTCGGGAGTTGAAGTTTCTGCATTAAATAAAGGTAGAAAAGAGAAAAAAGCATTGATTTCACAAAAAAATAAAATCTTACAACCCTTGCGACCAATGACCGAACGTTATGCCGATGTGTTTCGTCAATTGGGTTATTCTTTGATTTTATCGAATACCTTATCAAAACGTTTACCCAAATTATCGAATACAATTGGGATTGCGCCTTTTGCAAAATACGAAAGTAAAACTTTTCCGCTCAAAGAAATGAAAAAAATTGTAGTTGCTTTAGCAGCAAAAGGCTATAAAGTCTATTTATTTGGCGGGGGGAAAAAAGAAACTCAATTATTGCATCAGTGGGAAAAGTTGCATGATAATATCGAATCTAAAGCGTCTAAAATGTCTTTTTATGAAGAATTATCGCTCATTGCGCAATTACCTTTGATGTTGTCTATGGATAGTGCAAATATGCATTTGGCCTCACTAATGGGCACTCGTGTGATTTCTTTTTGGGGTGGAACTCATCCTTTTGCAGGTTTCTTAGGTTACGGACAATCGATGGACGATGTTGTTCAAGATGAGAGTTTAGCCATCCGCCCTACGAGCATTTTTGGGAAAGATCCGAGAAAATACAAAGGATATAACTATTTCGTTAATCTTTCGACTGATGATGTGATAAAAAAAATTCTTACTCGAATTTGAGCATCTATTTCTTTTTATTGTATTGATTTTTGCTAGATAAGAAAGTCATTGGTAGAAATAGAAATTATCTAGAAATAAACATATTTTTTGGGGTTAAAGATCTAAATCCTTTCTTCTAATTTCAACTTATTTTCTATACGTTGATCAATTTCTTGGAAGAAACCAAAACCTTTCAGACCAATAATAATTCCGAATATTAATAGACAAATTCCTACCACTTTTCTAATCATAAAAACTTTATCATCTGTGATTTTTGATTTTACCTTGTCGGCTAAAAAAATTTTGATGACATCTATACTAAAATAAGTACTCAACACCACCGACATATACCATACAAAATGTGTAGGATCTGGATATTTGATAATAATTGAAGAAACAATAACAAACCAAAAAACTATAACACCTACATTTAACAAGTTGAGTACAAACCCGTTGAAGAAAGTTTTGAGATAATTTTTGCCTACAATTCCTGTTTCTTCACCAAGGTGTAAACTGGGTTTGGAGAAATACATAAAAAAACCATAGACAATGATAAAAAAACCAGCAATTATGTAAATCTGATAATATTTTGGGTGTGTGTTTACGTAATTTGCAAAATCTTTAGAGCCATAATATGCTGCAGCAATACAAAGAACATCTGCAGCAATTACACCCAAATCGAGAACAATTGCCGACCGCCAACCTTTGTTCAAACTAGTATCAATAAGCAGAAAAAATACAGGTCCGATGAGAAAAATACTCAAAATACAACCTACTATAAACGCCGATACAATTAATTCCATAATTAGAAAAGAGTTGCAAGGTAGTAAAACTATCTTAATCTATCAGTTCAAAATCCAATTGTTTCTTCAAAAGATCAGCATTGATCAATTTCACCGAAACTCGATCTCCTAATTGATACTTTTTTCCTGTATTTCGTCCTATCAAAGCATGATTTTTTTCATCAAAGGAATACTGATCATCTGGTATATTTCGGGTACGGATTAGCCCTTCGCTTCGTGTAAGAGGTAACTCGACAAAAATTCCATATTCTTGTATTCCAGATATAAAACCTTCGAAATTTTCGCCTACAAACTCTTGCATATATTTCACTTGCATAAATTTTATTGACTCTCTTTCAGCTTCTGAGGCTAATTTTTCTCGGCTAGAACAATGCAAACATTTATCTTCGTAAGTGGCTTGCGGTGGAGAGCTTTTTTTATCCAAGAAGTCTTGTAATAAACGGTGTGCTATCATGTCTGGATATCGCCGAATAGGTGATGTAAAATGGGTATAATAATCGAAAGCCAAACCATAGTGACCGATATTTTCTGTAGAATATTTCGCTTTGCTCATGCTTCGCATTGCCAAGGTTTCTATCATATTCTCTTCGGGTTTTCCTTTTACATCGGCCAATAATCGATTCATCGAACGGATAGTTTTTTTACGCTCACCGATTTCTAATTCGTACCCAAACTGGATAACGAATTTTTTTAGATCTAATAATTTATCTGGGTCGGGTTCATCATGGATGCGATAAATATAAGTTCTACCATTTTCTTTGCCTTTCTCTAGACTAACAAATTCGGATACTTTTCGGTTACAAAGTAACATAAATTCTTCTATCAGATGATTAGAGTCTTTGCTAATTTTGAAGAATACGCCGGTCGGATTATTGTCTTGATCCAACTGAAATTTTACTTCTATTTTATCAAAGTTTATCGCTCCTTCTTTCATACGTTGAGCACGTAATTTTTTAGCTAATCGATCCAATGTTCTTATCTCTTCTTGGTAATCGCCTGTTTTACCTTCGATTAGTTCTTGTGCCTCCTCATAACTAAAACGGTGATTAGAATGTATTGCAGTTCGTCCGAACCAAGATTTCACTACATCGCCTTCATTCGTTAGTTCGAACACGCCCGAAAAAGTATATTTATCTTCGTTTGGCCGCAAAGAACAAACGTTATTACTCAAAATTTCTGGTAACATTGGGACTACTCGGTCAACCAAATATACCGATGTTGCTCGTTTATAAGCTTCTTGATCGATTAACGTGCCAGGTTGTACATAATGTGTGACATCAGCAATATGAACACCTATCTCCCAATTACCATTTTCCAATGGTTGAATCGACAAAGCATCATCAAAATCTTTGGCATCTTTCGGGTCGATTGTAAAGGTGAGTATATCACGCATGTCTCGGCGTTTCTTTACTTCATTTTCATCAATTTTGGTATCGAGTTGCTGGGCTTCTGCTTCTACTTCTTCAGGAAATGCTTCGGGTAAACCAAATTCGAGCAAAATAGAGTGCATCTCTACATCTGAGTTTTCCGGATTTCCTAGAACTTCTGTAATTGAGCCTATAGGCGAATCAAATCCATCTGGCCATTCTAGGAGTTCGACTACTACTTTTTCTCCGTTTTTGGCCTGGTTTGCTTTTCCTTTCGGAATATAGAAGTCATAAGCACCGGATCCTTGCATACTTACAAAACCATATTTGCCCGATTTATGCTCTTCATAAATGCCGGTAAAGCGAGTTTTTAGGCGTTGTACAATTTCTACAACCTCTGCCTCTCTCCTACTATAGGGTTTTGGTGGATAGAGATATATCCGAACGGTGTCGCCTTGCATGGCGTGCTTTGTTTTTCCTTTTGGTATAAAAATATCTTTTTCAGAACCTTCGATAATTACATAAGCACTCCCATTTTGTGTTATATCTATTTTTCCTACTAAATAATCTCGATCGATATTGGCTAACTTAAATTTGCCTCTATCGGTCTCGGTAATTTTTTTCTCTCCACACAAGATATGTAAATTCTTGATCAGAATTTCTTTATCTATCCTACTTTCTATATGCAATGCAGCAGCTATTTGCTTGTAATTGAGAGGTTTATTTTGATTTTTGAATAAAACTTCTATTATTTTCTTACTATATTTCTGAAGTTTTTGTTGATGTTTTTTATTGGTATAAAATTTTTTCTTTTTTTTCGACATAGCGTTGATTAAAGGATGTTTATCTAGAAAACATCTCATGCAATAAATTTACTTATTTTTTTATAGTATAGCATGGATTGTACCAAAAAAATATGATGTAGAATATTTTAAAGAATGATAACAGAGATGTGATGATTTGGATCGTTTATTTTTATCTAATGGATTTGAAACATACAAAAACTATAGTACCATCCTTATTCTATATTCTAGAAAAAAAAGATAGTGATTTGGATGCTTATATTCGCAAATGTATGGGATGGGTATTGATGTTGATCAGAACTATTCGTCTACTGTTTTTTTGAAAATATAATCGACATTATTTTTTTCGGCGATAAAAGTACACTTTCTTTCGGAATCATTACTACGAACAAGCAATTTTATTAATTCTTTTCTGATGACGATCACCCTCGAAAGGTGTATTTAAGAATACTTTTACAATCTCGAATGCATATTCGGTTGCAATAAATCTCGCCGGCAAAGCCAATATATTTGCATCGTTATGTTTACGCGATAATTCGGCAATATCAGTCATCCAGCATAAGGCAGATCGAATACCAGCATGCTTGTTCGCTGTCATGTTAACACCTTGTCCACTACCACATATTACAATACCAAAATCACAGCTTTTATTCTCGACAGCTTCGGCCGTAGGATGGGCAAAATCTGGATAATCAACACTTTCTGTTGATAAAGCTCCAAAATCTTCATATTCAAACCCTTCCGTTGTTAATAATTGTTTGATTTTCTCTTTTAATTCGTATCCTGCATGATCAGATCCTAAGGCAATTTTCATAATTTTAATAGTTTTTAACATGCTTTTTAAGCATGAAATTATACTCTAATGATAATCAATGTTTTAGTGTATGATGAAATTGTTGATAAACGTGAAATGAAAATTAATAACTTTTACAGAGCATTTTTTGGATATCTGAAACAATTTTTTAGGTAAACAAAAAATTAAATTCTACAAGAGCAAGTTTTCATTTTCAAATAATTTCTTTACACATCTGTATGCACAAATTTACGGCAAGGATATATCAACAAAAAATCTATTTCAATAATATTGACAATTTGTTAATAAAGAAACTAATATACTTATAATCAATATATTTATCGACTAACAACTTGTTGATAGTTAACGATAACTTTTCAGGATAACAATTTATCAACATATTAACAGGCCTAATAAAGTTTAGTAGTTTTTCTTTTTTTAAAAATTTAAAAATTAAATACTTTATCATTATTTAGGAAATGTTGATAGGTGAACAAAATAAAAAACAGGACGACTAAAAATCTTTCTTTATTTTTGTGCTAAGAAAAAACTACACTAACAAAAAAGACAAATAACAATGAAAATAATAGACGATTTTAATTTCGCAAATCAAAAAGCTCTCATTCGGGTGGATTTCAATGTACCACAAGATGCCAATTTACAGGTAACCGATGCAACGAGAATTGTTGCAGTGAAACCTACGATAGAAAAAATCCTCGATGACGGTGGTTCGGTTGTTCTGATGAGTCACTTGGGACGTCCGAAAGGACAAGTAAATGAACAATTTTCTTTGAAAAATATCGTACCGAAAATTGAAGAAGTTTTTGGAAAAAAAGTTATTTTCTCAAAAGATACAGTAGGAGAAGATGCACAACAAAAAGTTGCAGCTTTGCAAAATGGAGAGATTCTTTTGTTAGAAAATGTCCGCTTCCAGGCAGAAGAGGAAAAAGGAGATCGAGAATTTGCCGAAAAACTGAGCAAATTTGGAGACATATATGTCAATGATGCATTCGGTACAGCACACAGAGCACATGCTTCGACCGCTATTGTTGCCGAATTTTTTCCGGATAAAAAAGCATTTGGTTATTTGATGCAGCAAGAATTAGAAGCAATAGAAAAAGTTCTGAAATCTGGCGAACATCCTATCACTGCAATTTTAGGTGGTGCGAAAGTTTCATCAAAAATTACCATAATCAATAACATTCTACCGGTAATCGATAACCTTATTATTGGAGGCGGAATGACGTATACATTTATCAAAGCACAAGGGGGTAAAATTGGTGCTTCGTTGGTCGAGGATGATAAACTAGAGTTAGCAAAAGAAATTATAGAAGATTGTAAGAAGAACAACGTAAAACTTTATTTACCAATTGACAATGTTATTGCCAATAAATTTTCGAACGATGCAGAAACCCAATTGGTTAGCGTAAATAATATCCCAGATAATTGGATGGGTATGGATGTTGGTCCCGAAACTTCGGCCCACTTTGCACAAGTAATTCTCGATTCGAAAACAATTTTATGGAATGGTCCTTTGGGAGTTTTCGAGATGGAAAATTTCGCAAAAGGAACAATCGCTTTAGGAGATGCAATCGCCGAAGCAACCCAAAAAGGAGCTTTTTCTTTAGTCGGAGGAGGAGATTCAGTAGCTTTTGTAAAAGCTTTTGGGTACGATGATAAAGTAAGCTATGTCTCTACCGGAGGAGGTGCAATGCTAGAGAGCTTAGAGGGGAAAGAGTTACCTGGCGTAGCAGCCATTTTACGATAGCTAGAAGAAAGTACAAATAAATTAATATGAAAAAAAGTGCCGATAATAATCTTTTTTATCGGCACTTTTTGTTGCTATCAATTAATTATCTTGCCTGTTTATTTTTGTACAATTCATATTGTTTCGGTGTCAGAATTTGCTCGATTCCTATCGAGTTTGTCTGACTAAAATTATAAGAAGAACGCCTTTTCGCTGCCTTAGGGTCATATTGTTCTGCTTTTGAATATTGTAGTGTTCCACGGCTTCCTCTACGCATAGATTTTTTGGTCTGTTGATCGTTGATATACCAATTTTGTAGAGCAATTTCTTGTTCTTTTGTTAATTGTAAATCACTGAATTGTTGCATAAACTGTTCCTGTGTCATTCTTGGGTTATAATCAGAATGGTTTCTCTGGGTCTGCGCAGAAACGCTCAACATACATCCAAAACTCAAAAGTATTATTATATTTTTCATGTTGTTCTAATTTTTTTATTTGATATTAAATAATTCAATTCTTGTACCAAACTAAAATTCAACTTTTTAAAACCTTTTCTATCCAAAAAATTATTTTACCAACAAAAGAAAATGTTGATTATATGTTCTATAGGGTAAAAGAAAGGAGATAAATATAAATTATTAACAAAGTTTAACACAATACTAGGATAGATTTCTTACCTTAAGACTTGATATTGTAAATATTTAGTTCAAAATTTGGATGTTAAAATCAAATCATAATCAACCTTGGAAATACAAGAACTCAATCAGCTAATCGAAGCCAAAAGCGAAGTTATTACCCGTCTTTCGAATGAAATCAATAAAACCATTATTGGGCAAGAAAAAATGGTCGAAAGTTTACTAATTGGTTTATTAGGCAATGGGCATATTTTGCTAGAAGGCGTTCCGGGATTAGCCAAGACATTAGCGATCAAAACTCTATCACAAGCAGTAGATGGCAGTTTTTCTCGTATTCAGTTTACGCCAGATTTGTTACCAGCAGATGTTGTTGGTACTTTGATTTACAATGTAAAAGAAAATGATTTTAGCATAAAAAAAGGACCAATTTTCGCCAACTTTATTCTTGCAGACGAGATTAATCGATCGCCCGCAAAAGTACAATCAGCTTTGCTAGAAGCCATGCAAGAGAAACAAGTAACAATTGGCGAAGAAACCTATTTACTAGACAATCCTTTTTTGGTAATGGCGACGCAAAACCCAGTAGAACAAGAAGGTACTTATCCTCTTCCCGAGGCACAAGTCGATCGTTTTATGCTAAAAACAGTGATTACGTATCCGAGCAAAAAAGCAGAACAAATGATTTTGCGGCATGCGATTCAGCAAACTTTTCCGAAGATAGAAAAGGTAATTTCTCTACAAGAAATTCTCGAAGCACGAGAAATCGTGAAGAAAGTTTATATGGACGAAAAAATAGAGAAATATATCCTCGATATTGTTTTTGCAACTCGTAAACCCGAAGAAGTCGGATTAAATAAATTGATCCCGATGATATCATTTGGTTCATCTCCGCGTGGATCGATAAATTTGGCTCAAGCAGCAAAAGTATACGCTTTCTTACACAAAAGAGCTTATGTGATTCCGGATGATGTTCGAGCGGTTTCTAAAGATGTTTTACGTCATCGAATCGGACTTACTTACGAGGCAGAAGCAGAAAATATTACTCCAGAAGAAATTATCGATAATATTCTGAACGTAATTCCTGTTCCATAATAAATTATTTTTGGGATGGATGTAAATGAAATAATCAAACGTGTAAAACGTATTGAAATAAAAAGTCGTCGGAAAGCTTCTGATCTTTTTATGGGCGAATACAATAGTTCGTTTAAAGGAAGAGGTATGATTTTTTCTGAGATTCGGCCTTATCAATACGGTGATGATGTACGCAGTATAGATTGGAATAAAACTGCACGATATGATGAAGTTTATGTAAAAGTTTTCGAAGAAGAACGCGAGCAAACCCTCTACCTTATGGTCGATGTTTCGGGATCTGATTATTACGGGACTCGAAAACAAATAAAAATAGAAACCATTGCCGAGATTTGTGCTACTTTGGCATTTTCGGCAATTACTTACAACGATCGTGTGGGTTTGGTGCTGTATTCTGATCATATAGAAAAAATGATTCCACCCAAAAAAGGCAAACAACATGTTTTGCGAATTATCCGAGAATTGATAACCATCCAACCCAAAAGTAAACAAACCAATTTACAACAATCGTTAGAAGAGTTTATGCAAAAGATAAAAAGAAGAAATAATGTTTTTATTTTTTCAGATTTTATTGATGCATCGGAATACGAAAAACAAATTCGGATTCTGGCCAAAAAACATCAAGTCACCGGTCTTCGCATTTTTGACGAAAAGGAAACAGTTTTTCCCGATATTGGTTTGGTCAATATCCAAGATAGTGAAACGGGTGAAATTCGCTTAATTAATACCTCTTCTGCCGAAGTACGAAAAACATATCATCAATATTATCTAGATTTAGAACGTCGATTCGAGGCAATTTTCAAGAAAAATAATGCAGGTTTTCTCAAAATTAGATCCGATGAAGATTATGTAAAACCCTTGTTAAACTATTTCAAAACCCAAAAAAGATAATGAAAAAATTAGCCGCCTTTTATTTCTTTTTTAGTTTTTATATGGTTTTTGCACAGTTGCAAAGTAGGATCGATACGGCACGTATAAAAATAGGTGAACCGATCAAATTGCAGTTTCAGTTACCTATACAGACGAATGATCAAGTAGTTTTGCCAACTTTTAGCGATACACTTTCTTATCATATCGAAATTTTGCAACATCAACTGGATACGTTAACAAATTCGGCCGGAAAGAAAACCTTGCAACAAACGCTAGAAATTACAAGTTTCGAGCCTGGTCAATTTCTTATCAAACCGATTAAAATTATAAAAAATAATGATACGCTTCGTACCCAATCGTTTCAGATTTATGTGTTGGATGTCAATGTAGATACAGAAAATCCACAGCTTGCACCCAATAAACCGATCATGGAGGAATATTATACTTGGAAAGATTATTGGAATCGTTATTGGATATACGGTATCGTAACCTTAATTTTATTCATCATCGCCATTATACTTGTAGTTCTCTATATTCGTTCGAAAAGTAAAGGTTTGAAATCCATCGTTAAGAAAACACCTTTTGATGAAATGATGGACGAATTGAACTCGATTGATAAGAAAAAATATCTAGAAAGGAACGAACAAAAAGAGTTTTACAGTCACTTGAGTTTTGCCCTGAAAAACTATATCGGTCGTTTGTACCATTTTCATGGTACCGAACTATTAACTGATGAATTGGTCGATAAAGTAGCTAAAAAAGAAGAAATTGATGAAAAAGAGGTACAACAGCTGAATCGTTTTTTATCGGATGCAGACTTGGTGAAATTTGCCAAACAAACATTTGATGTTTCTGTTGGTTTAAGTTATAGAGAATGGATAGAAAAATTTGTACAACAACTGAAACCCATGGAAATACCAGAAAATAAAGATCTGAATGTGGACGAAGTGACGGGTGAAAATTATAGAAAAATTAAGGAATAATGAGTAATTTCGAGTTTCAACATCCCTGGTTTCTTTTACTCTTGTTGCTTATTCCTTGTGCTATACTGTGGCAAGTATTTCGACAAAAAAAACAGAAACAAGCCATGATAATCAGCACATTGCGTGCTTTCGGAGGAGCAAAAAGTGCTTTGACACAATTGCGCCCTTTGTTGCCTATTCTGCGGTATTTGGCTTTGGCTTTGTGCATTGTAGCACTTGCTCGACCAAGAATTGTTGATGTTTCTACCAAAATAAAATCCGATAAAGGAGTTGATATAATGCTCACTGTCGACACATCATTGAGTATGTTGGCCCGAGACTTAGAGCCCGATCGCTTGACAGCTCTAAAAGCCGTAGCGGTGAAATTTGCAAAAGAAAGACAAGCCGATCGTTTGGGTCTTGTCTCCTATTCTGGCGAAGCGCTTACACGTGTCCCATTAACCACCGACCGAGAAGTTCTTATCCGTGAGATTAATGCTCTAGAATCGGGTGAATTAGAAGACGGTACCGCCATCGGGATTGGCTTGGCAACTGCTATCAATCATATCAAAGATAGTAAAGCAAAAAGTAAGGTTATTATTCTAATGACCGATGGTGTAGAAAGTATCAATCCGACCAACGATTTGATGTATATTTTTCCACAAACTGCTGCAGAAATGGCTACATCTCGAGGAATAAAAGTCTATACAATCGGGATAGGAACACGTGGTTTAGCTCCTTTTCCTACAGCCTACGATATGTACGGAAATTATATTTTTGATATGATGCCGGTCGATATTGACGAAAAATTATTGCAAAATATTGCCGATCTCACCGGTGGTCTATATTTTAGAGCTACGGATAATCAATCTCTACAAAAAATCTATCAAGAAATAGATCGATTAGAAAAATCAGAAATCAATGAAGTAAAATATTATAATTATACCGAATTATTTGCACGCTTTCTGATTCCTGCCCTTGTATTGTTACTGATAGAACTATTTTTACGTCGAACACTTTTTAAACAGTTAATCTAATGCAGTGGGGTGATATACAACAAGCTTGGTGGTTTTTGGCACTAATTGTTTTGGTTTATCTTTCGATCAATGTGTATCGTTGGCGAAAAAAAGTAAAAGCTTCTTTTGCCGATTCTCATTTGCAAAGGTTGATTTTTCCAGGTCATTCACCATCAAAATTTGGTCTGAAACTTTTGCTTTCTTGTCTTGGATTATTCTTACTTATCTTGGCACTTATGGATCCATTGGGTGGTGTAGAAGAAAGAGAAGTTAGCCGAGAAGGCATCGATATTGTATATCTTTTAGATGTTTCGACCAGTATGGATGCACAAGATGTTGCACCTAGCCGTTTAATGAAAGCTTCTCGCATTATCAGCCAATCCCTTAATTCGCTAGGAGGTGATAGAGCAGCCTTGGTAATTTTTGCAGCAGACGGTTACACCATTTCACCGCTTACCAATGATTATGCTGCAATCGATAGTTATCTTGGTAGTCTATCTACGAATTTGATTTCTAATCAAGGAACCGATTTTTCGGCTGCCTTTCGAGAAGCTGTTTCCGTTCTCAAAGGTGCACCCAATACCAGTAAATTAGTGGTACTTTTGTCCGATGGAGAAGATCATGAAAGTGATGAAAATCAATCGATTAAATTAGCGAATGACAATCAGATTCATGTGGTTTCAATTGGGATAGGAACAGATAAAGGCGCACCAATTCCTGTACAATCCATGTATGGAGATGAGTATAAAACCGATCAATACGGGCGAACTGTCATTACCAAATTAGAAGAAAAAAATCTTGATAAAATTGCTAAACAAACCAACGGGATGTACCTCAGTAATGGGACGATAAATGAAGTTACACATCAGATAAATGAGTATAAAAAACGTTTGGATAAAACCCAAATATCACAATCATTCACCCACGATATGAAACACCTTTTTCAATGGTTTTTAGGATTTGCGATTTTGTTACTTTTTATAGAATTATTAACATCTGACTATAAGAAATTTAACGGAAAAAAAGAATAAGTTTGTAAAACAAAATGAGTTACACAATAAAAAAAATTAGCAGACTATTCTTTGCATTGTTTTTTTCGATTTCTTGGGCTCAAAACCAAACCAAGGACGATATTATTTTGGGCAACGAAGCTTTTGAAAAAGGAAACTATGAACAAGCTGAATTTAGATATAAGAAAGCAGCCACAGAGGAGCCCAACTCGGTAAAAGCCAATTATAATTTGGGCAATACTTTATTCGAACAAAAAAGGTACAAAGAAAGTATATCGCACTATAAAAAGTCGGCTCAACTAGCCCAAAACAAAATAGACAAACAGAAAGCTTATCACAATATGGGTAATGCCTATATGCAAGAAAAAGAATTTGCTAAAGCCTTAGAAAGTTATAAAGAAGCATTAAAAAATAATCCACGCGATGAGGATACACGGCATAATTATGCTTTGGCTAAAAAGATGTTAGAAGAAGAACAAGAAAAATCAAAACAAGAGAAAAATAACGAGAAGAAAGATCAAGATACTTCCAATCAAAATCAAAATTCTTCGTCTAATCCATCATCTAACCAAAAACAACAAAACGAACAAAAACAACAAAATTCTCCTCAGCAACTATCTCAAGAACAAGGAAAAAATCCGAAACAAGAAAAGAATAATGGGCAACAAGCTCAGAGTGGTGGCGATAAAGGTCATCAACGTGGTGAAGACGGCCAAGAATCACAGCAGATACATCAAGGGGAGGACGGTACTGGAAAAGAAAACCGAAATACACCCAATACAAGTCGTGGAGATGGTTTGCTAAAAGCACTGCAAAACCAAGAAGCGAATACTCAACGAAAATACATAGAACAAAAAGCAAAAAAAACAAGAAATAACGCCTCGAAGGATTGGTAATGAAGATGAAACTTTTCTATTTTACTATAGTATTAACTATGCTCTGGTCGATAACTTGGGCACAAAATGTTACATTCAAATCTCAGGTGAGTTCGCAACAAGTTCGAGTAGGAGAACATTTCAAACTTGGTTTTTATTTGATTAGTGATAGCCGATCAATTTCAGTAGATTCACCAATCGATTATCCAAATCTGAAGAGTTTTCGTGTTTTAGATGAAACAAATGTGCGCAATTTTCAGGTTGTAAACGGTCAGATGCAATCTTCTTCTGGTTTGGAGTTGGTTTTGTTGGCCGAAAAAGAAGGGAATTATAGAATTGGTCCGGCAAAAGTTGTTATCGATGGTAGAACATATAGTACTCGCACTTTGGATATTACGGTGATAGAACGATCGAATGCGACAAATCAAGCAGCACACAATCAGGGTGTTTTTTTATCGTCGGAAGTAACCAAAAAAAATCCTTACGTCAATGAAGCAATCAATCTTTCGGTAAAATTATACGCAACCAATTACAACGCTTTCAATCGTGTTCGAAATTTTAAACCTGCAAATTTATCAGGTTTCGATGCCAAAACGATTCCCGATGAAGAAATGGGCGAACGCATGAAACAAGAAATGATCAACGGTCGATATTATATCTCAGAAGAATTGGTGCGGTATCTTCTTTTTCCGCAAGATGCAGGCAATCTAAAAATAGGATCATTTACGGCAGATCTATATATTTCGGGCTATTATGGTGCCGACCCTGTTAAATTATCATCCGAGCCTATTCATCTTAAAGTGAAAAGTTTGCCAGCCGGTAAACCCAAAAATTTTAGTGGAGCAGTAGGAAATTTTACTATGCAAACTACCATCGACAAAACGAATCTCAACCAAGAAGAAAGTGCAAATATAGCGATAGAAATTTCGGGGGAAGGAAATCTAAACAATATTGCTTTACCTAGTATACGAGGAAACGAACATTTAGAAATTTATCCACCACAAAAGCATGAAAATCTAAGCATTAGTTCGAAAGGTTACAAAGGAAAAATATCTGAAAAATTTGTAGTAATCCCGCAATATGGCGGTGAATATCACTTAGATCCGATAGAATTTTCGTACTTCAATCCTACGACTGAAAAGTACGTCACTTTAACCTCTAAAACCATAAAACTTGCCGTAAATGGGAATCCTGCACCGGTAAAAGTAGATTCGACTGCAAAGGTTGGGCAGGTGAATGATTATTTGGCTAATATTGGAAAAGAAAGTAGTACTTTGCCAACACTCACCGAAAAATTGCCCGAAAAAGTAGAAGAAATATCGGGTAATATTTGGATTTGGTTGTTAGGAGGTATTATGGTTTTGGTCGGAGGTATTGTTTGGTATAGAAAGAAAAACACTACCGAAAAAAATGAGAATATTCTAGAAGAGAAATCGAAAATACAATCACAGAAAAATAATCCGAAACCAGTTCTAAAATTAAATTGTAAAAAAGATCTACAAGAACTGAAAACTCTCGTACATGAACCTATTTTTTATACTAAACAAGAAGAATTGTTGATGAAAATAGGACAAAATCTAACGCATTTAGACGTGGCTAATTTTACCGATCAGCGAGCCATTACGCTGATGAAAGAAGCACAAATCAGTGAAGATTTTATAGTAGAATGGCACCGATTACTTAGCAATGCACGACGAGCAAAATATGGCGCCATGAAAAACACCTCTGATAGTTTACAAGCCTTATCGGATACAGAGTCATTGATCCGTATGTATCAAGCTATTGGATAGAAATAGATTACTCATAGAAAACCACAATCTCTTGTAAATCAACATTTATCGACTACTTAAATACTCAAAAAGTTGCTTATGAATATAAAGGAACAAAATCCTAAAAAAGCTGTAGGGTACAAATATGTTGAAAATCATGCAAAAAATTAATTGTTTCGTGTATATTTACCCCGAAAAAGCAATAGAACTATGGAGGGAAATTGCTCTCTTTTCAACCAGTAAAACAGACTTATAGAAAAGAACCTCTTTTTTTAGTGGTTCTTTTTTTACGACACCACTACTCTATTATCTCCGCGTATTATTTCTACCGTTGGTGTTTTTTTCCTTCATAAGCAATGAAAACAATTTGGTAGGTTTATATCCCAATATTTCAGCCTAATCTATTTATAAGAAAATTGTTGGAAAAATTGGGTGGAAAATAATAGTAATGTAGCATTTACGAAACCCGTTGCAGTGAGCCACAATCGAATGGCTAAATTCTGAACAATCGATCAACTAATTCTTTTGAGTCCGAATAGTTGTTATGCTCAATAAATCTCTTATTTTTGTGATTCAAAAAGCACAATAAAAAAATGCAAATCTTCCAAGAATTATCATTAGAACAGATCGGTGCTACTTTTGCCGTTTTGTTTGCGGTTATCGATATTTTGGGTAGCATACCAATTATTGTCGATATCCGTTCGAAAGCAGGTCATATACAATCAGAAAAAGCAGCGATTGCTGCAGGTATTCTCCTTATTTCTTTTTTGTTTTTCGGGACTAAGATTCTCAGTCTTTTTAATGTCGATGTACAAGCCTTTGCTGTGGCCGGTGCGTTTGTTATTTTTGTGATTGCCTTAGAAATGATTTTGGGTATCGAAATCCAAAAAGGGGTCGAAGCGAGCTCTGCCTCTATCGTACCTATTGCTTTCCCGTTAGTTGCTGGAGCTGGATCATTGACTACGGTTTTATCTTTACGTTCGCAATATGAAGATGTTAATATCGTGATAGGTATTATATTAAATATGCTCGTCGTATATTTGGTGCTAAAATTTGCTGGGAAATTAGAGAAAGTTTTGGGCCCTGGCGTTTTGAGTATTCTGAAGAAAGTTTTTGGTGTTATTTTATTATCCATCGCAATAAAATTATTTACAACCAATATTGGCGCCCTATTTATAAATGAATTTAATATATGATGAAAAAGTTAATGTATGGTTTAATCCTTTTATTTGCTGCTGCAATAGGATTTAGTATTTATAAATTCGATTTTAAAATAAGTCTAATGGCCGAAGAAAACTTTCCATTTGCCGTAGGTGTTCTGGGAGGAATCTTAGGCATCCTTTTAGCGATTGTCTATCTTCGAGCAATTCGTCTTAATGAGCATTTGAAACAGAAACAAGCTTCTTCAAAATAACTTGCATAGCTTTCTCAATCTCGAGAAAGCTATTTTTATCTTTACTAAGATAGATAACCATCATTTCATACCGTAAAGGACTATTATCGAGTAGGGTTTTATTAAGACGATACGCCTCTCGTATTCTTCTTTTCATCTTATTGCGATCCACCGCTAATTTGAATCTTTTTTTACTGACACTTACTGCAAATTGATTTTTTTCTTGTTCGCTTACCCGATAAACAATTAGTAAAGGGTAGACCGAGTACGATCGTGAATCGGTAAACAAACGCTCGATTGCTTTACGACTTTTCAGTTTTTCATCTTTGCCAAAAGTTGCAGACATGGTAAGAGATAATTTTTTTTTCAAATGTAAGCAAAGCGAAATTTTAATCAAATGAGAAAATAGCTTATTAATGAAGAAAATTGTATATTTGTTAGGTATTAATATATAAAAACAAGATAAGATGTATCCATCAGAAATAGTATTACCCATGAAAGAGCAATTGATTTCTCATGGGTTTAAAGATTTAACATCTGCGCAAGCGGTAGAAGAAGCATTACAACAACCAGGAACTACTCTGGTAATGGTCAATAGCGTTTGTGGGTGTGCAGCAGGGGCAGCAAGACCAGGAGTTATATTATCCTTAGATAACGAAAAAGTGCCTACTAACCTTACAACTGTTTTTGCTGGTTATGATATAGATGCTGTGGCCAAAGCACGCGAGCACTTTGCTCCATTCCCGCCAAGTTCACCGGCAATTGCACTTTTCAAAGATGGTGAATTGGTACATATGTTAGAGCGTCACCATATAGAAGGACACTCAGCAGAAGTTATCGCAGAAAATCTAAAATCTGCTTATAACGATTTTGTCTAATTCGTACCAAAAATGTTAAAATTTAAAGAAACCTTAGAAAAAATACGCTAAGGTTTTTTTATTTCATAATCTTTTTCTACATTAGCCTATAACAAATAAAAAATAACAGTTATGAAAAAAATCTTTACTCTTTTATCAGTTGCAGCTGTTTCAGTAGCTTTTGCACAAAAAAATCAATGTAAACAAAGATCAATTGCAATCTTCTTATAACGAGGCAGGAACTCCAGATGCTGTATATAGCGACAATGGTTCGAAAGCTGAGCAATCTATCATCCAGTATTCTGATCCTCAGGTTTTCTCAGACTCTACACCTTTATGTCAATCTAGCACACCAGGAGAGCCAGTAAAAAACCACGATAGCCGTTTCTTTGATTTAACTACTGCCGGTATAGATGGTGACTTCAAAATTACTAAAGTAGAGTTTGCTACTTCTGTTTATAACGGAGTAACATTTGATGCTACAGTTGCTGTATTACCTTCAGGTGTTGATGTAACTGCTGATGAAATTCCGATGTCAATGGATGACCTTGTAGAGGATGCATACGGTAGTATTACTGTTCCAGCTGGACAAACAGCATGGCATACGATTGAGTTTTTTGAACCATATACCATATCCCAGCAGGTTCTAAATTTGGTGCTGCAGTAGGGTATTCATTCGTTAATGGTGGTGACTCAAGAGCTTGGTTTGGTAACAACGATAAACCACAAACAGCACATTCTTATATCGGATGGCCAGGGTCTGAGTGTGTTACCGACGAGGGTGCAATAAGCCTTGCTTCTTTAGGTTTCCCAGATGTTTCTTGGTTATTACACGTAACTGGTGAAACTAGTTTAGGAACTGTAGAATTAGGAAGCTCTAAATTACGAGTAGGAGTATCTGGTAATGAATTAAAAATTGAATTAGAGAATAATTTAAAAATTGCTAAAGTAGAAATTGCTGATGTTTCAGGTCGTGTTATCCCTGTAAAAGTTGCTTTAGACGGAAAAGTAAATATCTCTAACTTATCAAAAGGAGTTTACTTTGTACGTGTACAAGACAACAACGGTGTAACTCGTATTTCTAAATTCGTAAAATAATTTTTATACATAACCATAAGAAAGGCTGATGTTTCACATCGGCCTTTTTTATTTTATATCATTTATTCTTATTTTTGTTAAAATATAAAGCTGTATGAAAATAGTGGTTGTCGGTGTTACCGGAATGGTCGGACAAATAATGTTAGCAGTCCTAGAAGAAAGAAATTTCCCAATAACCGAATTGATTCCTGTTGCTTCTGCTCGTTCGGTAGGAAATACTGTAAACTTCAAAGGAGAAGAAATTCCGATCGTGTCGATTGAAGAGGCTATAGAAAAAAGAGCTGCTATTGCTTTGTTCTCTGCAGGAGGCGATGTTTCTTTAAAATGGGCACCTTTCTTCGCAGAAAAAGGAACTACCGTAATAGACAACTCATCAGCTTTCCGAATGGATAAAAAAGTTCCCTTGATTGTACCAGAAATCAATGCAGATATTCTGACCAAGAACGATAAAATCATCGCCAACCCTAATTGTTCTACCATTCAACTAGTAATGGTACTCAATCCACTTCATAAAAAATACGGAATAAAGCGAGTTATAGTTTCCACCTATCAATCGGTTACCGGAACCGGTAAAGAGGCAGTAGATCAATTAGAAGGAGAAATAAAAGGAGAAAAAACAGCCATGGTTTATCCTTACCAAATCTTCAAAAATGCATTACCGCATTGCGATGTTTTTGATGAAGAAACAGCTTATACCAAAGAAGAATTAAAACTCACTCGAGAACCTAAGAAAATTATGCGTATACCAGAGCTCAAAATTACTGCAACTGCTGTGCGAGTTCCCGTGCAAGGCGGACATTCTGAGTCGGTGAACATCGAGTTTGAAAATGATTTTGATTTGGCCGATGTACGGCGAATTTTATCACAAGAAGATGGAGTAGTGGTACAAGATAATCCAGAAACTAATATCTATCCTATGGCACTGTTTTCTGAAGGGAAAGATGAGGTTTTTGTCGGTAGAATTCGTAGAGATTACTCTCAGCCCAATACTCTTAATTGTTGGATTGTTGCTGATAACTTGCGCAAAGGAGCCGCGACCAACACTGTCCAGATAGCCGAATATTTATTGAAAAATAATTTAGTCTAGAATCTACACAAAAAGAACTTTTCTTCTTTCTACCCATTGAAAATAAATCAACTGGCTAAACAGTCGATCAGTATCTAGTAATTTTCAAAATCAACACTATCGAAAGCAAAAAAACTCAATAAATAACCCGAGAAAGTTGCCAATAGAACGATTTTTTTTATTATAACTGAATAAGTATTCAGAACTTTAACAAATAATTGAGGCAATTAAAACAACCAAGAGCGTATTTTTCGCATCTAAATGATAAGTAAGAAATATATTTTGAACGAGAAACAAATGATAAAGGCTTGCATCAATCATGATTCTAAAGCACAAAAAATGCTTTATGAAAAATATGATGCACGATTTTTTGGAGTTTGTAAACGATATTTTTCTAATATTCATCAAGCCGAAGATGCTTTGGTAAAAGGATTCTTAAGAGTTTTTCAGAATTTAGAATCTTATCGATTTCAGGGAAGTTTTGAAGGTTGGATGCATCGTATTTTTGTAAATGAATGCCTGATGGAATTGCGTAAAAACAAGGCAATTATGGTAGATTATGATCAATCTATCGAAGCCAAAACACTAATAGCAACCGAAAATACATCACTCGAAGAACAGGATATCATGCAAACTTTGTTTCTCTTGCCAGAAGGCTGCCGATTGGTTTTTACTCTTTTTGTATTAGAAGGGTATAAACACAAAGAAATTGCTCAAATCTTGGAAATATCAGAAGGAACTTCTAAATCGCAGCTCAATCTAGCCAAAACAAAGCTAAAAGAGCTATTGAGCAAACAAACTAAGTAAATGTAAAATGATGGAAAAGGTTAATTTAGAAGAACTTTTTAGGGAGCAAGCCAAAAATTTAGAAGAAAAACCCGAAGAACGAGTTTGGCAAAGAATAGAAAAACACATGTATCCGAAAAAAGAAGTACCTAGGACAAGCTTCAAGGATAAAGTATGGTTTTCTGCAGCTGTATATGCATTAATTGCTGTTCCTGTTTTTGTATTGTATTATATGAAGAAAGCCAATCCTTCATCAGAAAAAGAACCTATAGTGATCTCGAATGTAGAATCTAAACCAGAAAAATCACTACAAACAATCGAGCAAGATCCCGTAGGAAGTAATATTTCTTCCAACTCCAAGAAAGAAGAACGTATAAAAAAACCATCAAAAGAAACTCTGACGAAAAATACGCTAGACAATGCTTTTGGTAAAACAACAAAACAAACATTTGATGAAAGAACAGAAATAGAGAAAGATGCAATAGCTATTTCCGAGAAAAGCCAACTTATTTTGGCGACTAATTTGGGCGAAAACAAAACATCCCATCAGGGAGATGAGTCTCAACTAAAAACCATGTCATCTGCTACTCAACTAAAAGACACAAAAATTACGAAAATGGTTGCACCAAAAGATGATAATCAATCAGAAAAAACAGAAATTGAGCATAAGACAAAAAAAATAGAGCAAGCTAAAGAAGAAGTTGTTTTACTACCCGATCAGTTTTTAGTTTTAGATTCGATATTCAAAGTCAACTTCAGAATCAAAGAAAAAAAGCCTAATCAACTGTTATTTCAGAACAAAGAAGTGGAGTTACGTTTTCGTAAAGATGAAAAAGATTCGATAACAATCGAATCAACCGATCAAATCAATCCTACAATAAAAGAAAAAATCGAAAGACGAAAAAAAGAAATTTTCCAGACATATGAAAAATAAAATAATTACCTTTCTAGCTATAAATTAACGCAATGCAAAAAATATTTACAGTAGGATTAGGGCTTTTTTGTACGTTTTTAACTGCACAAGAATTGGTTTTTGTCGAGTTCAAGGATAAACCACAAGCAACTGTTTCACTTGCTCAACCACTAAGCATTCTTTCTCAAGACGCGTTGGACAGACGAAACAAAAGAGGAGTGAATCTCGATGAGCGAGATGTACCGTTGGAGGTTACCTATGTACAACAAGTGAAAAAAAATTTTCCGATTTTAGGTCACTCTAAATGGCTCAATGGAGTAGTAGTAAATGCGAAATCTGAGCAGGATATTCTTACTCTTTCTCAATTACCTTTTGTGAATAAAGTAGAGACCTTTGTTCAAAATCCCAAAGCAGTACGAACCGAAAATAAAGTTTCAAAATTTACGGTTTCTACAAGAAATCTAGACAGAACCAAAGCGCATGTTTCGGATGAGTTTA
Organism: Weeksella sp. HMSC059D05; assembly: GCF_001809725.1. Lineage (NCBI taxonomy): Bacteria > Pseudomonadati > Bacteroidota > Flavobacteriia > Flavobacteriales > Weeksellaceae > Weeksella > Weeksella sp. HMSC059D05. Next base: position 174,096 of record NZ_KV798524.1, read on the forward strand.
TTCAACAATTGAATCTACAAGTATTGCATAATCAAGGATTTACAGGTAAAAATGTAAAACTAGCTGTGATTGATGCGGGCTTTCCTTATGTAAATACCATGCAAGCTTTTGCAAATAGTAGAAATAATGGTAGAATAAAATTTACGTATGATTTTGTTACCAAAAGCACCGATGTTTATAATGTAAACTCTAATGACCATGGAACAATGGTTTTGAGTAATATTGCTGCAAAAACTCCAGAATATACGGGCACAGGTTACGATGCCGATTTGTATCTATTTCGCACAGACGATGCTGCAACAGAAACACCCTTAGAAATGGTTTATTGGGTAATGGCAGCAGAAAAAGCCGATAGTTTAGGAGTAGATATCATCAACACTTCCTTGGGTTACTATGAGTTCGACGATGCCCGCTATAATTATTCTAAAGACGATTTGGATGGCAAAACAACCTACATCACTCGAGGCGCAAATATCGCAGCAGAGAAAGGTATGATTTTGGTGATTTCTGCCGGGAATGAACGCTCTTCTCCTTGGGGGAAAATTTCTGCTCCAGCAGATGCACATAATGTTTTATCAATTGGTGCTGTCGATTTGCAAGGGAATATTGCGTATTTCTCATCCTATGGGCCCACGGCCGATAATCGCATAAAACCTGATGTGGTCGCTCTAGGTGTTTCGGTGCCGGTCTATAATTATGGATGGTGGGGCGAGGAAATAGTACGGAATAACGGGACATCCTTTTCTTCTCCGATAACGGCAGGTGCAGTAGCATCATTGATTCAGAAATATGAAAAATTTACAGTAGCACAAATCATAGAAGCTGTTCACCAAGCAGGAAATCGTTTTCAAAATCCGAACAACGATTACGGACATGGAATACCAGATTTTGCAAAAGCAATGCACTATTTAGATGAAAATCTTTCGACAAGCGTTTTTGCAAATCAAAATCTAGAAATTTACCCAAATCCGACCAAAGATTGGTTAACTGTAAAGTCGGCTACATCGATCAATCGTTTAGAGATTTTGGATACGAATGGACGCGTTGTACGAGCATATTCTAAGAAGAATACTATTTCTCTGAAAAGTCTTTTGAAAGGAGTTTATTTCGTGAAGATTTATTTTTCAGATGGTAAGGCAGTTACTCAAAAAATTATAAAACAATAAATTTTATACTCACAGAAAATGAAACAGTACTTTTGTACTGTTTTTTTTTACTAAGAAACAAAGATTTTTTATTCATCGATTAATCAAACTATACTAAAAGATCAGAATAATGTTAGCATTGCTAAGGGGATTATACCGAGACTAATAATAAAATACACAAAATGTTTTGATGATGGATAAACCTCAACAAAAGAATCTTAATTTCATCCTAGAAATATATAGTAATAGATGAAGTTAATTTATTCTTAAAGAGTAGAATACAAGGGATCTTAGAAAAAAACAAAAACTCGTACATCTTTATAAGAAATACGAGTTTTAATTGTCGGGGTGGCAGGATTCGAACCTGCGACCTCCTGGTCCCAAACCAGGCGCGATGACCGGGCTACGCTACACCCCGATTGATTGTAGTGCGTTTGAGTTTGCAAATATAAGACTGTTTTTTATAAAATCAAGAAAATTTTAGATAAAATTACATTTATTTTTTTATGTAACTGATAAACAAACTGTTATCGAAAAAAATAGTGACCAAATCAGTATTTTATCAGTATCCTTTTGTCTAGATAAATCATTCATCAAATTCAAATACTAAAAACAAGTTTTCTTACCTTTAGCAATTATAATTATAGCACATGAGTCGAAAAGAAGAATCCAATCAAACATCAAGCTTAGTTCGTGGACTGACCAATCGGCATATTCAGCTCATTGCCTTGGGCGGTGCAATTGGCACAGGATTATTTTTGGGAATCGGGCAAGCTGCAGTTTTAGCTGGTCCTTCTGTAATTTTGGGGTATGCAATGGCTGGGGTTATTGCTTTTTTTATTATGCGTCAGTTGGGCGAAATGGTCGTACAAGAACCTGTCTCTGGTAGCTTTAGTTATTTCGCTTATAAATATTGGGGAAATTTCCCAGGCTTTGCATCTGGTTGGAATTATTGGATTCTCTACATTCTGGTAAGTATGGCAGAACTTACAGCTATCGGTCATTATGTACATTTTTGGTGGCCAGAAATTCCGCTTTGGGTATCGAGCTTATTTTTCTTTTTGGTCATTACAGTACTCAATTTGGCTTCTGTAAAAGTCTATGGTGAAACTGAATTCTGGTTTTCTATCATCAAAGTCATTGCAATTATTGCGATGATAATTTTTGGCACATATTTATTATTAAGTGGTACTGGAGGAGAAAATGCAACGATAGAAAACTTATGGAACAATGGAGGTTTCTTCCCGAAAGGTCTTTTTAATCATTCAGAAAATCACTATACAGGATTGTTTGCTGCTATGGCACTTATTATGTTTTCTTTCGGAGGACTCGAATTAATCGGTATTACTGCTGCTGAAGCAAAAAATCCAGAAAAAACAATCCCAAAAGCAACTAACCAAGTGATTTATAGGATATTAATTTTCTATGTAGGAGCTCTAATTATATTATTTTCGTTGAGTCCTTGGGCAGAAATAGATAAAGATTCAAGTCCATTTGTGATGGTTTTTAAGAATTTAGATGGTTTCGAGTTGGATCTTTTTGGGCACACTATTAGTTTTACCAAACTGATCGCAAATGCACTAAATATCATTGTTTTAACGGCAGCTCTTTCGGTCTATAACAGTAGTGTTTATAGTAATAGTCGAATGCTTTTTGGGTTGGCCGAACAAGGAAATGCCCCTAAAGCTTTACTAAAACTAAACAAGAATCATGTGCCAATAAATGCAATTTTGGTTTCATCTTGTTTTGCGGCAATTTGCATTATCATCAATAAAGTTATACCAGAAAAAGCATTAGAATATCTTATGTCTCTGGTTGTATCTGCGTTGATTATCAATTGGTTGATGATAAGTTATACCCATCTAAAATTTAGGAAAAATAAAGTAAACAATCACATAGAAACAAAATTTCCATCAATATTTTATCCAATCTCTAATTATATTTCTATTGTATTTCTACTAACGATTTTAGTACTGATGACCCTGACTGGGATGCATGTTCCAGTAATTTTAATTCCAATTTGGATAGGAATTTTATTTGTATTCTATAAATTTTATAAGGGTAAAAAATCTTAATGTTGTTGAATTACTTGGAGTAAGCTTTCTTTGTTTCGTGCACCACTCTCTTTCCAGACTTGTTGTCCATTTCTAAAAAGAATAAACGTGGGAACGCCTTGTACACGATATCTTGCGGCAAGTGCCTGGTTTTTATCAATGTCTATTTTTATAATTTTTACCCCGTCTTTTACTTCTTCTTTTAGTTGTTCTAGAATGGGGTGCATCATTTGGCAAGGGCCACACCAAGTAGCAAAAAAGTCAACCAAAACTTTTTCATTACTATTAATGATTTCATTAAAAGTCATGATTTTGTATTTTTTAAATGATTATTTTTTAGATAAATTACAATTTTTATTCCGATTTTGATAATAATAAGGTACAAAAAACCACTCTAATTGATTATTAAAGTGGTTGATATATTGGGGGAAAAACTTTTTTAGTCGTTTAACTTCAATACGGCCAAGAATGCTGATTGTGGAACTTCTACTCGTCCAATCTGACGCATTCTTTTCTTTCCTGCTTTTTGTTTTTCTAATAACTTACGCTTACGAGAGATATCACCACCATAACACTTTGCAGTAACATCTTTTCGGAGGGCCTTGATCGTTTCTCGAGCAATGATTTTCGCACCAATTGCTGCCTGAATCGGAATATCAAACTGCTGACGAGGGATTAATTCTTTCAATTTTTCACACATCTTCTTACCAATAGTATAGGCATTGTCTATGTGAATGAGTGCAGAAAGTGCGTCTACAATTTCTCCGTTAATCATCACGTCTACTTTTACCAATTTAGAGGCTTTCATACCCGATGGAGTATAATCGAATGATGCATAACCTTTCGAAATCGATTTTAGACGATCGTAAAAATCAAAAACAACTTCTGCCAAAGGCATATCAAAAACCAATTCTACCCGATGCTGAGTCAAGTAATTTTGCGAAGTTAATTCGCCTCTTTTCTCGATACATAAACTCATTACTGGACCAACAAACTCAGATTTTGTAATAATCGAAGCTTTGATATATGGTTCTTCTACACGATTGAGACCTGCCGGATCTGGAAGTTCAGAAGGGTTATGTACCGGTATCATTACGGTAGGATTTTTCTCTAAATATGCTTCATACGATACGTTTGGTACGGTAGTAATTACGGTCATATTGAATTCTCGTTCCAAGCGCTCTTGAATGATTTCTAGGTGCAACATTCCTAAGAATCCACAGCGGAAACCAAATCCCAAGGCTGCGGAAGACTCTGCCTCATAAGTAAGAGAAGCGTCGTTTAGTCGGAGTTTCTCGATAGAAGCACGTAGTTCTTCGTAATCCTCCGTATCTACAGGATAAATCCCTGCGAAAACCATTGGCTTCACCTCTTCGAAACCATCAATTGGCTCGGCAGCAGGATTTTCTGTCAAAGTAATTGTATCACCAACTTTTACCTCAGAAGCCGTTTTTATACCCGAAATGATATATCCAACATCTCCTGTTTTGATGATTTTTTTCTCAACCTGGGTGAGCTTTAAAGTTCCAATCTCATCGGCATGGTATTTTCTGCCGGTTGCCATAAACTTTACTTCATCACCTTTTCTTATTTCTCCATTTACTACTTTGTAGAAAGCTTCTATTCCACGGAAAGGATTATACACAGAATCGAAAATCAACGCTTGTAAGGGTGCGTTTGGATCCCCTTGCGGAGCAGGAATGCGTTCTATAATTGTGTGTAGAAGTTCTTCTACTCCTTCACCAGTTTTTCCACTTACGCGTAAAACATCGCTAGGATCGCAACCAATTAAATCGACAATATCATCGGTTACTTCTTCTGGATTAGCAGAAGGTAAATCTATTTTATTTAGTACCGGGATGATTTCTAGATCATTTTCCAACGCCAAATATAGGTTAGAAATGGTTTGTGCCTGTATGCTTTGTGCCGCATCTACGATAAGTAGAGCACCTTCACAAGCTGCAATAGAACGAGAAACTTCGTATGAGAAGTCCACGTGTCCTGGCGTATCAATAAGGTTTAGAATATAGGTTTCACCATCTTTTTCATACTCCATCTGGATCGCATGAGATTTGATGGTAATCCCACGTTCTCGTTCCAAATCCATATCGTCTAGGGTCTGACTTTGCAACTCACGATCGGTAACGGTTTTTGTTACTTGTAATAAACGGTCGGCCAGGGTACTTTTTCCATGGTCGATGTGAGCGATAATACAAAAATTACGGATATTCTTCATGTTCTATTTCTCGAATAGGCAAAAATAATCTTTTCTCAGCAGACTACAAGATTTTTAAGATAATTCCGTACAAACTTATTTTTTATTTTATCAAATAAGTTAATTTGTTGGCTTTTGGTAGGATATAATTCTTAGAAATAGAAAATTTTTTATCCATAATCTATGATTTTTTGCTCTGTTGACTAAGTTTTTGTTCTGGATATTTTCTAACTCGAAGAATAGTTCCGTATTTTTAGCACATTATCCAATCAAAATAATTTATAAGATGATCGAACCAAAACCTTTGCAGGCAGTAAAAGCATTTCATACTACTTTTCAGCATCCAATTCTAGAGAAACCTCAAATACCGTCAGCGGATCGTTGTCAATTGCGTTTGGCTTTGTTAACTGAAGAGTTGGCAGAGTTGCAACAAGCGATTGATAAAAAAGATTTAGTGGAAATTGCTGATGCTTTTTGCGATTTGCAATATGTACTTTCTGGGGCTATTTTAGAGTTTGGATTGCAAGGAAAGTTTTATGAATTGTTTGAAGAAGTGCAACGATCGAATATGAGTAAAGCTTGTAAAACTGAAGAAGAAGCGAAAGAAACTCAGCAATATTATTACGATAAAGACAAGACAGAAAGTTATTATAAAGAGAAAGATGGTTTGTTTTTGGTCTATCGGAAAGATGATCATAAAACGTTGAAATCGGTGAACTATTCTCCTGCCAATCTACAAGAAATATTAGATAAATAATAAAGATACTATTGAAAATAAATGAGATAAAATCGTGGTTGCCACAAGTTGTCTACCTTGTACTTTTTGTGGTTTTTTCTGGGTTGTTTATTCAGCAATCCATCGTCTTGCTAACGCCGTATTCATCCTTTTATCATAGCAGTGGGATGATAGAGAAACAAGGGGAATATCGTGCAGAGAAAATCAATAAAAATAGATCGTTGAGTTATCCAGTGAAGTACATAAAGTTTTGGCACAACGACACAATTTATGCTTATAAAAATAATAGTTTTCTGCTCCAACCAATTGATGAAAATAAACCTCTAACGGTTTATCATAAAGGGATGGATGACAAACAATCGGTGGTGGATATTGTACAAATAATCCAAAATAATGAAAAAATTTTTCGTCGATATCATCATAAAAGCAGCGATATTTTTTTAGTTGTTTTTTATGCGATGGGTGTGATTGCTGCGAGCGTTTTGGGGTATAGAAGATGGGCAAAAAAGAAAAAGCAAACCCAAGAGGATTTGCTTTGTTAGTGGTTTTGTTTTTTTACTAGAATATAAGTTTTTATTCGAAAGAATTTTTTTCTTCTTCTCGAGAAGTAACCGATTTGTCTTCGGCGAATCCGGCTTTCCAATACGAATAGGCATAGAGTTCGTCTCTGGTCCAACCTAACTCTTTTCTAAAATAATTTCTCAGTACTTTTACCGTAGAGAATTCGGCAGCAACATATGCAAATTTGTTTTCGATGCTCGGTATTGTGTGTTGTTGAGCGATTTTTGCTAATTCACTTCCTTTTTCTGGATGTAGATTGTGCAACCATTTTATAGTTATACCATCTGGTTTTTGTAAATTTTGCTCATCTTCTTTGGTAGGAGTTTCGAGCAGTACAATACCTTTTGCATCTTGTGGTAAAGATTCTAATATAGAGGCAATTACCGGAATGGCTGTGGCATCGCCAATCAAGAAATACCAATCTGCTGGTGGGCATAATTCTGTTTTTTGCGCTTTCATCACCACACCGATTTTATCTCCTTTTTCGGCATGAATAGCCCAAGCCGAAGCAGGTCCGTTTTCGCCATGATGTACAAAATCTATCTGCAATTGATTTTTTTCTAGATCGATGTATCGATGCGTATATGTCCGGATGATAGGGCGTAAATGTTCTTCTACAGAAGTATGATCGAACCCCTTCTTAGTAAGTGTAGGAAAATAAACGCGATCAACTCCTGTGGGCGGAATCATTATTTTGTTATTGACTCCTAAGGTGCAATTAGCATATGGGGAAATATCATCACATTGTAAAGTAACCCGGATATAGTGCGGTGTAATATATTCTTTCCCAACCAATTCGAATTCTTTTCTTGCAATTTTTGGCTTGTTCATAATATATTATTTTAAGGCATTTTTCACCTCATCCACCATCATTTGTGTAGAAGTTAATCCTCCTCCCGATACGTACCAAACCTGCGGATTTAGGTAAATAATTTTACCATTTTTATAAGCATTTGTACGCTGAATTAATGCGTTTTCTATTTCTTTTTTATTGGTTTCTACACGATTAATCATGGCAGAACGATCGACAATAAATAAGTAATCTGGATTTTTGTGTTCGATAAATTCATTAGAGATTGGTTGCCCGTGTGTAGATACCTCCAAGTTTTCGGTGGCTTGTTGCACTCCCAAAACATCATGAATAAAGCCAAACCGAGAACCTTTTCCATAGGCACTAAATTTCCCATTATTGTACAATACAATTAGGGCTTTTTTATCATCTTTCGAAAGAATATCTTTTTCTGTTTGGATTTTGTCTTTTATCTGTTTTACCTTCTCTTCAGCTTCTTTTTCTTTCCCGAATATTTTTCCTAAAGTAAGGGTATTTTTTTCGAAAGAGTTGAGGTAATCTTTGTAATCAACTTGCATGTAAATTGTAGGTGCAATAGAAGAAAGTTCTTTATAAGCGTCTTGTAATCGATCAGAAATGATGATCAAATCAGGATTCAAAGCATTTACTTTTTCGTAGTTTGCTTCTTTCACAGAGCCTACATTTTCTATGCTCGAGTCTTGTGCATATTGCTGTAAATGTTCGGGTAAGAAATCTTTTGGTATACCGACAATTTTCACACCCAATTGATCCAAAGTTTCGAGCGATCCAATATCAAAAACAACTACCCGCTCTGGATTTTCTTTTACTTGTGTTGTCCCTAATTCGTGTACAACTTCGATGGTATCGATATTGGCATTGTGGTGTTGTTCATTTTCTTTACAAGCACCAACCAATAAGAGTGTCGTAAGAATAGATAAATGTATTAACTTTTTCATATTGAATGTTTTATAAATTAAAATAGTTACAAATTCGTTGTCCGTTTCGTTCGATTACTTCAAAATTGAGATCGAAAATTTCTTTTAGATTTTCGGCAGAAATAACTTCTTCTGTAGGGCCTTTTTTCAGCACTTTACCGTTTTTCAAAGCAATGATATAGTCTGAATAATTCGAAGCAAAATTGATTTCATGAATCACAATTATCACTGTTTTTCCTTTCTCTTCGACCAAGCGTTTTAGGGTTTTCATTACTTGTACCGAAAGCTTCATATCTAGATTATTCAGCGGCTCATCGAGCAAAATGTATTCGGTATCTTGGGCAATCACCATTGCAAGAAATGCACGTTGACGCTGTCCACCACTCAATTCATCCAAATAACAATCTTTGAAATCTTCTAGTGAGCAAAAGGTAATTGCTTCTTGTATTTTTTCGTGATCAATCTGTGTTAATTTGCCTTTAGAGTATGGGAATCGACCAAAAGCTACAAGTTCTTCTACCGTTAATCTAAGATCGAGATGATTGGCTTGTTTCAAGAAAGATAAATGTTTGGCTAACTCTTTATTTTTTATTTTGAAAAGATTTTCTCCATCTAAACTAACCGATCCTTTGTCTTTTTCTATCAGACGGCTAATGATTGATAATAACGTGCTTTTTCCGGCACCATTAGGGCCAATTAGCGAGGTGATTTGGTTTTTCGGTATGTCAAATCCTACGCCTTTAAGCACCTCTCGCTTACCAAATTGTTTGTATATATTTTCTACTTTAATCATTTTTTTTGGGTTGATTTAAGGACGAGATAAATAAAATAAACGCCACCAATAAAGTTGATGACAATGCTTGTTGTGGTTGAAAAATTGAAAAAATGTTCGACCAATGTTTGGCCAATCAATAAAAAAACACAAGCAATAATACTACAAAGCCATACCATGTATCGGTGCTGTCTAGTGATAAAAAGCTCGTAACATAAATTGGTTACCATAATGCCTAGAAAGGCTATCGGGCCAACCAAAGCGGTTGATACGGAAACAAAAATGGATATGATGAACATGTAAAGCTGGATAAGACGATTATAGTTCAAACCAAGATTTATAGCATGTTCTCGACCAAGTGCGATCACATCTAGATATTTGAGATAAGGTTGTGCCAGAACTAAAGTAACGAGTATGATGCCTGTAGCAGTGTAGAGTAGTGTCGTATTCATTTTGGTAAAGGATACAAACATAAAAGCTTCTATCATAGAGAACTCATTAGGATCGATGATGATTTGTAAAAATTGACTCAGCGTGCTAAATAAAGTACCAAGTACTAATCCTATCAATAATAAATGATAGATATTGTTTTTTCCTTTTTTAAATAACACAAAATACATGATAAAGGAAAATAGCATCATAAAAGCAATCGAAATAAAAAAGTTATCGTTCTGATTGATTACTTTAAAACTTTTGTCGCCATACAAAAACACTAAAAATGTTTGGAAGAGAATGAAGACCGCTTCATATCCCATGATCGATGGTGTGAGAATTTTATTGTTGGTTATCGTCTGGAAAATCAAAGAAGAATACCCCACACAAATGCCTACCAAAATAATTGTACAAAGACGAATAAGTCTTCTTGGTAAAACATAATCGAGATTGTTTCCTATGTTATAAAACATAAAAATCGCAGTAACAAAAACGAAGACACTGCTCAGGATAATGGTTCTATTTCGTAAAGTTTTGGTCATTAGGCTTTACGTTTTAGGATGAGAAAAGAGAAAAATATTCCGCCTACGATACCAATTGTCAAACCTATTGGCACTTCATACGGGAAAATAATTATTCGGCTGATTAAATCACAAATTATCAAGAAAATAGCACCATAAATTGCTGTATAGGGTAAAGTTCTTTTTAGGTTATCACCATGAATCATGCTCACAACATTCGGGATTATTAGGCCCAAAAAAGGAATAGCTCCTATCGTAACCACCGTAATACTTACGGTGAGCGCAACACAAAACAATCCGATATAGACGACGCTATGGTAATTGAGACCAAGATTTTTAGAGAAGTTTTCGCCCATCCCGACTACAACAAATTCATTGGCATATAAATAAGTAATGACTACGGCTGGTAGGATGAAATAGATCGACTCGTAATTGCCTTGTAAAACCGAAGAAAAGTCGCCCATCATCCATCCCTGGACACTCTGTACTATATTGTTTTTGTAGGCATAAAAAGTAGAAATTGCATTGAGAATATTCCCGTACATAATACCGATGAGCGGAATGAATATGGTATTTTTTGTACGAATTCTTCTGATCATTATTATAAAAATACAAGTGGCTAAAAGAGTAAAAGACAATGCAATAAGGGTTTTACCGAAAACCGAAATGTGCTGAAAAGAAATGATACTGAGCAGTATTCCCATTTTTGCAGCATCAAGCGTACCAGCTGTAGAAGGTGCTACAAATTTGTTTTGGGCAATTTGTTGCATGATAAATCCCGAAATGCTAAGCCCGACCCCTGTCAAAATCAAGGCAATCGTTCTCGGAATTCGGCTAATTGCCAATATCATTATTTCATCATCAGACAAGGAGAAAATAGAGCGTAGTGGTATCTCCTTTACTCCTATAAAAAGAGAAAGTAAACAGAGAACGACCAATAGAACAAGTAAATAAAAGTATTTCATTTCTCTTATTTAGACTTAATAAGAGCAAAAATAAACTTTATTATCTATTTAATCAATCCAACTGAGTTAAATCACTTCTAAAAACTCAATGAAAATGTTGTAATTTTGGAGTATGTTATGGGATAATATTGTCGGGCAAACCGAACTAATTGATCAATTAAAAGCTACCATAAAAGACGGCAGAATAAGTCATGCACAATTATTTATTGCACCCGAAGGTGTAGGCGCTTTACCCTTGGCTATTGCGTATGCTCAGCATATTTTATGTCCAGATTCTACAGCGAGCTGTACACAGAAAGTTGTTCATTTACAACATCCAGATTTACATTTCTCTTATCCTTATAACAAAGTTTCGGCAAGCGACGGCCAACACCCTGTAGCTACAAAATACATCGGTTTGTGGAGAAATTTTGTCTTAGAAAATCCGTACGGAAATTATTCTGATTGGATGAAATTCCTAGGCATAGAAAAAAAACAAGGCATAATCAATGTTCACGAAGCCAATGATATCATCAAACGTTTAACCCTGAACAGTTACGAGGGTGGATACAAGGTAATGATTATTTGGCATGCAGATTTGATGAACGAAGATGCAGCGAATAAACTCCTGAAAGTTATAGAAGAGCCACCCCAAAGAACAATTTTTATTCTGATTGCCGAAAAACAAGATGCGATTTTACCCACCATTTTGTCGCGCTGTCAGGTTGTAAATATTCCACATCTGACTGATGCTGCAGTTGAAAAATATCTCGTAGAACAAGAAAATATCCCTAGAGAACTTGCCAAACAATTTGCTTTCATGGCTCAGGGAAATTTACGTGTGGCTAAGCAACTTGCAACAGAAGATCATTCACTCTATGATACTTATTTTGTATCGATGGTACGTTTGGCATTTTTGGCCAAAAAGAAACTATCTGCCTTGCGAGAGATAATTCTCTGGGCCAATGAAATATCTCTATGGTCGAGGGACGAGCAGAAAAATTTCCTAATTCATTCGTCGGAAATTTATCGTCAAGCATTGCTCAAAAATTATCAAGCCGATGAGATAAGTTACCTACAAGTAAAATCCGACTCTTTCAAGTGGGCAGGTTTTTTTCCTTATATCAATAGCCGAAATATAGAAGATATTCTCACCGAGCTCAACGAAGCGGCTTATCATATCGAGAGAAACGGTAATGCAAAAATTATATTTTTTGATATGGCGGTAAAACTCACTCGTTTCATTCATCGAGTCGAGCGATAATTAATAATAGACAGCTCTCAGAAATTGCCAAGCGATTTTCAGTACTTCATTATAGTTCTCGTAATGAGAAACATGCCCGGTCGAGAGCGTTTTTGTGGTTACGGTAGGATGATTCTCTAGGCATGCAAGTAATTCTCTAGGATTTACTGTTTGGTCATACTTTCCGACAATAACCAAAGAAGGTTTAGGGAATTGAAGCAAAGTTTTATGTCGATCAGGGCGCAAACGCATTGCATCTAATGCATACTGTGCACCTTCTACACTTGTTTCGTACGCAATCTCTTTTAGAACTTCGATAGCTGCTTGTTTTTCTTCATTCTTTTGTTGATAAAATAAATTAGGAATGCTAAGATTTATCAAGGTTTTAAGGTTTTTTTCTACTGTTTTCTTAGCTTTTATTCGTTGTAACTTCTTTTCAACATTATCGGCAAACGTAGTCGAATTCATCAAGACTAAAGCATCTAATCTCTGGGGGAAAAGATCTGCAATAGCCAAAGCTACATAGCCACCCATCGAGTGTCCCCAAACCGTGAAAGATTCTATATTTTCATGGTCGGCTAACCGAATAACTTCTCTTGCTATTTGATCAACGGAAGGATTTCCATCAATGTTTTTTGATAAACCATGACCCGGAAAATCAATTAAAAGGATAGAAAAATCAGAGGCCAAATCTTCTGCTAAATCAAACCAAATTTTTCTGTTTTCTAAGAAACCATGTAAAAAAATAAGGGTATTTATGCCCTTACCCAATTTTGTGTACGCTAACATTTTTGGCAGAGTTTTGGTTCAATTTACAACATTCGTAGATTTTAATGGTTTTTATCTAACCAGAAATTGTCGAAAACATCGAAAAATGTTTCTTTTATCAATCAAATTAATTACTAAATTTCCTGATGAAAATCAGCCAAAAAAGAATATTCCAATCCAAACAGAAAGACAGTCAATCGAAATATTTTTGTAATTTAGTACAAATATTTTTCCCGTTTTGAGAACTTTTTTATTCGTCTTTTTTCTCCTCCTTTTTGTAGGATGTGATCGACCAAGAACTCCAGAAATCAAACCTAGTCCAATAGGTGTAAAGGAGGAATATGCCGATTTGTTACAACGGAATCAACCGAAAGAAGAAGAGGAAGAAGTTTTGCAAGAAAAACCTGAAAAATTAGCGGTGAAAAAGCAAAAACCAGTTTCGACTCGTAAGCTTACGATAAAACCGCAGTTGCCTGATGAGGTAGATACACTGAAATTTAGCTATGCTAAAGCGGAACAAAAAGTTTCGAAAAAAGCAAATCAACGCAATGTTTTCTGGGTCAATACAGATACAGCCAATAAATTAGAAATAAGTCTATTGACGGCTGATTCTACTGCAAATATTGGTATTATACAAATTTTAAATCCAGACGGAACGCAAGGAAATCAATTAGGAAAATCGGTATTATTTTCGTTGCCAATTCGCAACGGAAATTACAAGATTACAGTAGGAGATAGAACAAGCAATCAGCCAAGTTTTGAGGGAGAATATGTTTTGAAAATGAAGCTGAAGTGGTAATAAATTTTTAATACGAATGACGATGAAAAAGAAAATTACGAGCCGAGAAGAAATTGAATTGTTGGTTGATACTTTTTATGGAAAAGTACAGAAGGATGATTTGATTGGTCCTATTTTCGATCGTGTAATCCAAGATCGTTGGCCGCATCATTTGCACAAAATGTATCAATTTTGGGAAACGATTTTGTTCGAGGATCAATATACGTATAGAGGTCGTCCTTTCCCACCACATATTTCCTTGGGTCTGAGCGAAGAACATTTCGAACGTTGGTTATCGTTGTTTACAGAAACACTGAAAGAGAACTTCGAAGCAGACGAAACCACCGAAAAAGCTCTAAAACAAGCCCATACAATGGCAACTTTATTTCAAAGTAAATTAGCTTATTTCAGAGAGCAAGGAAGCAAACCAATTCAGTGAAACCTCTTACCGGTATTTATTAAACCTTGATATAGATTTTTTTTCGATCAAGAAGAAAGGCTAGACCCCAAAAAAGTGCTAAGAAAACTAGCGAATAGAAAAAAGAGCCAATTTTTGGAGTTCCTGGAATTTGTGCACAAATGTTTTCATAGAACCAGCTCAAAGGAGAAAGATACCGAATTTCCCCAGTTTCGGTAAATCCGTCTTTTATTCGAATGAGTTGTAACAGTCTTGGTAAAAGTCCACTAAGGACAAAAATGAAAAGAGGATTCTTCCCAAAAACATCGAAAAACCTCATCCAAGCAGGATGCATTTGCAAAACTTCAGCGAACCATACCATACAGCCAATGGTGAAAATTGCCAAAGCTGTGGTATGAATAACGTATGAGCTACTCCATATTTTTTTGTTGTACGGAAAGTCTAACTGCCAAATATACCCCATAATCAAAGCAAAAGCTCCTAGAACAAATAAACCGCTAAGCATACGATATATAGGCAGATTACTTGCAGGTAAAGAACGAGAAAACCATCGGATATCGCCTTGTTTCTGGATGTATACTCCAACCAAATATCCTAATAGAATCTGAGAAATCGCAGGAATTGTGCTATACAAGCCCTCTGGATCAAAAGGAACACCTTCACCTTTATACATATGAGCCAAACCAATTAGATGGACATCGATTTTTGTGCCGATAAATCCCTCTAAACTGTAAGGATCAACACCTCCTAAGAAAAAGGTTAAAGCCCAATAGAATAAAAGAATTAAAATAGAAATTTTTAGAACTACTCTATCTCTATAATAATAAGCCAAGGTAGAGGCAAAGAAATTAGCGATGGCAATTCGTTGTAAAACACCCATAATCCGAACGCCGTTTTCCTCTGATTCTCGCCATGCTCTGAATACTAATTCATTGTTTTCCCATTTGAGAAATGGCCACCAGTTGATAAATAATCCGATAGCAAAAATGAGAATCGTTCGTTTGATAATTTTTTTCCAAAAAACATTGCTAGCTTGCAGTTTCAGGTGAGACATCCCAAAAGACATGGCATTCCCAACTGCAAAAAGAAAGAAAGGAAAAACCAAATCGGTCGGTGTACATCCGTGCCATGACGCATGTTGTAGTGGCGAAAACATATACGACCAAGAACCTGGATTATTAACCAAAATCATCAATGCGATGGTTGCACCACGAAACACGTCTAAGGAATAATATCGAGTAGTTTTCATGTCATCAAGGAAAAGCTAAATATACTTATTCTACCGAAATATTATTGATTATTTTTTTGGGTATAGATTTCGGTAGAATAAATGATAAGACTAGGGAGTTCTTTTACCAAAAGAGAAGGATAAAAAGAATAGAAAGTAGAAAAACCGATTGATTAATATTTTGGAGATTTTCTGATTGTTGTGAGAAGTGATTTTTGTAATTTTATCCAAATAATGAAGCAATACAAAAGACATGCAAAAAATGAGAATCGAATCGGATTTATTAGGAGAACTCTCTGTTCCCGAAATGGCATATTACGGAATTCAGACACAAAGGGCGATTAATAACTTTCAGATTTCTAACCATAAACTCAATCATTACCCAGAATTTATCAAAGCTCTGGCTATCGTAAAATTGGGTGCTGCACAAGCCAATAACGAATTGGGTGTATTGTCGGATACACACTACCAAGCAATAGAATATGCTTGTCGAGAATTGCTGAAAGGGAATTATGCTGATCAGTTTCCGGTTGATATGATTCAGGGTGGAGCAGGAACGTCAGTAAACATGAATGCCAACGAAGTTATTGCCAATATAGCCTTAGAATTCTTAGGAAAGAAAAAAGGAGATTACCAGTACTGTTCGCCCAACGATCAGGTGAATCTATCTCAATCAACCAATGATGCGTATCCTACAGCCCTAAAAATTGCTCTATTCGAAATGAATAAACCTTTGACCGAAGCTTTGGAACAACTTTCTTTAGCATTGGATAAAAAAGCAAAAGAATTCAGCACGGTTATCAAAATGGGAAGGACTCAACTGCAAGATGCTGTCCCGATGACGTTGGGCCAAGAATTCGAAGGGTTCTCCTTCACCCTAAAAAAAGAAGTTGATCATTTGCATCGTGTTGCTCAACAATTCTTAGAGATTAATATGGGGGCAACAGCAATCGGTACAGGACTAAATGCTGTGCCAGGTTATGCTACTCTTTGTACTCAAAAAATAGCCGACTTATTGAAAGAACCTGTACAGTTGGCCGATAATCTTGTCGAGGCTACTTCCGATACTAGCGCTTTTGTCGATTATTCGTCGGCTTTGAAAAAACTGAGTATCAAGCTTTCTAAAATTTGTAACGATTTACGTTTGTTAACTTCTGGGCCAAGAGCAGGATTATTCGAAATAAATTTACCACCAAAACAACCCGGCTCATCCATTATGCCAGGTAAAGTGAATCCCGTAATACCAGAAGTAGTTAATCAGGTTTGTTACAAAGTTTTGGGTAATGATTTAACGGTCTCTTTTGCGGCAGAGGCCGGACAATTACAATTGAATGTGATGGAACCCGTTATTGGATTCTCCATCATCGAATCGATACAATATCTTACCAATGCCATGATGACTCTACGCCAAGAATGTGTAGAAGGAATTACCGCAAACACAGAACATCTGAAACAAGAAGTACAAAATAGTATCGGAATCGTAACTGCGCTTAATCCTTATTTAGGTTATAAAACAAGTACCAAAATTGCCAAAGAAGCTCTTGCTACCAATGGTAGTGTGTACCATTTGGTTTTGGAGTATGGTCTATTGTCTAAACAACAATTAGACACTATCCTGGATCCTAAAAATATGCTGGGGCCTGAGCACTAATTCTTTGTGGCAATAGATCATCTTACCAAAAAGTAGTTGTAGATATCATGGGAGAGTAAAAAACAAATTTAATAGTCTATACTAAATGCATCACGATCATCTAAAAAACCGAAATGTTTTCTTGTCGAATGCAAAGATTGATAGTCTAAGGTAAACGTAAGCACTTCTTTGCTTGCGTTTTCATTTGTTAGCTCATTTCCTAATGCATCATAGAGTTGGGAGTCGCCTTCATAGATTAAATTATAGCCATCGATACCGGTTCGGTTGACTCCAGCAACATAGGCCATGTTTTCTATAGCACGTGCCCTGAGTAAACTCATCCAAGCTTCTCGCCGAGATTTTGGCCAAGAAGCATTGCAGAGCATCAGATCATAATCATCTGTATTTCTGCACCATACCGGGAAACGAAGATCGTAACAAACAATTGGGCGAATCTTCCAACCACGATAATCAATCGAAATTATCCGATCACCTGCCGAATAAACATCGGCTTCTTTTCCGTAGCCAAAAAGATGCTTTTTATCATAAATATAAATTGATCCTTCTGGGGCAACAAAATAAAAACGATTGAAATATTTATCGCTTTCTTTGGTAGATACACTACCTGCAATTGCAGCTTTCTTTGTTTTTGCTACATTCATCATCCAATGAAAAGATTCACCGAATGGTTTCTCTGCAATTTTTTCTACATTCATCGAAAAGCCAGACGGAAACATTTCGGGTAACAAAACTAGGTCAGTTTCTGTTGAATTAATCAAATTTTCTATTCGAGAAAAATTCGCATTTCTATCTTCCCAAACTACATCATATTGTATAAGGGATATTTTCAGTTTCGACAAACTCTGTTGCATCGGGTATGTTTTTTTACGAAATAAGAAAGTTATTATGAATTCTCGGTTTTTTGTATGTATTTCATCACAAAATTATAAGCACGTTTATCTGCCCAAGAATGTCGTTGACCGCTCAGAGAAAAACCGCAATGTCCACCAAATTCGGGTTGCTCGAAATAGACAAAAGGATGGTTCTCGAATAGGGAAACGTCGTAACATTCTTTGCCAAGAAATGGGTCATTTTTAGCATTTACAACCAAACAAGGAGTACGAATTTTGTGTAAACAATGTTTAGGAGAAGCTTCGGTATAATAGGCCTCTTTGTTCGGATAATTGTGCAAAGGAGCAGTAACATAATCGTCTATTTGGTCGAATGATCGAACTTTTTTCAGAAGATCAAGGTTGATTGTACCAGGAAATTGTTTTGCTTTTTCTATGATTTTCGGCAATAAAGTTCGCTTGAAATTCTGAAAATAAACAACATTCGGAAATGCTTTTAATCTATCTGCAGAAGATTTTAGAGAAATCGGGACCGAAATACCAACCCCTACTTTTACTTCTTTTGGTACTGAAACATTTCCTAAATAATTCATAAGTAGAGCACCACCCATAGAAAATCCTACCAAAGCAATTTCTGTATAGCCTAATGAGATCAAATGATTGACGACGCGTTCTAAATCGTCGTACGCACCATGGTGATAGAGTCGTTTCAGGCGATTCATTTCACCACCACAACTTCTATAATTCCAGGCAAGTACCGAGAAATCTCGCTCATAGAAGTAATCAGAGCAGCTGTTGAGGTAAGTTCTTTTGCTGTCTCCTTCTAAGCCGTGACAAAGAATTACGATTTTGTTGGACTTTTCTTTTTTTCGCCAATCGAGGTTGAGAAAATCGCCATCGTCTAGTTCTAGTTTTTTTCGTGTATAGTTGGGGATAGGATGTTTTTTTAATCGAGCAGGAATGATAGTGGAGAGATGGGCTTCCTGTTGATAAATTTTTTTCGGGCGATAAGTAGATCGGTTGATTAATGGCATTTTAGTAAATTTTTAGGTCATATATATAGTCTTTATCAAGCTCTTCATTAATATTTTCGATTATTTTCGATTTGGCATAAATGATTTCATTTCGCATTGCTGGTGAATTTATTTTCAGATAAATTACTCCTTTTTTCACTTCCATTTTATCGGTCCATTGCTCGAGAAAAGTTCCCATCAATTTTCTCCAAGCGATTTCAGCCTTTACCTCAAGCATCAGTTCTTCTTTTCCAGCTTGTTTGAATATAAAGTCAATCAATTCTGAAAGTGATTGTTGGTTCGATGTGCGCTTTTCGTACTTTTTTCTATACATGAAATAATATTATATACGGATAATTTTGCTTTCTTCGTTGATGCGTTTAACGATTTCTTCTGTTCTACCTGGATGGGTGTCTGTCACAAAAATTTGTCCGAATCGAGCTTCATTCACCAACCGTATTAGCTGTGTAACGCGTTGCTCATCTAATTTATCAAAAATATCATCCAATAACAAAATCGGTGTAAGATTTAATACTTGCTTAATTACTTCTAGTTGGGCGAGCTTTAGGGCAATTAGGTAGGATTTTTGTTGACCCTGTGAACCAAATTTTTTCACAGGATGATGAAAAATCGTAAAAGCCAAATCGTCTTTATGAATGCCAGCAGTCGAATGTTGAGCAAATCGATCTTTTGGTAGATGATTCTGTAGTAATGTGTCGAATGAATGCTCATTTAGCTGAGATATATATTCTATTTTTACAGGTTCGCGTTGTTCGGAAATAGAAGCATAATACGACTCGAAAACCTTGGCAAATATTTCTACAAAAGTTTTTCTTTTCGCAAAGATTTTTTCTCCTAGCTCAATTAGTTCTTTGTCATAAATTCCCAAAGTATCTGCATCAAAAGTTTGGTTTGCAGCAAAGTATTTTAGGAGAGCATTTCTTTGTGATAAAACTTTATTGTATCGAAGCAGATGTTGTAAATAAGCCTTGTCCGATTGAGAGATAATATTATCTAAAAATTTTCGTCTTACTTCGCTTCCTTCATTAATAAGGTCGCTGTCGTACGGGGAAATCATCACCACAGGAAATTGGCCAATATGATCAGATAAACGATCGTATTGTTTACTGTTTCTTTTCAGCTGTTTGCTTTGCCCTTTTCGTACCAAACAAGAAATTTTTTCATCGACATGATTTCTATAAAACTCACCTTCTAGCAAAAAATAATCTTTATCGAATTGGATATTCATCGCATCCGAATGATTAAGGTAACTTTTGCTAAGCGCCAAATAATGAATCGCATCTAATAGATTGGTTTTGCCCAAACCATTTGGTCCAACAATTGCATTGATTTTCGGAGAAAATTCGAAATCACTTTCGGTAAAATTTTTAAACTGTCTTGCTTTTAGTAAACGGAGATACATACGACAAATTTACAACATTTTCTATCAGCAATCTTTTAAAATTCTTCCCTTAGGATTGCCAACTCGAAACTTTTATAGCCGAGAAAAAATAGTTAAATTTGCGGTCTAAAAGTTAGTTTATGGCCATACAAAAACCGTCGATTCCGAAAGGAACGCGCGATTTCTCGCCAGCAGAAGTTAATCGTCGTCAGTATATAATACAAACCATTCAGCAACAATTTGTATTGCATGGTTTTTCACCGATTGAAACGCCATCTTTCGAAAATCTTTCTACCCTTACCGGAAAATATGGAGAAGAAGGCGATCGTTTGATTTTTAAGATTCTCAATTCTGGTGACTATTTAAGTAAAGTTTCTGATACGATTTTAGAAGAAAAAAATAGTCAAAAATTAATTTCACATATTTCAGACAAAGCATTACGATACGATCTCACAGTGCCATTTGCGCGCTATGTAGTTCAGCACCAAAACGAAATAACATTTCCGTTTAAGCGTTATCAAATCCAGCCTGTTTGGCGAGCAGATCGCCCCCAAAAAGGACGATATCGCGAGTTTTATCAGTGTGATGCAGATGTCGTTGGGAGTGATTCTCTTTGGCAAGAAGTAGAGTTTATTGGTTTGTACGATGCGGTTTTCTCAGCCTTGCGATTGCCGGTTGATATCCAAATCAATAACCGAAAAATTTTATCTGGTTTAGCAGAGGTTGCCAATATATCGGATCAATTAATCGATTTTACAGTTGCGCTCGATAAATTAGATAAAATTGGCGAAGATGCTGTGAAACAAGAAATGCTAAGCAAAGGGATTTCTCCACAAGCCATCGAACTATTGTCGCCTTTGTTTTCTGTGCAAGGAAATTATCAGGAACAACTTACCCAATTAAGCTCTCTTTTGTCTACCTCTGAGATTGGTAAAAAGGGAATCGAAGAATTGACTTTTGTTTTCGAGAATGTGCACCATATTGGGTTGGATACGGCCAAATTAGAATTGAATCTGACACTTGCGCGAGGTTTAGATTATTACACTGGTGCAATTTTCGAGGTAAAATCTCGACAAGGAGAATTCTCTTCTTCTATCGGTGGCGGTGGACGTTACGATGATTTGACAGGGATTTTCGGTTTAAAAGATATTTCAGGAGTTGGGATTTCTTTTGGTTTGGATAGGATTTATTTGGTTCTCGAAGAATTGAATCTTTTCCCGGATGAAAAAACATCGAGCCAAACACAAGCTTTATTCATCAATTTCGGAAGCCAAGAAGCCAAAACAGTTACGACATTGGTCAAAAAACTTCGTCGGGAAGGGGTTGTGGCAGAAATGTATCCAGAAGAAGCAAGAATGAAAAAACAACTCAATTATGCCGATAAAAATAAGGTTGCCTATGTGGTGATAATCGGTTCCGAAGAATTAAAAGCACAAAAAGCACAAGTGAAAAATATGGAAACAGGAGATCAATTCGATTTAGACTTCGAGGCATTGGTGCCTTTTTTCAACCAAAATAATTCATCAACCTCTTGTAAAAAAGATTGTTAAACCAAAAATAATACATAAAACTCATTTTTAGATGATCATCGAAAACCTCATCAAAAATGTAGAATTCACACTATATTTACCAAAAATTATTCATAACCATGAGTTTATTAACCGTAGGAACCGTTGCCTTCGATAAGTTAGAAACACCGTTTGGCAAAACCGATAAAATCTTAGGAGGCGCAGCAACGTTCATCAGCATGGCTTCATCTTTATTAGGCGTAAAAACAGGCATTGTGTCTGTGGTAGGTGGTGATTTTCCGAAGGAATACATCGATTTATTAAAATCTAAAAATATCGACCTTAGTGGTTTAGAAATTATCCCAAATGGCAAAACTTTCTTCTGGGAAGGGAAATATCACAATGATCTTAACTCTCGTGATACCCTCGCAACAGAGTTGAATGTTTTAGAAAATTTCGAACCAAAAGTTCCTGAGCAATGGAAAGATTGCAAGGTGCTTATGTTAGGAAACTTACATCCGTTGGTACAAAAATCGGTTCTCGAACAAATGGATATTCGACCAGAATTAGTGGTGCTAGATACGATGAATTTTTGGATGGATCATACCTGGGACGAGTTGATGACCGTGATAAAAGAGGTAGATGTTTTGTCGATCAACGATGAAGAAGCACGGCAAATGTCGGGTGAATATAGTTTGCAGAAAGCTGCTAAAAAAATCATGACAATGGGTCCGAAAACCGTAATCATTAAAAAAGGAGAACACGGAGCTTTGCTGTTTCAGGACGAACGCGTTTTCTTTGCGCCAGCTTTACCGCTGGAAGATGTTTTTGATCCGACAGGCGCGGGAGATACCTTTGCAGGAGGTTTTTCTGGGTATTTGGCTAGTACAGAAGATTATAGCTTCGAGAATATGAAGCGCGCCATTATCTATGGTTCTGCGTTGGCTTCGGTGACGGTAGAAAAATTCGGTACAGATTCGTTGAATGAACTGACAAAAGAACGTTTGGATGAGCGTCTAAAACGTTTTCAGGATTTGATTAGTTTCGAAATGAAGCTGTAATCCTCTTCGAAAAAATATGTTTAAGAAACCTTGGCTTTGACCGAGGTTTTTTTTGTTCGGTAAAATGAAATATAAAAAAGCCTCGAAAGAACCGAGGCTTCAAAATTAACACATGAGGACAAAATTTACTCTACTAAATCTTATTCGATAAGTAATAATCAAATCTTGTGCCAAAGTGTGTGGTGTTTTAGAAAATTACTCTACAACATGAATTACTCCTCGCATAAATATGTAATGATTCGGGAAAGAACAGATATAAGTATAGTCTCCAGCATCGGTAAAGGTAAGCGTAATACTATCCTGTTCTCCTGGTCCTAGTAATTTTGTATGTGCAACAATATCCGTAGACAGTGCATTTGGGATATAATCGTTTTTCACCTCAGCTTCAGCAGCTTTAGCAAAAGCGTCTACATCGGTTTCTGGTTTCAAAATTATTAAATTGTGCCCCATTGCCTCTTTAGGTAATTGACCTACATTGTCTAAGGTGATAGTGACCTCTTGTCCTTTCTTCACAGTGAATTCGGTAATATCGTACTTCATGTTGTCGTTCCCTTTTATTGTAATCGCTGTTACGGGGTTATTTACATCGGCCTCTATGCTAGCGCTTGTTTCCTCAGATGATAAGGGGGTTACTTCTTTTTTAGAGCCTCCGCAAGAGGCTAATAAAATAGATAGTCCTGATAATAAAAATAGTTTTTTCATGTACGTTAGTTTTTACAAAGATACGGATTTTAAATTTAAGGGATGTCTAAATACTTATGAGTTTGTACCGTAATTCGCCATTTCGGATTCTGTTTTATAAATTCGACCAATTTAGGTGACATGCTGTCACGTTTGCTCCATTCTACTTGCAGATAGAGTAAGCAATTGTCTTTCACTTTGGCTGCTTGCTCTTCGGCAAAAGTAAAATCGTGTTGATTATAAATAATCATTTTCAACTCATTGGCTTGCTGATAAATACTTTCTACAGGTAATTTTGTTTTTTTAGGAGAGAGCGTAACCCAATCAATTTCTCCTGTCAACGGATAAGCGCCCGAAGTTTCTATATGGATATTTGCTCCATGTTTGTGTAATTCGCTTGTTAAGAAAGTTAAGTCCCACATAAGGGGTTCTCCTCCTGTAATGATAATTGTTTTACAAATTGCAGCTGCTTCTTTTGCCAAGGTTGCTATATCTGTTAGCGGATGGATTTCTGCATCCCAGCTCTCTTTCACATCACACCAATGACAGCCAACATCGCAACCGCCTAATCGTATAAAATACGCGGCAACTCCGGCATATGCACCTTCTCCTTGCAAGGTATAGAAATGTTCCATTACCGGTAAGAGGCGACCTTCGTTGGCTAGCTGTTGTTGTTCATTGGTAATCCCTGAAATTTGTATCATGTTTGTTTTTAATTATTTCTTTGGTAAGCCAAAAGCGTATTCTCTAGCAACATCGCACGAGTCATTGGGCCAACACCACCCGGAACCGGAGTTATCCAAGAGGCTTTCTCTTGTACACTCTCAAAATCTACATCTCCTGCAATTTTATATCCTTTTGGCGAATCAGTATCTTCTACACGAGTAATTCCTACATCGATAATTATGGCACCTTCTTTTACCATATCACCCTTCAAGAAATGAGGAACGCCAAGGGCAGTAACCACAATGTCGGCTTTCTTCGTAAACTCTTCTATATTTATGGTGCTCGAGTGTACCAAGGTTACGGTACAATCTCCAGGATTTCCTTTTCGGGCTAATAAAATACTCATTGGTTTACCTACAATTCTAGAACGACCAATAATAACGGCATGTTTACCTTTGGTTTCGATTTCATTGCGTTCTAGTAACTTCATTATACCAAATGGTGTTGCCGGTATGAAAGACTCCATATCTAAAGCCATTTTACCGAAATTTTCTGGATGAAATCCATCAACATCTTTTTTAGGATCAATGGCATTGATAATCATTTCTTGATCAATGTGCTTGGGTAAAGGTAATTGCACGATAAAACCATCTAAATCAGCTTGGTTGTTAAGCTTTTCTATCACAGCCAACAACTCTTCTTGTGAGGTCGTTTCCGGTAAACGAACCAAAGAAGAACGAAACCCTACTTGTTCGCAATCTTTGATTTTGCTGTTGACATACGTTTGCGAAGCTCCATTTTCTCCTACCAAAACGGCTGCTAAATGGGGCACTCTTTTCCCTGCAGTAATAAGCTGATCAACGCTTTCTTTAATTTCTTGTTTGATTTGTTTGGATAATTTTAATCCGTCTAAAATTTGCATTTTGTGTCTATTTTTGCAAAGATAAAACGAAAAAGCTCCTTGCCCAATTTTGACTTGTATTTTCTGTCTGAGATTACAATCTTTGTAAAAATAAAATCCAGCTATTTTGAATAAAATTGCTATTATCGGAGGGGGAGCTTCTGCTTTTTTTATTGCAGCAAATCTTCACCCAAAAATAGGAGAAAACACTCATCTATACGAGCAAGCTACAAGTCCATTGCAGAAAGTGAGAATTTCTGGTGGAGGACGCTGTAATGTAACCCATGCGTGTTTCGACCCTAGAGAATTGGTCGAATTTTACCCGCGCGGGAAAAAAGAATTGTTGGGGGTTTTTCATCAATTTCAGCCAGGAGACACAATGGAGTGGTTCGAATCGAGAAATGTGCCGCTGAAAATCGAAGACGACAATCGAATTTTTCCGCAATCGAACACTTCTCTTTCTATTATCGAATGCTTTCTGAAAGAAATTGAAAAATCCAAAGTAAATATTCATCTAAATCATGGCATACAAGGAATTCGAGCAGAAAACAATCAGTTTATTCTTCGTATCCAAAACAAGGAAGAAGTTTTCGATAAAATTGTTATTGCAACGGGATCTTCACCAAAAGCATGGAAAATGATTCGTTCGCTTGGGCATACGATAGTTTCTCCTGTTCCGTCGCTGTTTACGTTTAATTGTAAAGACCATAGAATAAAAGAGTTGATGGGGGTTTCTTTTGCAAATGCTTCGGTAGAAGTTGTCGATAGCGATTTGGCTGCAGAAGGACCATTATTGATTACACACTGGGGGTTTAGTGGACCAGCTATTTTGCGACTATCGGCTTGGGGTGCACTGGCATTGAGTGAGAAAAAATATCAATTCAATATAAAAATTAACTTCGTAGAACAACCTGAAGAACAAATAATAGATTTTCTGAAAAAACTTCGTCAACAACAACCCAAAAAAAATTGTTTTAGTAATAATCCTTTTTCTTTTCCGAAACGTTTTTGGAAGTCTTTATTGATTAGTGTAGGAATCAAAGAAAAATTGAATTTTGCAGATTTACGCAATCTACAAATCGAGCAATTAGCAAAAGAACTTACAGCCGGAGAATATACTATCGAAGGGAAAAGCACTTTCAAAGACGAGTTTGTTACAGCAGGCGGAGTCGATTTACGAGAGATAAACTTCAAGAAAATGGAGAGTAAACTACATCCAAATTTATTTTTTGCAGGCGAAGTATTGAATATTGACGCCATCACCGGCGGGTTTAATTTTCAGGCCTGTTGGTCGGAAGGATTTATCATTGCGTCCGAATTGAATAAAAGCATTAAATAAGTGTAAGAGTTACACTGGTAAGTTTATTACATAATCGATTGATATCGAGAAGCTTTTAAAAAAAATCATGTTGGCATAACATTGTTAATAATAAAAATCTATATTTGTGTTAAAATATTCTAAAAAAACATCATAAATTATGAAGAGACTTTTCTTAACAATAGCTATGCTTGGCTTATGTTCTTCTGTTTTTGCAGGAGGATATCGTGTAGCTCTTCAAGGGGTTCGTCAAGCAGCCATGGGAGGCGTAAGTGCAGACGCAAGAGATGCGAGTATCGCTTTTTATAATCCAGCAGGCTTGGCATTTGTCGATAGTAAACTAAGCATTTCTATCGGTGGTTTTGGGGTAAATACCGAAGCAAAATGGCAAGACCCTTTAACCTTAAACAAATCGGTTACAGATAACAAAATGTCTACACCTGTCTATGCAGCAGTTAGTTACAAGCCTGTGGAAGATTTGGCAGTAGCAGTAAGTTTTACCACACCATACGGTAGCTCCCTTACTTGGCCGGCTGATTGGGAAAATAAAGCTAACGTAACGAAAATAGAACTAAAATCTTTCTATATCCAGCCAACTGTTGCTTACAAATTCAATGACTGGTTTAGTGCAGGTGTTGGATTAATTTTTGCACGTGGATCAGTTAACTTGGATAGAGTAGTGAGCGTTGCTGGAAACGACATCAACCTCAATATCAATGATAAAGATGCAACTGGGAAAGGATTCAATATCGGAGCATATTTCAAACCAAGTGAAAAATTAGCCGTAAGTATCGCTTATAAATCAAAAGTTGATATGGAAGCGAACAAAGGAGATTTAACCTGGGAAAATGTTCCGAGAGTACTTCAGACTAATCCGAACTTCATGGTAAATAAATTCAATGCTTCTTTACCGCTTGTATCAGAATTTACGTTCGGAATTGCTTATCGTCCTATCGAAAAATGGTTAATCGGTGCCGATGTTATGGTGAATGGTTGGAGTCGTTACAAACGCTTGACTTTTGATTTATACAATGAGCAAACAGGAGAAGGTTACCAAAATATAGCAACCAAAGAATTCAAAGACGTTGCTATTTGGCGTGTAGGTACCGAATATGCTTTTACAGATATGATTCTTGGTCGTGTAGGATATACCTATGATCCATCACCTGTTAGAAGCGAGTATTGGTCTTCTGAAACACCAAGTACAACTCAACATACGATATCGGGTGGTCTAGGATTTAAGTTCGCCAACGGATTTTATTTAGATCTAATGGGGCAATACCTCATCGGTACCGAACGCTATGTACATAATATAGAATCGAATTTCCAAGGAGATTTCAAACTGAAAGCGCTTAACTTTGGTCTTGGATTAACGTATAACCTAAAATAAGGTCCCATCATGAAAAATATCAATAAAATAATTTTAGCAGCTTTTGCGTTATCATTTTTTAGCTGTAATGACGATTTTGAAAATCCGGTAGAAGACTTTGTAGTCACTTCTGGGAAAGCAGATTTCACAAAATATGTTGCTTTGGGTAACTCGTTAACTTCGGGTTATATGGATGGTGCTTTGTACAAAACAGCACAAGAAAACTCCTACCCATCTATTTTAGCAGGTCTAATGAAACCTGCAGGTGGAGGTGAGTTTACACAACCGTTAATGCCGGATGATATTGGCGGATTTGCCAATTTCGGTATCAAAGGGAAATTACAACTACAAGTTGTTAATGGATCGTTAGTCCCTGTGCCGACTGATGCGCAAAGCAATTTCAATCAACTTTCTGGGGCTTTCAGTAATATGGGTGTTCCTGGAGCCAAATCGTTCCATTTAGGTGTAGATGGTTATGGAAATCCTGCTGGGATTGCTACTGGAAAAGCAAATCCTTACTTTGCACGTTTTGCATCCTCTGCAAACACCTCGGTTATAAAAGATGCAGTCGCTCAACAACCTACTTTCTTCTCTTTATGGATTGGTAATAACGATGTTTTGTCATATGCTACTAGCGGTGGAGTTGGAGTAGACAGAACAGGAAATCCGAATGCCGCAGAATACGGTCCAAATGATATTACAGATCCAGACCTGTTAGGAAACGTTATCGAATCGTATGTTAAGGCTTTAACAGCAAATGGAACAAATGCTACAAAAGGTGTATTAGCCAATATTCCTAGTGTGACCTCGGTACCGTACTTCACGACCGTTCCATATGCACCATTGAGCCCTGCAAATGCGAGTTTTGGACCGATGATTCCAGCATTAAATCAACAATTTGGTGCATTGAATATGGTGTTTGATTATCTAAAAGTTCCGGAGCGTAAAATTGTTTTCTCGCCTTCTTCGGCCTCAGCCGTAGTAATAAAAGATGAAAGCTTACCAAACCTTGCCGCGGAAATTACAGCAGTACTCACCCCTCAAGTTGGAGCACAACAAGCAGCTTTGTTTGGTCTAATATATGGTCAAGCACGTCAGGCAACTGCACAAGACTTACTGGTTCTTCCTTCTTCTTCGTATATCGGGAAAATGGATACTGAAAGAGTAGAGCAGCTAAAACAAATGGGCGTTCCGGCTGAACAAGCAGCACAATTGGCTTTTGCAGGAATTACCTATCCGTTAGAAGATAAGTGGGTATTAACCAGAAACGAGTTGCAGACTGTAGAAAAAGCCGTTAATGCGTATAATACAAAAATTGCAGAAATTGCAAGTAAGTATGATTTGGCTTTGGTTGATGCCAATACTGAAATGAGAAATATTTCTGTATCTGGTTTAACATTCTACGGAACAACCTATACCACAAGCTTCATTGCAGGAGGGGCTTTCTCTTTAGATGGAGTTCACTTAACAGGTATCGGGTACGCAATCGTTGCCAATATGTTTGTGAAAGCAATCAATCAAAAATATTCATCAAACTTAAGACAAGTCAACCCAAGCGTTTATCCTGGGGTAACATTTCCTAACTAAAGAGTAATTTCTTATTAGATAAAGAGACTTACTCCTTTAAGTTAACAGAGCTTCTACTATTCGGTAGGAGCTTTTTTTTTAACAAAAATTCTAGAAATGTAATTCCTATGCTATAACATATCTGTTGTGAAATGGCTGTTCAAGTATTAATGTTACAGGTTTTTATCTTATATAGACAAACAATAAATAAATTTTTAGTTAATTTTTTGATTATTTGAAAAAATTCTATAATTTTAAGATAAATTAACAAAAATTAATATTTATGAGAAAAAATTTACTAGCGCTATTACTTATCGGAGCTTCATCCGTAGGTTTTGCCAGCACGAATCCATGGGGAGGATTATCTCTGAAAGACTATGGTTTTGTGTCTCCGTTTAAAAAGATATCAGCTTTGGTGGCCGATTATTGTATTCCAGCAATTTCAAATCCAGAAGCGATAACGTCTGTTATTTTTGGTGAAATTAACAATCAGTCACCTGCAAACTCAAATTTGGCTTATGAAGATTTTACGTCATTAGCGCCGGCAAACTTAACTCCTGGTGAAGAGTATGAGATAAAACTAAAAGGATATACTGGAGGTAATTTCTCTACCTCTTTCACAGTTTTCATCGATTTTAATCAAAATAAAGTTTTTGATGAAGAAGAGCGTTTTAATATTGGTTATATTGCTAACTCTACAGGTGTAGACGATGTTGAGTTGGTAGGGAATATAACAATACCAACAGACGCATTGCCGGGAGATACTCGAATGAGAGTTATGAAGAGATTTACAGCCTCTAATAATACCTATGCTCAAAATGGATGTAATCTTGGTTCTAATTACGGGCAAGTAGAAGATTACACTGTAAAACTAGCTGGGGCGAAAGGATGTCTAACAGCGCCAAACGGTCAATATCCTACAGCAACATATTCATTACCAACTGCTGATGGGGTTGAGTATGCAATTATTAGAGCTGGATGGACAGGAGAATACTCTAAGGTTCGTGTGAAAAAAGGGTATAACTATACCTTCAAATCATCGGTTGATACACATTTCATTACCATCGGAGACGAGGCTGGAGAGAACATATTGAGATCTGGAACAGGAACAGTAACTTGGAAAGCAGATGAAACAAAAGTTGTACGTTTCTACTTGCATAATGATGAAGAGTGTAACTATCAGAGCACAGGAAGCTTTAGTAGAATCGTTTCTGCTATGGCACCAAGCCAAACAGATGAAGAATTGTGTAATCCAGGTAACGAGTCGAATGACTTTGAGAATGGATCCTTATTAGGAGGAGAAGGACAGCAACGTTTAGCCATCAACTTCGATGCTAACCCAGGACAGATCATTAAAGCATCTAAGATTAACTTAAGCTTATTCGGAGATGCAACATCAATTAATTTCGACGTTTACTCGAGCAATGAGGAAGGGTTACCAGATCAATTATTGAAAACAGTAAATGGTACAATTTCTGAAAAAGTAAGTACCGGAACCCACTTCAACTTTCCTACTTATACGTATACGGTAGACTTTAGCGAGCCAATTGAAATAAAAGGAGACGAAGCAAGTCGTTATTGGCTTGAAGTGAAAGCGGATGTAGCAGCAATCGAAACAACAACGGTTTCTCCATCGCCAGTAAATTTAGTATTTGCTTCTAACGCAACACAAAATGCTTGGAGATATACAACAGCAGCAGCGGTTTATTCATTAGAGACAGAATGTTCTTATGCAGAACCAGAAGGAGATGCATGTGATCAAGTTGCTGCGTCAAACAACTTCGAGAATGGATCTTTCTTAGGAGGAGATAGTAATCAGAGATTGGCGATTGATATCCCAGTAGCTGCTACGCAAAAATTAACAGCGACAGAAATGGAGTTGAACTTATTCAATGAGCCAACAGCAGTTAACTTCTCGTTGTATAATGATGATGCTAACGCACCAGGAGCTTTGATTCAGGATGTAGCAGGAACAATTGTAAGCTCTACTCAAATAGGCACAGCGTTCAACTACCCAATCTATAAAGTAGTTGTTAAATTCCAAAGTCCAATTGCATTAGATGGAGCACAAGGTACGAAATACTGGTTAGAAGTAAAAGCAGATGCATTAGCTTGGGAAACAACCACAGCTACCACAATTGGTTCGAGAATGGCATTCAATAACAACAACTCTCAAGGAAACTGGGTAGTTGGTACAGACGAAGCAGTATATAAATTGGTTGCCGTTTGTGAAGGAGAAGGTCCAGGAGGTCCAGGAGAAGGAGGAGATTACTGTATACCTACCAACCTTTTGTGTGATGATGGAGATGTATTAACCAATGTAACATTCGGTACAATTAACAACACAACAACATGTGGAGCTGGAGGGTACAATGACTTTACAGCAATGTCTACCGATGTGAAACGTAATGCTAGCTACGAATTCTCTGCCTCTACAGGAGCAGGATGGCAATATGAGTCTGTACATGTATGGATAGATTATAACCACGATGGTGTATTCACCGAAGAAGAGTACACGTATATCGGAAGCAATCCAGGAGGTACTGTAACGAATATGATTACAATCCCAGAAAATGCATTAGAAGGAGCAACCAGAATGCGTGTTCGCGTATTTCCAATGCCAGGACCAGATCATCCACAAGCTTCTATTGCATATGGAAATGAGGGGGCATGTTATGATAATGCAGAATACCCTTACGGAGAGATCGAAGATTATACCGTTAATATCGGTGAGTTAGGTTTAACGAATGTAAACGATGCAGCAGTAAAATTATACCCTAACCCGGTACATGACGTATTAACGATAGAGTCTAAAACGGCGATCCAATCTGTAGAAATTTATAATATAGCAGGACAGATGGTAAACTCTATCTCTAGCTTGAATAAATCAAAAACAGAGATCAATGTAAGTAAATTAACTCCAGGAGTATACGTTGTTCGTACGACAGATGCGAATGGAAATATCAACTCTTACAAAGTGGTGAAAAAATAAATAGTCTAAAAACCACAAAAAAAGAGCAGCTCATGATTTGGGCTGCTCTTTTTCTTTTATAAGATGAAACTTCATCATATAAAAAAATCCTATTCAAAGGTGAATAGGATTTTTTTGTAGTGACGTCGGCAGGATTCAAACCTGCAACCTTCTGAGCCGTAATCAGATGCGCTATTCAGTTGCGCCACGACGCCATTTGTTATCGTTTTGGATTGCAAATATAAGGTACATTTATCTAATAAAACAAATGATTTGTAATAAAAATTCAAAATATTTTCTTAACCTTTGTAAACCAAATAATTAAATTGATTATAAAAATGAAAATACAAACTTGGATTCTCTGTTTGCTACTAAGTTTCTCCTATTTTACCTGTAAAAAAGCAGAAAAACCTTCTTCTCAGCCTCAATTATCGTACGCTGCTTATCTCAATTATCAAAAAACAGATCAACAAATAGAAATATGGATCGATGGACAAAAACAAGCTTTCCCTCTAACCAAATTTCCTTATAAGAGAATTGTCGTTACCCAAACCGCTAGTGTTGGGTTTCTAAAAGAGTTAGACGCTTTAGACAAACTTATCGGAGTTACAGATGCTAACTTTATTTATCAACCAGCCATACGAACCAAAATACAAGCAAACAAAATCTTAGAATTTGGCAACGCAAGCGAGTTGTTGGTAGAAAAAATATTAGAAGCCAAGCCCGATTTGATTATCGCCTCTTCGAACCCGAGCCACACCAAAGCTCTTTCTGTCCTACAGCAGAGTGGAATAGATGTACTTTTGATCGATGATTACAAAGAAACTTCGCCTATCGGACGAGTAGAGTACTTGAAACTTTTCGGTCTTTTGGTTGGTAAAGAAGAATTGGCACAAAAAAGATTCTCCGAAATCCGTGAAAACTACGAAAACACAAAAACGAAAATAGCAAACGCTAAAGCAAACAAACACACGACTTTTGTAAACACCATGTACGGTGATGTTTGGTATTTACCTGGTAAAGAAACCTTGCAAGCAAAACTTTTGGCAGATGCCAACGCTAATTATTTATGGGCAAATGATGGCGATGTTTTGTCTATTAATGCCAGTTTCGAGCAGGTTTATAAGCGAGCCAAAAGAGCAACAATCTGGTTAAATGTAAGTGATTTTCAAAACTTAGACCAGATGAAAGCCGCACGAAATCAATATACTTGGTTCGATGCTTATAAAACAAAAAATGTATACAATACCAATCGAAAAGCAAACTCCAACGGAGGGAGTGATTATTTCGAAACGGGAGTTGTTCGTCCAGATCTTATTTTACAAGATTTAGGAAAGATTTATTATCCAGAATTATTTAGCAATCATTCGTTTTATTTCTATCAAAAATTACTGTAGAAATAAAGTTCTATTGAAGTATAGAAAAAAGAATGGACGAACATTTGTTCAACCATTCTTTTTATGTATTGTAACGTAGTTTTTTTAGAATAATTCAGCTTTGAATTGCTCCAAAAAGCGGATATCATTTTCAGTATACAAACGGATATCTCCAATCTGGTAAAGCAGAAGGGCAATTCGCTCAATCCCCATTCCAAATGCATATCCCGAAAACTCTTCAGGATCAATGTTTACATTTTTCAATACGTTAGGATCCACCATTCCGCAACCCATAATTTCTAGCCAACCCGTTCCTTTGGTCATACGGTAATCAGCTTCTGTTTCTAAGCCCCAATATACATCTACTTCTGCAGAAGGCTCGGTGAACGGAAAGAAAGAAGGGCGAAGTCTAATTTCACTTTTCCCAAAAAGTTCTTGTGTAAAATAACTCAAAGTTTGACGTAAATCTGCAAAAGAAACATCTTTATCGATGTACAAACCTTCTATTTGGTGAAACATCATATGCGAACGCGACGAAATAGCTTCATTCCGGTACACCCTACCTGGAGATAAAAATCTTAGTGGCGGACGGTTGTTTTCTAAATGTCTTATCTGTACCGATGATGTGTGCGTACGCAAAACCCAATCCGGATTTTTTTCTATAAAGAAAGTGTCTTGCATATCACGAGCAGGGTGGTGTTGTGGTAAATTAAGTGCCGTAAAGTTGTGCCAATCATCTTCTATTTCTGGCCCTTCAGACAAGGTGAAGCCAATACGCTCGAAAATAGAAATAATTCTATTTTTCACGATATTGATAGGATGACGAGAACCCATCGGGAAAGGTTCGCCAGGTCTAGTAAGGTCCATAGTTAATGCTGTGTCTTGCTCGTTTTGCAAAGTTTCCTTGAGGTCGTTTACTTTTTGGTTTGCAGCATTTTTTAGTTCATTGATAACTTGGCCAAACTCTTTTTTCTGATCATTGGGGACATTTTTGAATTGAGCAAACAAATCATTTAGAATTCCTTTTTTTCCTAAATATTTTATTCTAAATGCTTCTATTTCGGCAGTGTCTTGGGTCTGATAAGCCAAAACTTCTTGGATGTGTTTTTTTATTTGCTCAATCATTTTTTTCTTTCTTTATACGCACAAATTTAAGGGATTCGTTGCTTTATTCAAATAATATTCACGGGATTCTTTATATCCTACCAAAACAAAAAATCCTTAAACTATTTTCGTTCAAGGATTTGTCTTTTACTATAGAAAAGGAGATTACGCAGTCGTTAAACGAACGGTATTGGTAATTCCTTTTTCGAAGGCTGGCATCGCATTTAGATTAATAATGTACTCGCCATATTTTACGAATCCACGCTCAATAGCAATGGTGTTGACTTCGATCACTGTTTGGTCGGTGCTTGTATCTCGTGGATCATAATTAATTGCTTTTACACCCCAAAGTAAATTCAGCATTCGGTTGATTCGCTTACTAGGGTTAAACACTAGAATATACGATAACGGACGATGAGAGGAAATCTGGAACGCCGTGTATCCCGAATAGGTCAAGGTTGCAATTACTTTGGCATTGGTTTGTTCTACCATCTTTGCTGCATTGTAACAAACGATGTCTGTTACAAAGCGTTCGTTCTGGATTTTGGGTTGATGTTCTGGGATATTAATATGTTCATCGTCTTCTACAGTCTGAAGTATTTTGGTCATTTTCTCAATCACCTGAACAGGATATTTACCAACAGAAGTTTCGCCCGATAGCATTACCGCATCAGCACCATCAAAAACAGCATTTGCTACGTCACTTACCTCTGCGCGTGTTGGTGTAAGGCTGCTAATCATAGATTCCATCATTTGGGTAGCAACAATAACAGGTTTACGAGCCAATTTCGATTTGTCTATCAAGCGCTTTTGTTCTCTAGGAACTTCTTCAAAAGGAACTTCAACGCCCAAATCTCCACGAGCAACCATCAATCCATCAGAAACTTTCAGAATATCATCTATATTTTGGAGTGCTTCTGGCTTTTCTATTTTACTAATAATCGGGATTTTTAGATTCGAGTTTTCTCTGATAAAGGCTTTTAGATCTTCTACATCTTGTGCCGATCGAACAAACGAAAGAGCAAACCAATCGACTCTATTTTCGATAGCAAAAAGCGCATCTTCTTTGTCTTTTTCTGTCAGAGCAGGTAAAGAAATTTTTGTGTTGGGAAGATTTACACCTTTTTTAGAGCGTAATGGTCCACCTTGGATTGTTTTTGCTTTTACAGTATCCACTCCGTTGGTTTCGATGACCGTAAAAATCAATTTTCCATCATCAATCAAAATATTTTCTCCTATCTGCACATCTTGCGCAAACTTGGGATAGGTCATGTATACTTTTTCTGCATTGCCGATTACTTTTTCGTTGGTAAACGTCAAAATATCGCCCGGATTAATCACAAAATCTTCGTGCTCCATTTTCCCGATTCGCAATTTAGGACCTTGTAAATCGGCTAATACTGCAGTGTTGAAACCATGTTCATCGTTGAGTTGATGTATGGTTTCTATCTTTTTTTTCACTTCGTCGTATTCTGCATGCGAAAAGTTGATGCGGAAAACATCCACACCTTTGGTCATCATGTCTAATAAAATTTCTTTCGAGTCGGTTGCTGGTCCTAAAGTTGCGACAATTTTTGTCTTTTTTAGGTATTTGTTTGCATTCATTTTTTTGTATTTTAAAAAATCAAGCGGTCAAGAGTTTTAATTTGGGTTAAATCGAATTGTACAATATTTTGTATAGCGTGACTTAGACCAAAAGGCAAATGTACAGTATGTGCATTAAATTCCCAACCATTAATTTTTAAGATATAGTTATAATTTTTATGTTGAGGTAGTAAATATGGTGCCATATCAAACAACTTGTTCATGTCTTTGGTGTCGGAGTTGAATTCTGGCAACGGTAGGTTTTTTATCAAATGATAGGATCTTTGTTGTAAGGGATCTTCCCATAAAAAAGTTGGATAATAGACCAATAATTCATCGTTGATGTAGATGTCTAAATCATTGGTTCGTGTAAATTGGGTATGTTGCTCTACATTGAGATGATACACCAATTGGAACGGATTGCTAAAGGTCGATATGATACCCAACAATTGAAAATCAATTAAATCATCAAGAAGGATATCGGTCATGATTTACTATTTTTTTCTGAAGTGAATAGTAAGCGCGTTTGGCAGCGTTTTCTTCTGCTTTTTTCTTCGAAGTTCCTCTGCCTTTAGAAATTACTTTTTCATTGAGGCGGACGACAGAAACAAAAACCTGTATATCTTCAGCGTTTTGTTCTTCGAAGGTATTGAAGCGTAAACTATTTTTGGTTTTCTGACTCCATTCTAGTATTAGGCTCTTGTGGCTTGCAATGCGTTGTTCTAGTTTTTCTAAGTCCGTAATATAGGGTGCAATTACGTATCGTGTGATAAATTTTTCGGTTATCAGTAATCCTTGATCAACGTAGATAGCACCAACAAAAGCTTCTAATAAATCGCCATTTACATCTTCGCCCAAATTGGCAAGGTTATTGGCAGGAATTAAAAATTCGGTAAGATGAAGTTTTCTAGAAACTTCATTGAGTTGTCTACGAGAGACAATTTTCGATCTCATTTTGGTCAAATAACCTTCTTGCCGATCGGGGGCACTGTTGTATAAATGTACTGCTGCAGAAGCACCAAGTAATGCATCTCCTAAAAATTCCAAACGTTCGAAATTGACATTCTGTCCTTTGTCGTCTTTTCGCTGTGCAGACCGATGCGTAAATGCTTCCTCGTAGACACGAATATCTTTCGGTTTTACACCAACCAATTGCGTGACAAATTGAACTAAGTCTGGATTTTCACTTTCCGAGTTTGGTTTATCAAGCCATCCGAAAAGTTTTTTTAGAAAAAACATTACTTATACTTCTTAAAAATAACACATGCATTGTGTCCACCAAAACCAAAAGTATTACTCAATGCATACTCTACATTTTTCTCTTTTGCTTTGTTAAAGGTATAATCCATTCGAGGATCTAGATTTTCATCATCCGTAAAATGGTTTATGGTCGGAGGAACTAAACTATTATTGATTGCTCCGATAGTCGAAATCGCCTCAATAATTCCAGCACCACCAAGCAAATGACCAGTCATTGATTTAGTCGAATTTATCTGAATATTGTAAGCATGATCCCCAAATAAAGTTTGGATTGCTTTAGATTCTGCAATATCTCCAAGCGGTGTAGAAGTCCCATGCATATTGATGTGGTTGATTTCTTCTGCTTTAATTTTTGCATCTTCCAAGGCAGCTTTCATCACGTTGAGGGCTCCTTTTCCTTCTGGGTGAGGAGCTGTGATGTGGTGTGCGTCGGCTGTCATTCCACAACCTACTAATTCTGCATAAATGGTTGCTCCTCTTGCTAGGGCATGTTCGTATTCTTCGAGAATGATACATCCTGCACCTTCTCCCATTACAAATCCATCTCGGTCTTTGTCAAAGGGTCTAGAGGCTGTTTTCGGATCATCATTTCTTGTAGATAGGGCATGCATTGCATTGAAACCTCCTATGCTCGACGCTGTTACTGCTGCTTCAGAGCCACCAGTAACGATGGCGTCTGCTTTACCCAAACGTAAAAGCATAAAAGCATCTATAATTGCATTTGTAGAGGAGGCACAAGCCGATACTGTGGTATAGTTTGGCCCCATTAGACCAAATTCCATCGAAATATGACCAGGTGTGATATCTGCTATCATCTTAGGGATAAAGAACGGATTGAAACGTGGTATTCCGTTTCCTGTTGCGAAATTTGATACCTCTTCTTCAAATGTTTTGATACCGCCAATGCCAGAACCCCATATCACGCCGATACGCTCTTTGTTTACATTTGCATCATCTAAGATGCGGCTATGTCCAATAGCTTCTCTTGCAGCTACAATTCCCAATTGGGCACAACGATCAATTTTGCGCGCTTCTTTTCGGTCAAAATGATCTTCAATATTGAAGTTTTTAACCTCACAAGCAAATTGTGTCTTAAAAAGAGTTGCATCAAAAAGCGTAATAGGCGCAGCGCCACTGACACCATTCTTCAACCCTTCCCAGTATTCTTGGTAAGTATTGCCGATTGGTGTTAGAGCGCCGATACCTGTTACTACTACTCTTTTTAATTCCATAAGGAATATTACTTGTTTAAGTCTTCGATATATTTAACCGCTTGACCTACAGTTGAAATTTTTTCAGCTTGATCGTCTGGAATCTGGATATCAAATTCTTTTTCGAACTCCATAATCAACTCAACAGTATCCAACGAATCGGCTCCTAAATCGTTTGTGAAGCTTGATTCTAAAGTTACTTCGCTTTCGTCAACACCTAACTTATCAACGATAATTGCTTTTACTCTTGATGTAATGTCAGACATAATTACTTTTTTTAATTTTTGATTTAAACTCTTTGCAAAAATAGGAACTTTTATTAATATCCAATTTATTTTTATTATGCTTGCATAGAAGATTCTATAAAATACTCCCTTTTTAGCATATTTTCTGAATGATATATGTCAAATGTAATCATAAAAAAATAATTCTTATCTTTGAGGATTGATTTTTACGAAAAAATTTCCAAAAAAAACAACATAAAGAATGAGTTTAGATCTTACAGTTTACGGAATAGAAAATGCGAAGATAAACTACCAATTATCAGCAGACGAATTAGAGAAAGAAATGGTGCGTAATGGCCAAGGAGAAGTTACTTCATCGGGTGCAATCAACATGTTAACAGGTGAATTCACCGGCCGCTCGCCTAAGGATCGTTTCATCGTAAAAGACGAAATTACAGAAAATTCAGTTTGGTGGGATGGGAAAATTAATATTCCATTCGATGCTGAAAAATTTGATCGCTTATACGAAAAAGTCGTAAAACATCTCAGTAACCGAGAAGTATATGTGCGTGATGCGTATGCTTGTGCAGATGATCGTTACAAAACAAAAATTCGTGCAATCACCGAAACTCCAGGAGCAAACTTGTTTATCTACAATATGTTTATCCGACCAACCGAGGAAGAATTACAAAACTTTGGTGAGGCTGATTGGACAATTGTTAACGCACCATCTTTTATGGCAAACCCAGAAGAAGATGGAACAATATCGCATAATTTTTCTATCCTCAATTTCAAACGTAAAATTATCATTAACGGAGGAACTGGTTATACTGGGGAAATGAAAAAGGGGGTATTCTCTGCGCTGAATTTCATCTTACCGGTTGAGAAAAATGTATTGCCAATGCATTGCTCTGCCAATTCGGGAAATGATGGCGATACAGCTTTGTTTTTTGGACTTTCGGGTACAGGAAAAACAACATTATCAGCCGATAAGAATCGTCGTTTAATTGGGGATGACGAGCATGGTTGGACACCTGATGATACGGTTTTCAATTTCGAGGGAGGATGTTATGCTAAAGTAATCAACCTATCGGCCGAAGGAGAGCCTGAAATTTTTGGTGCAATCAAAAAAGGAGCTCTTTTAGAAAATGTGAAATTTGTAGAAGGAAGCAATGTGGTTGATTATACCAATGACGAAATTACCGAAAATACGCGGGTGAGTTATCCGATTGATTATATCGAAAATATAGCGGTGCCATCAGTAGGTAAAAATCCGAAAAATATTTTCTTCTTATCGTTCGATGCATTTGGGGTTTTCCCTCCGATTGCAAAGTTAAACGCACAACAGGCCGCCTATTTGTTTATTTCGGGTTACACATCAAAAGTAGCTGGGACAGAAGCCGGAATTACCGAACCTCAGACAACTTTTTCTAACTGTTTTGGTGCGCCATTTATGCCATTGCACCCGACCAAATATGCGAAGATGTTGAGCGAAAAAGTAGAGAGTAGTAATGTGAATGTTTGGTTGATCAATACAGGATGGAATGGTCAGAAAAAGCGTATGTCTTTAAAAGATACACGCGCCGTAATCAATGCTGCGTTGAGTGGTAAATTGGATAATGCAACTTTCCGTCAGGATCCTTTCTTTGGATTCCAGATTCCAGAAAAAGTAGAAGGCGTTGATGCAGAAAAACTAGATCCGGCAACCTCTTTTGATTCTTCGGAAGCTTACGAAAAGAATGCAGTGATTTTGGCTGGGAAATTTAAAGAAAACTTCAAGAAATTCGAAGAGTTTGCAAGTGAAGAATTATTAGCGGGAGGACCGATTATATAAAATCCTACCGAAAAGGTAAAAAAACACCCTGCACAGTAAGTAATGAATAATGTGCAGGGTGTTTACATTTTTAGGTAAAATGCTTTGGTGAGTGCTATATATTCTTCGGTGTAAACATGTCGGTCTTTTTCGATGGTCAAATTTTCGGTTATTGTCGTTCCTTCTTCAAAACTAAACTCTAATAATACACGGATTACAGGAGAATTATTGTGTCCTTTTACAAAGCAAATTTTGTTGCAGAATAAACCGAAAATTTTAGCAACTTCTCGTATATTATCCAAAGAAGAAAACGGTAGGATGAGACACAAGTGTCCATTTTTTTCGAGTAAATCGGATGCTTTTTTGCATAATTGATGAAAGGTGAGATTGTTTTGTTGGCGAGCTGTTTTTCTTTCGGAGTTTTGCATGCGCTTATTTTCTTCGAAATATGGTGGGTTAGAAACAATACAGTCGTATTTTTGGTTAGGTGAAAAAGCAGAAAAATCGTTGAATATAACCGAAACTCTTTCATGGAATTTACTCTCTTGTACATTTCTTTCGGCTTGTTTGTAAGCTGAAGCATCAATCTCGACAGCGTCGATCATTGCAGTAGGGTTTCTCTGTGCCAACATCAGTGCGATGAGTCCCGTTCCGGTACCAACGTCTAAAATTTTTTTTGCATCTGACACTCTAGCCCAAGCACCCAAAAGAACGCCGTCTGTACCAACTTTCATGGCAGTTTGGTCTTGATATATGCAAAATTCTTTGAACCGAAAAGGTTGAGGTTTTTTATTCATCAATCGGGAAGTTTATGATAAAAGTGGTTCCTTTACTTTCTTCGCTCACATAACGAATCAGACCGTTGTAATCTTCGACGATTTTTTTCACCATCGGCAGTCCAATTCCCATTCCGCTATTTTTGGTCGTGAATTTTGGGGTGAAGATTTTATTACCCATTTCTGGTGGAATTCCGTTTCCGTTATCCGAAACTTTTATTAATAATCGATTTACTTTTTTTTCTATTGTTACACGAATTTCTGGCTGTACGTTGGCAGGTACAGCTTGCAAGGCATTTTTCGTAAGGTTGGTGATTATTCGGTTGAGGTAAATTTTATCAATACGATAAAGAATCTCATCATGGCTGCTAGAAAAATGTATATATTGTGAAGGATAGATGCTAAGTGTGTTTTCTATAACTTTTACCATGTCTATAGTTTCGTCTTTTCTGATGGGCATCTTGGCAAAATCCGAAAAGGCTTCTGCAATGGTAGAAATTGTATCAATCTGATCGAGTAATGCTTCTGTTAAATTTCGTGTTTTTTCTTCGAGTCGATCATCGTTTAGATCAAATTTTCGGATATAACTTTGGATCATTAATTTCATTGGTGTCAATGGATTTTTTACCTCATGTGCAACTTGTTTCGCCAAGTCTTTCCATGCTTCTTCTCGTTCTATTTGTGCCAATTGATCCGATTGTTCTTTTAGTTTCTGAAGCATTTCATTGTACGAGTCTACCAATATTTTTATCTCATCATTCCCCGTATAATATAGAGGCTTATTGTTTCCTACGACTTGGGTTTTTCTAATTCTCGCGGCAAAAACACGTAATCTGTTTGTTATCTGACGAGAAATTCGCCAAGAAATCAAACCTCCTACCACAATTACAAATAATAGAACTGCGCCGTATAAACGCAATAGTGCCTCTTTGTCTTCTTGAAGGAAAGATTCGTTGGTATAATAGGGTAAATTGACGATTCCGATCCGTTGTCCTTGGATATTCTTAACGTAAGAAAACGTAGAATATAAGTTGTTTTCTCTGATATTATCACTAGTGTAATCGGTGTAATACTCTTTTTTATTTAATGTTTTTAGGATATTTTCTGGTATGACGAGATATTTCGGTTGTGAAACTTGGGTAGAAAGAATCAAGTTTCCACGGAGGTCATAAATATTGACATCCATTTTACTAATATCTTGGAAGCCTAGTATTTTATCTTCCAGAATTTTTAGGATATCATCTTTTTTTTCGCCGTATGAATTATCAATAATCTCATAATCGATAAGTGCCAAAACGGTTTGCTCTTTTCTTTTTAGTAAATCTTCATGATAGCGTTCGGTTTGCTTGTTGTAGTGGTTAGAGGTAATGAGTAGGATAGAGGTGGCGATAACCAAAATTACGCCAAACATACCCAAGAATATGCGTACAGACAACGAGGTTCTCAATGCCTGCTTTTTATTTTGATTCATTAGTTTATATTCGGTATTAATCGTTTGATGTATTTCCCAACAATATCAAATTCAAGATTTAGTTCATCGCCAAGATTCAATTGATGTAGGTTTGTAAACTCCCAAGTGTACGGAATAATTGCTACTGAAAATTCTCCAATTTTACTATTTACAACTGTTAGACTAATTCCGTTGAGACAGATTGATCCTTTTTCTACTGTAACATTTCCACTTTTTTCTTCATCATAGGCAATTGTTAAAAGAAAACTTCCTTGTTGCTCTTCTATGTTGATTAATTGACCTATCTGGTCTACATGTCCTTGCACGATGTGTCCGTCTAAGCGAGCGTTGAGAGGCATACAGCGTTCTAAGTTGACCAAATCATTAATTTGCCAACGTGCAAGATTAGTTTTGGAGAGTGTCTCGTCGATTGCAGTAACTTTATAGAGATTATCTTTAAAATCAACCACTGTTAGACATACGCCATTGTGGGCTACACTTTGATCAATTTTTAGTTCATCTACAAAGGGAGCTTCAATCCAAAAGTGAATATTTTTTTCTTCTTTTTCTATTTTTCTTACATGACCGACTGCCTCTACGATTCCTGTAAACATGCTTTTATAGTATTTTTTTAAATAGTAAATAGTAATTAAGAGAAGTGTATCTCATCTGTAAAAATACGGTATATTTTGGTAGGAATAAC
This sequence comes from Weeksella sp. HMSC059D05, assembly GCF_001809725.1. Classification (NCBI taxonomy): domain Bacteria; kingdom Pseudomonadati; phylum Bacteroidota; class Flavobacteriia; order Flavobacteriales; family Weeksellaceae; genus Weeksella; species Weeksella sp. HMSC059D05. The sequence goes on from NZ_KV798524.1 coordinate 218,095, forward strand.
AGTAGTTTTGCTAGGAATAAAAAAAACTTCTCAAATTTTTCATGAGAAGTTTTTTTGTGGTGCCTCCAGGAATCGAACCAGGGACACAAGGATTTTCAGTCCTTTGCTCTACCAACTGAGCTAAGGCACCAGTTTCAATTGCGATTGCAAATATAAGCTGATTTTTTGTTTTTCAAAACAATTTTCATCATTTCGTGCCAAAAATTTGTTTTATTTATTGATTATTAAAGGCTTTGATTAGTGCAATTTCTTATGTTCTATGGATTTTGAGGAGTTATTAACAATATTTCTACGTATTAAAATTTTTACATATGCCAACTAATTAGCATATTTGTACCCTGTTTAGATGAAAATTGGTTCTATGAAAAAATGGATTTTCAGTAGCTTATCGTTACTTGCCCTTACTGCAATACAAGCACAAACCCTTTCTACATCCCCCTATTCAGCTTATGGAATCGGGAAAGGCTTGTTTGATAACAACACCGAGCAAGGCGGTATGGGAGATATTTCTACTCTCAACCTCAATCCGTATGGGCAGAGTGCTAATTTCTACAATCCTGCAGCTAACCAATCGTTGCGTATGACGACGTTTAACATAAGTTTACGAGGCGATGATACTCAGTACAAATATAATCAGAACAAAGAGAAATCGGGCACAGCCTATATTTCTAATCTTTCGCTGGCTTTCCCAGTATCACCAAAAAGTAGAGCAGGATTTGGTTACCAGCCTTATTCTACCACAGGGTTCGATGTAATAAAAGTAGATTCTACAAGTACTACTCCGCTCAATGCACAATACCAAGGCGAAGGAGGAATAAATTCGGTACATGCTTTTTACTCTTATAATGTTACTCCTGAAATTTCGGTAGGAGCGCGTGCAAATTTCTTGTTTGGAGATCAGAACAAAAATGAAAAAATTTCGGTTCAGGGAGGAAGTTTAATTACCGATTATGATACCAAAACATCATATTCTGGTTATCAATTTGCAATAGGAACTGTCTATAATAAAAGAATTGGCGATAATCATCGTCTCAATATAGGGGCAACGTATACATTAGGGACAAAAATAAAATCTCAATTCACGTATTACGTTTCCACATATAATTATAACGGGCCAACAATGATTGCCTTGGATACAATTTCGTACATACACAATAAAAATGCAAAAACACAATTGCCAAACGAATTTAGCTTTGCTGCTTCGTATGGGAAAGACCTCAAGTGGAATGTAGCGGCAGAGATAAAATATGCAATGTGGTCTGATTACTCGAATCCGGTGTATGAAAGCAACACATCTTTGACGAGTAATTTACAGTTCAAAGATAGTTATAGGGCTGCATTAGGTGCATATTATATACCGAACTTCAATAGTTATAAAAGTTATTTAGATCGAGTAATTTACCGTGGGGGTATTTATTACGAACGTGGGAATTTCAATCTCAATTATCATCAAATCAACAACTATGGAGCAACCTTAGGGTTTGGTTTACCTGTAGGAAAAACCAATGATGCATCGATGTTGAATATTGCATTAGAATACGGTAAAAAAGGATCAACTAAACATCAATTGGTTCAAGAGAATTACATTGGTTTCCGTTTAGGTTTTGATTTTAATGATATATGGTTTAGAAAACGCGTGATTGATTAATAGACATGTTGATCCATCCAAAAACATATAACAAAAGTAAAGTTGGTTTTCTAATCAGCTTTATTTTTTTCTTTTCTTGCGAAAGGGGTTCATCCAATTTGGGCACACCCAAAAAAGTAGATTTCCCTGATCGTGTACTTTATCAGGCACATATCTTGCACAAAGATTCTGGACGTTTACAGGTTGATATGCGCGCTCCAAAAATAGAAATTTATAGTTTGTTGGATTCACCGTATACATTATTTCCGAAAGGGTTGAATCTAGATTTTTACGAAAAAGGAAAAGCAAAACCTGGTTACTTTCAGGCCAATTGGGCCAAACTGAATGATGCTACCCAAATTTATGAAGGCAAAGGCAATGTCATAGTAGTCAATGAGAAAGGAGATTCGCTGAAAACTGAACATCTTTTTTGGAATAAAATATCGAAAAAGGTGTACACCACCAAAGAGGTTTTCATTATATCAAAGCAAGGCGATTCACTTCATGCCCAGAACGGATTAGAGTCCACAGACGATCTAGAGCGATATACACTCTACAATAACAGAGGCTTTATGTGGATAGATGAAAAAGAAGCACCTTAAAAGAAATTTTCTTATCATCCGTTAGAGAACTGTTTGATATTCCAATGGTTTGTCGTATTTTCGCAACCTATTAAACAAAACAAATAAGTTGTAAAATGGCAGTTTTAGGAGAAATTCGTAGACGTCCGTGGGTTATAATGATTGTAATTGGTGTGGCATTAGTGGCATTTATTGCGGGTGATTTGTTCAGTGAGAATTCAGCAATTCGTAAAGTTTTTGCCGGAGATCCAAGTGTTGTTGGTACCGTAAACGGCGAAAAAATTGGGATAGGTGAATACCAAAATGCAATAAATCTTACGACCAATATGTTGCAGGCTCAAGGGCAAAACGTAACGCCAAATCAAGCAGCACAACAAACATGGGCTTCGTTAGTGTCGTCTAAGATTGTTCAGCAAATTGCAGACAATATCGGTTTGAAAGTTTCGGACGAAGAGTTTTGGGATTTCGTAGCACAAAACTTCGGAATGGGCTCTGGCGATGAAGCCAAAAACAATATTGCACAATTAGAACAAGCAGCTTCGGCGAATCCAGAAATGATGCAACAGTACCAAGGTTGGTTGAGCACAGCCAATGCCATTCGTTCTCAGTTAATGTTACAAAAATACTCGAGTTATGTAAAAGCAACGACTCTTGTTACATCAAAAGAAGCAGATATTCAGCAAACATACAATGCCGAAATGGCGACAATCGATTATGCTAAAGTTGATTATGGAACCTTAGAAAAAAAGCTAAATGTAAAGGTTTCGGATGAAGACATCAAAGCATATGTAAAGAAACACCCAAAACAATTTGAGGTTCAGCCGATGGTGAAATTGGCTTATACTTTTTTCCCTGCAAAAGCCACAGCAGCAGACGAACAAGCGGTATTAACTGAGATCAATCGATATAAACAATCACAAATAAAACACGATAAAGAGAATAATATTACCGATACCATTGTTAGTTTTGCACAAGCCAACAATGATTCGATTTATGTTAGTCAAAACTCTGATGATCCTTTCATGTCGAATTATTTTACTAAACAACAATTAGCAAGCTTTCAGTTACCAGAAGATGCTCAATCATTCATCAATTCTGCCACCATTGGTCAAGTAGGAGGGCCTTTCAGAATTGGTAACTCATACCAATTATTCAAATTATCAAAAACAAAAGAAATAAAAGATTCGGTAAAATCTTCTCATATATTGGTTGCTTTCGACGGAAGCCCTGCCGCTCAAGGTGTCAAAAGAAGTAAAGAAGAAGCCAAAAAATTAGCAGAAACGTATTTGGCAGAAGCAAAAGCAAACCCTTCACAGTTTGGTGCTTTGGCAGAAAAGTATTCGGATGATAAAGGTTCAGCAACCCAGAAAGGGAGCATTGGATGGGTCGGACAACAAAATGCTTTGACGCCAGTATACAGATCATTTATTTTCAGTAAACCCGTTGGTACAATTGATTTGGTAGAATCTGAATTTGGGTATCATATCATCCGAGTAGATGAAGCAAAGAATAAAACTGGTTATCAATTTGCACATCTGGTAAAGAAAATAGAGCCATCAAAAGAAACTTCGGATAAAGCGTTCAATGATGCACGTGTGTATGTACAATCGGTAGAGAACAAATCGGTAAAAGACTTCACTACTTTGGCCAAAAATAAAGGATATGATACAAAGGAAACCGAAGGTTTAGAACGTTTTGCAACTATGATTGGAGAGAATTTACCAAACGATCAGGATGATGCTATTTTGGCTTGGGCTTTTGGTAAGAAAACAGATAAGGGAGCAACTAACTTATTTACCACGGCCAACGGTGATTATATTGTGGTTCATTTGATAGATAAGTTCGACAAAGGTTTGGCGCCTGCAAGTATTGCTCGACCATTGGTAGAACCAATCCTAAAGAAACAGTTGATAACAAAAGCAGTAAACGAAAAAATTGGTAACGGAGGTATCAATGCGTTTATGAAATCTTTTGGAGCAGTAAAAACAACTACAAATGTTAATTTTGGAAATGGAGTGATAGCAGATGTTGGAATCGAGCCGCGTGTCGTTGGAGCTGCATTTGGTATCAAAGAAAATACTTCTTCGAAAGCTATTCAAGGAAACGAAGGTGTTTATTATATCATCACCAAATCGAAAACTTTACCAAAAGGTCAGAAAGGAGACTCTCTTCTAGAGAATATGAATCGTAGCTTGAAAAATAAAGTTGAGCAAACCTTGATTCAGAGTTTGATAGAAGCTGCCGATATCGTAGACAATCGAGCAAAGTCTATGCGATAAAATCATAAAAAAGAAGAAAATGAACCACGTCAATAGACGTGGTTTTTTTGTAACCATTGCTAAAGAATTTTTTTAGCTCGAAAAGCCTGTCTGGTTTATTGGGTTGGTTTAGTGAACGTAATCAGAGTTTCTTCGCAGAAACAAAAGGTTGACAACCGTAGAAACGTACTACTCTATAAATCCATTACAAGCTTTTCCTGTTGTTTTCTAAATTTCTCTAACTCTATAGTTGAGAGGTATAGAAAACTTTTTCTTACTAGATGTTTATCAATTTCTCTGTCTATTTGTAGCGTTAATGATGTGTTTTATATTATTCACAGAACTATATTCTTTTTTAGAAGAAAACGAATGTAAAATAAAAATCCTTAAAGCAGTTTCGATGAAATCTCTATAATCACAATATAATATGTTTTTATTCATCTAATTTTATTAGCACGTTTATTTTTAGGAGTTGGTGTACTAATTTTTATAGTAAAAGAAGTCGGACTTTTAATAAAAAAATCCTGAAACATATGTTTCAGGATTTTTAAAGTTATTATTTTTTGAATTTAGATTTCAATTGATGGATGATTTTTCTTAGAAAAGATTTCTCTTTGTCGATATAACCATACCCATATCCATAACCGTATCCATACCCATATCCTTTCTGGAAATCGACATCGTTAACCAAAATTGCCATATTGTTCAATTTTTTCGTTTCAGACATCTCTTTGATGAACGGAAGCATACGCTTGTCTAAATAGTTAGAACGTGCCACATAAAAAGTGATATCGGCATTTTTTGCAATAAGTAAAGTGTCGGTTACTAAAGAAACTGGTGCCGTATCGACCAAAATATAGTCGTACACATTTTTTGCATACTCGATGATTTCATTAAAACGGCCATTCATCAGTAATTCAGATGGATTTGGAGCAATAATTCCAGAATAAATCACATCGAATTTATATGGTGCAGGTTGTGTAATGATAATTTCTTCAGGATTTAGAGAGTTGTCGATTAAAAATTCGGTAATTCCTTTTGCATAACGCACCTGATCTGTAATCCCTAAATAGTCTAAAACTTTTGGCGATCGGATATCGGCACCGATCAGTAATACTTTATTGCCAGACATGGTTAAGACTTGTGCCATATTGGTCGCGACGAATGATTTTCCTTCACCGCTTGTGGTCGATGTAACAAATATTACTTGTCCACGATCTATATTTTGCGGTAATAAGAAATTCATATTTGTGCGTATGATACGGAATGCTTCTGCTAAGCTGCTTCGGTCGTTTAGTTGGATGATGTTGGTATCTGATTGAGGAATTTCTCCCAAAATAGGATTGTCCAACTTGCCTTCGAAATCACTTTTGTCTTTGATTTTATTATCCAATAAAAACTTAATGTATAATATTGCAAATGGTAGCAAACTACCCAAAATCAAAGCTCCTAAATAGATGATATTTTTCTTTGGAGAAACCGGAATATTCGTACCGTAAGCATGATCGATAATTTTGATATTATCAGGTGTTGCAGCAGATTTTATTTCGGCTTCTTCTCTTTTTTGTAACAAGAAAAGATACAGAGCTTCTACAATTTGTTGTTGACGAGAAATATCTCTAAACCCTCTTTCTTTGGCAGGTAAACGTTTTATTTGGGTATTGATTTGTCCTTGTTTACTCTGTACAGAACCCAAAGCAGTTTGCATATTTCTCCGATAGATTCCTAAACTTTGTCGGATTGTTTGGCGTAATTCTTTGATGCTTTCGTTTAATGGTTGCAACGAGGGGTTTTCATTGGTCATTGATTTCAAGAGATCTTGTTTCTCCATCATCAATTCGTTGTATTTATTAATTTGCGAAGCTATCGTTGCATCTTGTATCCCTACATTCGATGGGAGTAGTTCATTTTTACCCGAATTTACAGCACTGCTTACATAATCGGCAATTTGTAATTGTGTGGTGTATTCTAAAACTTTTTTATCATTATCGGCAGCATTTTGTAAGAAGATATTGGCTTCCGAACTTACATCAGTAATATTGTTTGATGATTTATAGATTTCTAAATCTTTATCTACTGCCTTTAAGTCGTTGGTAACTAGCGCCAAACGATCGTTAATAAATTTGGTTGTTGCTTTGGTAAGGCGATCAGTATCAGAATTGAGGTCATTGTTATATACATCGATAATAGAATTTACAACCAGCTGGGCTCTAGGTTTTAGGTTGTCGACCATACCAAAATTCACCACCATCGATTTTTTGTCGGTGTTCGGTTCTACTTTTATTCGGCTACGGTAATAATTTACCGTACTCATCATCGGCTGAATGTTGATGCGAATAGTATTCCCGATATTTTCTTCGAATTCTTTATTAGGTAAAAGAATGAAACTCTCGAGCTTACTGTTGATTTTTTGCCCGAATTTATAATTCCCGGTTTTTACAATTGTACTCTCTTCAATAGAGAAGTTATTTTTATCAACAATTTTAATGGTCAATGAACCTCGGAAGTTATCATTATAAGCTAAAGTATCATTGAGGAAAGATATTTTTACAGGTGAATCAACTTCCATGCTTTCTGATTCTTTCACTCGCCCAACATGAAAATATCGCTTGTTGAGGTTATGTTTCTGTACTACTTTATGCATCAATCTTCTCGATTTTAGTACATCGATCTGATCGGCAACTACGGCATTTGTTCCTTCGCCCAAAAGGCTTGATGCATCCCCAAATGCTGCAAGTTCTGAGGAAACATTTTGTTTTTCGCTCAACAATATTTTTGCATCTACTGCGTATTCTTTGGTTGCATAACGCAAATATATAAAGGCTATCAGTAGAGCAACGATAACGGAAAGGAGAAACCATTTCCAATAATAGAAATACTCTTCTACTGCTTTACGCAAGTTGATCGATTCATCGTTAGAATGATTGAACTCTATTGGGTTATTATTCGTCATTTTTTATCGTGATAAAACAGAAATTACGGAGATTATTACACCAGCTATTGAGATAAATACGGTATAATTCAATACCGATGATTGCATTTTTGTTTTGTTAGGTTCAACGTAAACCACATCATTTTGGGCAAGATAGAATACTGGAGAGTTGAGTGCATCTCGAGAACTAATATCAATACGATGAGTTTCTTTTACACCGTTTTGTTCACGGATAACCATTATGTTTTTTCGTACACCTTGTATGGTTAAATCACCGGCCATACTTAGTGCCTCTAGAATAGAAACACGCTCGTTTGGTAGATTGAAGGTTCCTGGTTTTTGTACTTCACCCATTACACTAACCCGAAAATTGGTATACGTAATACTAACACTTGGGTCTTTGATGTATTGAGAAAAACGAGCTCGCATTGTTTCGATAGCTTGTGATCTAGTAAGTCCGCCCAATTTAACTTTTCCTAGAATAGGATAATCTATATAGCCTTCTTCGTCAACCGTGTACGTAACTTTATATGTTCCGTCTGAACCAGAAGAGGTACGTGCTTGGTAAATGCTGTTTTGGTTAAAAGCTTCTGTAGCTCTCACATCGGCAGCGCTTACTGCAATGGCTAAAATATCATTGGGTTGAATTTTAGGAATCTGTGCCTCATAGATTGCATCGAGTACCTGTTGGTCATCTCCCTGAAAATATACAATGTCTTTTCTGCTTGCACATGAAAAAATGAAAAGTGGCAAGCTGATTAATAGAAACAAATAGGATAACTTATTTTTCATATGGCTGTTTATCTAAGGCTTCGTAAGCAGAGTTTTGTGATATATACTCAGGCACTATACTTTTTATTAATTTTACTAACTCTAGGTTGTCTTTTCGTGTAAAATGATTTTGAGCAAAGGTAATTAATTTATTGATTTTGAATTCCATTTCATCACAATCACAATCCCTTACTTTAGCAATCATTATTTTATCGTGATGCGTTTTAATAGTATTTTCTTTATCGGCTAAAAGTTCTTCATATATTTTTTCTCCAGGGCGCAGTCCCGTTATACGGATATCTATATCGTCTGGGTATTTTAGCCCACTCAAATAAATCATTCTTTTGGCAAGATCCATAATTTTTACCGATTTGCCCATATCAAAAACATATATTTCGCCACCGTTTCCCATTACTGCAGCTTCTAAAACGAGCTGACATGCTTCTGGAATCGTCATGAAAAAACGAGTAATATCTTCATGTGTTACGGTAAGAGGACCTCCTTTTTCGATTTGTCTTTTGAATAAAGGTATAACAGAACCATTAGAACCAAGAACATTCCCAAATCGAGTAACGATAAAATTAGTCGCAGATTTTTTGTTGAGGCAACTTACGTAAATTTCGGCGATACGTTTGGTTGCACCCATTACATTGGTCGGGTTCACAGCTTTGTCGGTAGAAATCATTACAAATTTTTTTACTCCATAAAGAACACTTAGATCTGCAACATTTTTGGTGCCTCGTACATTCGTGTTGACCGACTCAAATGGGTATTGCTCCATTAAAGGAACATGTTTGTAGGCAGCCGCATGAAAGACAATATCGGGTCTGAAACGGATAAAAATTTGCTCCATTCTCTTATAGTCTCTTATATTGCCTATAATAAAATGGGTTTCTTCGCTATTCGTCGTCTTGAATCCTTGCTGAATGTCATACAAAGCAGATTCGGCTACATCGATTAATATTAGTTGTTTGAAGGCTTTCTGTGCAATCTGACGCGCCAACTCGCCGCCTATAGAACCTGCAGCACCAGTTACAACAACTACCTTGCCTACAATTTCTTCATCGATTATAGGATTGTCTAGATTAATTGGTTTTCTTCCAAGTAAATCTTCGATCTTTAGCTTTTTAATTTGCTTTGATGTGTATTTCCCGTCTAACCAGTTGCTGGCAGGTGGAATAATTTTTAGTTTGACAGGTAACTTGTCTAGTTTACGAGTGATTTCGAAAATCTGTTCGTTAGTTATGTTTTGGATCGAGAGAATAATTTCATCTATCCGATGTTGCACAATGAAAGATTCGGTAAGCACATCGGGACTTAGAACATTGATACCATGAATAGTCGTTTTTTGTTTTTTTTCGTTATCGTCAACAAAAGCGAATATTAGGCTTTTTCTATAAGTATCGTTTTGTAGAGCATTGAGTGTTATAATCCCAGAATCCCCAGCACCGTAGATAATTGAGCGTACTTTGTTCGGGGTTTCTAGAACGTACCAACGGTAAAATGTTTTGTACATCGCACGGCAATAAACCATCAATAACGTAGAGATAAATGAGTGGAAAAAGATTACAGAAAAAGAAAAACGCGCAAATTGCTTGATCGTTGGGCTATCTACAAAATAGCGTACTATGAAACCTACTGCTAATAAAATTGAACCTGCAACTAAACACGACCATAATACACTTGTAGCATCCTTTAAAGAGGTTTGACGAATGATTCCTCTATATGGTTTGAAGATGAAAAATGCTATCAGGTATACAAGTAAAATCAAAGGAAGCCTATCAATCATTCTCTCAAGATCGAATTGATCTTGGAAACTATTGAATATAAAATTAGTTACCATATAAGACAATGCAACGATTGTCAGGTCTATAAGTAAAACTAAACTCCTAGGAGTTTCTTTTTTTAAACGTTGTTTTATTATCCTCATATTACTATAAAGAGCAGATTACGCAAAAAAATCGAGGATTGCGTTTTTAATTCGTACTAAATCAGCTTCACTTAAATTAGATCCTGATGGTAAACATAATCCTCTTGAGAAAATGTCTTCTGCAATTGTTGTACCATAGTAAGGATACATTTCGAAAACTGGTTGTAGATGCATTGGTTTCCAAATAGGTCTACTTTCTATATTTTCTTTTTCTAATGCTAAGCGTAATTGTTCTGCAGTTTTTCCGTTGGTTTTTTCACTGTCTATAGTGATGGCTGATAACCAGTGGTTTGAAAAATAATCTGATGAGGGTTCATCGAAAACCTTTACCCCTTCGATTGTAGAAAAAATTTCTTTATAGAATTGGTGAATAGCTCTTCTTTTAGCGATATGGTCTTCTAAGACAAGCATTTGTCCACGACCAATTCCTGCACTAATGTTACTCATTCGATAGTTGTAACCAATCTGCGAATGTTGGTAATGCGGAGCTGCATCACGTGCTTGTGTAGACAAGAAAACAGCTTGTTGTTTTTCTTTTTCAGAATGTGCAACTAGTGCTCCTCCTCCCGATGTTGTAATGATTTTATTTCCATTGAAAGATAACGCAGCTAAATGTCCGAATGTCCCACAATGTCTCCCTTTGTAGGTACTGCCTAAAGCTTCGGCAGCATCCTCGAGTATAGGAATTGCATACTGGTCGGCAATTTTTTGTATTTCTTCTATTTTATACGGCATACCATACAAGTGTACTGGTATGATAGCTTTTGGTTTTTTTCCTTTATCCAAGCGGTCTTGGATTGCTCTTTCTAGAGCAATTGGGCACATATTCCAAGTGTCAGGTTCAGAATCTATAAATATAGGGGTTGCTCCTTGGTAGCGGATTGGGTTGGCTGATGCAGAGAAAGTAAGAGACTGGCAAATTACTTCATCGTCTGCTTTTACTCCTAGAATAATCAAACCTAGATGCAATGCAGCTGTTCCTGCAGAAAGTGCAGCAACGTATACATCATCGTTAAGAAATTTTGTCAAATCATCCTCGAATCCGTTTACATTCGGGCCTAGTGGCGCCACCCAGTTTTGGTCAAACGCTTCGTGAATAAAATCCAGTTCCCTTCCTCCCATATGAGGAGAAGATAGCCATATTTTATCTTTCATTTTTATGTTTTTATGAAAAGTTTAGCATGCAAATTTAATTTATTTTTCTATTCTCAAAAATAGATTAAGTCATTTAACCTTTAATTATTATTAAAAGCTTTTAAGGTGGTTATAAATAAGCAGCTATCAAACAAGGTATTTCTCAGAAAGATAGCTAAGAAAAAAAGGTTTCTATTTTTATTACATTTTGTGAATAATAGGAAGATGATTCATCCGAAGAAAAACATTTATCAATGTAATAACATCCTTTTCGCAATAGTTTTTTATACGATCAAGATTTTTTTCTTCATAATATATTTGTGCTACTTGCGATCCGTCTATATCATCTTTGGGTGATTCTATTCCTAAAATATGTGCCAATAAATCTAGAGAAGTGTAGTGTTTATAATCGCCAAATTTCCATAAATCTAGCGTGTCGAGCAGTGTAATTTCCCAAGGTTTTTTTCCTTGTATTTGTAAAAGCTTTGGGATTGGTATTTGATGAATAATCAAACGACGTGCAATATATGGGAAGTCAAATTCTTTACCATTATGTGCACAAAGTAAATGATCGCTTTTAGAGTAATTTTCGTGTAGTAATTGACAGAAATCTTGCAAAATCTTTTCTTCATGATGCCCATAAAAACTCTTTACACGGATCTCTCCCTGATGAACAAGCCCACAAGAAATGCAAATAATTTTACCGAACTCGGCCAAAATACCAGCATGGTGGGCATAAAACTTTTCTGCAGAGAGCTCTTGTCGCTGATGCATTGTTTTTTTATCCCACAAAATTTGGGTACGCTCGTCCAAATCATTCCAATCCTTGGCCTGAGGAACGGTCTCGATATCGATGAAAAGTATTTTTTGAAGGGTAGAACTATTCATTAGGTAAGATTTTTTGATTCATTTTCAATACCTCATCAACAAGATAATAAATATCCAAATCTTTCAATACTCCTCGATTATGTGGGCGAGTATCTTTTTCTTTTCCTAATCGTACAATAACTAAGTTCTCAGAAGGAATCATGATTACGCGTTGGCCCAAGTGCCCCAGCATTGCATAAAACGGAGTGGAGTGTTGTAGATCTGTCCAGATAGAATAGCCATAGATAACGGGCTCGTTTTTGTCAAAGGCTTGTGTATTGGGAGTAATCATTTTTTCTACAAAGTCTGAAGCAAGAATTTGTTTTCCGTTCCATTGTCCTTTATTCAAAAGTAATTGACCTAACTTTGCAAAGTCTTTGGCCGTAGCATTGTAGCAACAAAAAGCTTTTTCCATTCCGTCTTTTCGATCTTTCGACCAATATGCATCTTGCTCCATGCCCATGGGTTTCCAAAAATTATCACTAAAATATTGAGAAAGAGACTTGCCAGTTGCACGCTCCAAAACAATGGCTAGTAATTGAGTGTCACCCGAAAGATACTCGAAATGTCCACCCGGTGCTTTCTTGAATGTATTACTCAGCATTTGCTTTTTTATATCGTCACCATAATAAGATTTTGCCGTCGGATTGAGTGGGAAATAATAATCCTCTTCCCACTCGAAACCAGAAGTCATACGAGATAAGTCGCCTACGGTGCAATATTTCCCGAATTTATCTTTTTCGAATTCGGGTAAGAAATCGATAATTTTTTGATCCAAACTTTTGATAAAGCCTTGTTCTATAGCTTTGCCCAATAACATGGTTGTGATGCTTTTGGCCATCGAAAAAGAGTTGGTAATGCTTTTATCATTGTACGGGTCGTAATACTTTTCGATCAATAATTGATTGTCTTTTATTACAACAAATGAAGCCGTCTTGAACTGTACCAATTCTTTTTGTAGTGTGTCAGTAATTTCGATTTGGTTGTATTGCGGATGTTTGGTCCAAGGTTGCGGATGCCCTGTAAGAACCAAGTTATTATCAAAGTCTTTATAATCGTCTATATTAGCGGTTTTATGTCCTTTGAGATAAGTTAGGCGTGCCCCGCGGATAATATAGTCGTTTCCGGTAGCAAAAAGCAGTAATATAAAGATGCAGCAAACGGCAATACAAATTTTTATTAATTTCCAAATAATCTTCATGATAACGATATTGGATTTTAAGAATGAAGAGTTTAGTTTACCGAAAGATAAGAATATTAATATAAAAATATGTTAAAGTACAAGGTGTATTCTCTATAGTTGATAGAATATTTTGTATCTTTAGTAACAAATTAAAGAACAAATAAAAATAAAAATTATGTCATTTGAATTAAAAAAACTTCCTTATGCATTTGATGCATTAGAACCTTATATCGACGCCAAAACCATGGAGATTCACCATGATAAGCATCATGCTGCCTATACTAATAATCTAAATGCAGCTATTGAAGGGACAGATTTGGCAAACGCTACAATCGAAGAAATTTTGGCAAAAGGAACCGACAAGCCTGCTGTACGTAACAATGGAGGCGGCTTCTACAATCACAATTTATTTTGGGATATTATGACGCCAGGAGGAAGCAAACAGCCCGTAGGGAATGTGGCCAAAGCAATCGATGAAGCATTTGGTTCTTTTGACGCTTTCAAAGATGAATTTTCTAAGGCTGCTGCAACTCGTTTCGGTTCTGGTTGGGCTTGGTTAGTGAAAAAAGATGGTAAGGTGGTTGTAAGCTCAACACCAAATCAAGACAATCCTTTGATGCCGGTTGCAGATGTTCAGGGCTTCCCTATTTTGGGTATTGATGTATGGGAGCATGCATATTATTTGAAATATCAAAACAAAAGACCAGATTATATCGAAGCTTTTTTCAGTGTAATCAATTGGGATAAAGTAGAAGAATTATTTAATAATAATTAATTATTATTTTTTTTCATAGAATTTCATAGAAAGACTTGGCTTATTGCCAAGTCTTTTTTTATTTTTGGCTTACTTGGTTCTAGGAGTGTATTTCATCCTATCGAAAAAGAAAAAGTATGGGGATTATTATTTTAGAAAATATAAAAATCTATGCTAACCACGGATGCTTAGATGAAGAAGCAAGAATTGGCTCTGATTATTTGATTGATCTTGAGGTGGAAGGTGATTTTACCAAAGCAAGTGAGTCTGATGAGTTGGTGGATGCGTTGGATTATGTGCAGCTTAACCAAATCGTAAAAGAGGAGGTAGGACAGCGCTCGAAGTTATTAGAACATGTGGCACATAGAATTTTAGAGCGCATTGGGAACGAGTTGATTGCGGCAAAATGGGCAAAGGTAAAGTTATCCAAACTCAATCCGCCGATTGGTGGACATGTAGAAAAAGTGAGTGTAGTGATGGAAAAAAAGTACGAATAGTTGCCTTTTCTAAATAATTGCTTATATTTGCAATCCGAAATGATATGGTTCCTTGACCGAGAGGCTAGGTAGCGGTCTGCAAAACCGTCCACAGCGGTTCGAATCCGCTAGGAACCTCCAACTAAAAAGTCAATCATCTGCATAGGTGATTGGCTTTTTTATTTCTAGCCTTTACCTACGTAGATACAATATTTTCAGTTCACCCAACTAAAGCTAAAACCCAGTATATAATAATAAAGGAATCGTTGAGTTAAGCAAAAGTTTGGGAAATACAGGTCTACATCCTATTATTAGTCAGTAAAAAAATTAATTATGGAAGTATTTGTAGAGGTTGTGAAAACATGAGTTTTCATTGTTTTTTTTAACGTTTATCCTTAAAAAACTTTTGTATTAGTTCGGTACTTTCTTTGGCCAATACACCTTCTGTAATTTGGGTTTTGGGATGAAGTTTTACAAGTTGCGATCGGAAACCTCTTTTCTCATCTGATGCACCAATAACTATTCTCGAAATCTGACTCCAATACAGAGCTCCCGCACACATTACACAAGGCTCTAGGGTTACATAGAGCGTACAATCTTTCAGGTATTTACCTCCCAAGTAATTCGCTGCTGACGTAATTGCTTGCATTTCTGCATGTGCGGTAACATCGGTTAGGGTTTCGGTGAGATTGTGTGTTTTAGCTATGATTTTATTCTGACTGACAATCAAAGCACCAACCGGAATTTCATCTCGATCAAAAGCTACTTGTGCTTCTTGTAAAGCTTTCCGCATAAAATATTCATCCGAAAAAATATTTTCCATCACATTATTTACTTCGGTCGAATGTACAACTTTCTTTACGAAATGTTATTTTTTTTATGATGATAAAGCTTTATGATCATAAAAAAAACCTCAGAGTTTACTTCCGAGGTTTTTTTGGGATAGAATCTTTGGATTATTCTACTTTGATGTTATCGATAATTATATCGTATTTTGTTTTCGATCCTGCTTTAAGTGCAAATAAATCACCTGTTTTATTGAGCGTTAAACCATTGATGTTTAATGTTATCAAACGCCACTCGTTGTTAGTGTTTACAGCGCCTATATATTGGTTGTTTCTGGCAGGATTTAATGAAATGTCCTGTGAACCAAATTCTCCTGCGTTAAAGAAAATTGTACCATCGGTCGTATACACGTTAAATGAAAGTGATTTGTTGGCAGCTCCTTTTACCCAAAGCGTAATTTTTGTTGTTTTTTCTGGGATGGTAAGCGTACCAGCGTTTACGGTAAATACGTATGGGTTGGTATCTAAGGTTGTGCCGTTTAGATGAAATGCATTAGATCCATCTCTACCTAATCCGATTCCTTGTACTGCTAAATCTTTTCCAAGTCCGAAACGGTTAAGTGAACCGAGAAAAGTAGTCCAGTCTTCAAAGTCTGCTCCCGCAAATAAGAAGTTGGCTGCTTCAGAACTCGATCCTCCTTCGTTTCCTCCACCTCCGGTGTCACCAAAACGTGGTTGATCGAATTTTACGTCATCGGTGTCACGTATGTACAGTTGATAACTGGTACCGTATTTACTTACTATTACGGTAATTTCGCCTGATCCTTCTGGTAATTCGTTACCAGCCCACTTTGCAAATCCACTGTTTCGTAAGTCTACAGTTTTTCCTAAACGGTCTACCAATTTTCTGTTGAGTGTTTTTGGTGGATTATTGGTAACATCACCATAGGTAGCATCTCCTTTAGGATCCAAGAATTGGATATTTTTGATGGTTACTAATGTGTTGATGTGCTCATCTTTCAGGGCGTCTTTCAAGTTTTCGTAAACGGTCGGTACAGGAGTTTCTCCTTGATAGCAGAATTTAGCTACGTTTTTGGTAAGAACTTCTTCGGGCATACGATCTATCATGTAGGTTGTAGAAGGATCATCTACTCCAATTTTTAGAACTCCTCTATCCATTCCAGCAATTAATCCTTTTAGGTTTACTTGTACTTTTGCATATAAAGGATATTTGCTATATAGGTTCAAAGCTTCGGTTTCGATTTGGACTCCGTACGTAGGGTTTGAAACTTTATCTTGGATAGAAAATGTTTTGTAGAAGTTACCAGTTTCATCCGAACTGATCACATACCCGTCTACGATGTAGTCTTGGTTATCTGGGAATTTATATTGCCCATCTCCAACTAAAGCGAAAACATCTGCTAGGGTATGAGTTGCTTTTGTAACTTCTAAACAGTCGATAGGTGGCATTTTATAATCGTCGTCCTGAACGCAAGAATTGAGAGAAAGCGCAGCAACGGCAAATGCTATACTGGGAAAAAATTGTTTGATATTATACATTGTTAATAGTGTTTCGGGTTATTAATTAAAATCTAAAAATTAAATTGACAAAATAAGATCGTCCGATTCCATACCAATATTTTGGCCCGATGTTTTTCTGATAATTCGGGTTGATTGCATTGGTGTAAGAACCTAGACGTAATTGCTCGAATCCTCCAGTAATGTATTCTTTATTATCGAAAACATTGTTTACAGTACCACTGATAAGTGCGTAGTATTTGCCAATACGTTTAGAGAAACCTGCATTTAGGTTGAACATGAATTCGTCTGAAGTCTTGGTTTGATCGAAAATCATTTTCAGGCCTTCCTCGGTAACTGGTCCAGAATACCCTTCGAATACATGACGGGTTCTTCTATACGCTGCCATATCGATATAGTTGTTTCCTAAATAGTTTGCAGATGCTCCTACCCACCAATATTTAGGGTCACGATATTCTACACCTAATGACCCCCCAACTTGTGGACCAGCTGCAACAAAGTGATCTTTGAGGTAAGTATTTCCAAAGTTTTTGTAGGCTTCACCTGTTCCTGTGGTTGGATCCATTAAATCATCAGAAAATAAATAATAGTCAGGATTATTTGTATAGGTGTGTTGACCAGCAGCTACTACTAATGAGGTTTTGATGGTTGGTGTTACCTGTGCTTCGATCGCAAATTCTCCTCCGAGATGTTGTTTGTCTACTCCTGTAAGAACTTCTGCAGCGAAGTAAGTATTAGAACCTGTTGGCCCTTGACGTCCATCGATATAGCCAAAAGATTTTTCTGTTTCGTCTTCTATTTTGGTGTAGAATGCTGTTATACGTCCTTTGATTCTTGGTGCACGATAGATATAGCTAAGATCTCCGGTATAGATTTTTGCATTATCGATTGAAGCAATACTTATATCGTGAAGACGAGCATTTGGGAATACTTCGTCTGCTGTAGGTGCTTCGGTAGAATATTGCCCATTCAACGAAACGAAGTTACGACCGTTTAGTTTGAATAAGAATTGAGTTTTTACACCAAAATTGAAAAAGTCATACGTTTTACTTTTTCCATACGAATTATTCGTGTATAAATAATGTTGATATTTTCCATCACGGAAGAAATCTGTGTACGAAGCATGTGCTCCTAAAGTGAAATCTACCAAATCTCCTTTCAATTTCGTTTGGATAAATAAGTCTGCAAAATTTCTAACCACTTCATAGTTATACTCATAACGACCACCTTCACGAGCTACATAATCAGGGTCGAGCATGTTGTAGCTTCTGCGTTTTGTGTTGTTGGCGTAATCATCATCATTCGATACGTATTGTGCTCCCATTAGATCGTCTACTTCGCGGTACATTTCCGATTCGGTATGCTGATAGGCGAATGCAACTACTAGATCTATTTTATCGGTTAATTGCGACTTGAAGTTGGAGTTAAATGCATATACTTTATCTGCCGTAACATCTTTTGCTAACCAATAAACTGCACGCCCTCTTTCTTTTTCGTTTGAGTTATAATACATTGCGTAGTTTGCTTGGTATAAGCTGTTCCAGTCGATTTGTCCTACCTTACCCGTTTTCCATTTGTCTAGTTGGGCATTGTAGTCGGCTTCATTTGCTCCTGTTTTCCATAAATGGTAACTTGGTGCATTTCTGTAGTATGATGGCGATGGGTTGCTAGCTGCAAACCAATCTAATCGTGTTCCACTGTCTTCACCAAATTGGTAAGAAAGTGTAGTCGTTAATCTCGATTTTGGGTTGATATTCCAGTGATGTGTTAATTGAAATACTGGTTCGAATGTTTTACGAACGCGTTCACTTCGTTTATCTCCATCTTGCCACCCCCAATAGGCATTGTAATGAATTCCTTTGATATCGATAATCTCTTGTGTGTTTGGCGATCCTCCTGCTCGACGATTTGGTGCTCCAAAAGCCGTAAAATTCAAGGTATGATGTTCGTTGAATTTTTTCTCCGCTCCGATGAAAAGTGCATAAGCATCATAAAAAGTACCTTCGATTACTCCTTCTTCTGCCCATCTCTTAGAACCAGAAATCATCCAAGCCCATCCTTTTTCAGACAATCCAGAATTGTAAGTTAACATTACGCGCTGACGGTAAGAACGGTTCGATACTGAATAAGCCAAACCAAATCCTTTGCGCATTGTCGAAGGACGAGTATCGAAATTGGTTACCCCACCAATATCACCAAATGCTGTTTCTGCAGGGTCTATCCCATAAGTTAATTCTTGTGGACGACGAGTTACATCATTCAAACCTCCCCAGTTATTGAAGGTTGCTCGGCCATTGTCTATTTTATTCATCCGAATACCATTAAAATGGATATCGCTGTACTTATTATCATAGCCTCGTGGCTTAAACCAATATGCTCCTAGCTCATAGGCGGTTACACTTGCAAAGATGTCTTTCGATGATTGTAATAGACCTGCACTCGATGCCTGAGAAGATTCCTCTGAAGAAACTTCATCGTCACTCAATGTAATAAGCCCAACTTCGGCAGAAGCAGGATTGTAATTGATAAATAGGTCTCCTAAATCCAAATCCCTTTCTCCACTTACGGTAAATTCTATAAGATAAGGATCATAATTTGGCCCATTTACTCGTAGGGTGTACGAGCCATTCGGGACATTCATAAACTGGAAATATCCTATCCGATCGGTTGTTACCATTTCCTCGTACAAGCCTTCCAGCTTCACGTTCAGGTTGTAAACTTCCTTTTCCGTGCTACCATTTTTCACTACTCCATGTACTTTTGTTTGTCCGAACACGACCATCATAAAAGACAAGAAGAATGAAAGACTTAATAATAATTTATTCATTCAATACTAATTTTATTCTTAATTTTACATGCGACCTTTATGGGGTAACAAATTTAAGAAATAATTAATACTTTATGATGCTAAAACACAAATTAACGTTAATATTACACCTGCTTTTCGTATGTGTAATTCAGACGATTACCAATGCGCAACAATATAAAAGTGCTACGGTGGCCTTTTATAATATCGAAAACCTTTTCGATACAATAGAGTCTGCGGGATATATTAATGGACATTTACCGTTTAATGATCCTCATTATCATACCTCTATTCCGGTAGAAGATATAGACAAATACGAGGCAGAACCTTTTAAAATGCCGTACACTTACGAAAACCTGAAAAACAAAAAAGTGGTCCGTCCGCTAATTCTCCAAGACGAATTTCTACCAAGAGGAAAAAAAGTTTGGACGAGTCAACGCTATAACCAAAAAGTTAATAATATCGCTCGAGTACTATCTGAAATTGGCACAGATGTAACCAAAGTTCCGCCAGTAATTATTGGTTTGTGCGAAATAGAAAATAGTCAAAACATGATCGATATCGCTAATTCTCCTTTCCTCAATAAGTATAACTATGGTGTTGTGCATTTTAATTCATTCGATGCGCGTGGAGTAGATGTTGGGTTGATGTATCAAAAAGATCGCTTTACTGTGACATATGCAAGACCTTACCCGATATTCAATTACGATAAAGATGGCTCTCGTCGTTATACACGTGATATTCTTTTGGTTACGGGACTCTTAGATGGTGAAGAAATTTCTTTCTTGGTCAACCACTGGCCATCACGTAGTGGAGGTGAAAAAGTTTCGATGCCAGGTAGGATAGAAGCAGCGAAAGTCATGAGAGGTATTTTTGATGAGTTGAAACAAAAAAATCCGAATGCAAAAGTTATCGCCATGGGAGATTTTAACGACGATCCAGTGAGTCCAAGTATCCGGAATACATTCAAAGCAGCAGCTGATAAGTCTTCTGTAAAAGAAGGCGGGTATTATAATCCGATGACAAAACTATTTAAGAAAGGTTATGGGACACTGGCATACCGTGACGCATGGAATCTTTTCGACCAGTTTATTTTTACCGCTTCATTGGTGACCAAAGAGAATGATTTCTCATCGTATAGAATTTTTAAAACCGAAATTTTTACTCGTGATTATCTTATCACCAAAGATGGCCAATGGAAAGGAACTCCCTACAGAATGTGGAGTGGTGACACCTATCGTGCAGACGGATATTCGGATCACTTCCCGATTTATACTATTCTTATCAAACAAGCAGAATGAATACATTAGATCAACTTTTCAAACATAAAAAGAACAATTTACTAGCAATCTATTTTACTGCAGGATATCCCAAACTTGACGATACTCCCAAGATAATCAAAGCTTTGGAGAAAAGTGGATCAGACCTTATCGAAGTTGGTATTCCTTATTCGGATCCATTAGCAGATGGATCGGTGATACAGAAAACCAGCGAACAAGCCCTGAAGAATGGGCTCACTATCGACATACTTTTTCAGCAATTGGCAAGCGTTCAACCTATACAAACGCCTATATTATTGATGGGATATTATAATCAATTGATGAAATATGGATTGGAAAAGTTTCTACAAAACTGTAAAAAAACAAACGTATCTGGTTTGATTATTCCTGATATGCCTGTAGAAATATATCAAGAACAACATCAAGCTATGTTCGAAGCCTATGACCAGAAAGTAGTGTTTCTCGTTACACCTAAAACTTCTGAAGAGCGTGCGCAAAAATTAATTGATGCCACAACTGGTTTCGTATATATTGTATCGAATTCTGCGACAACCGGAACCAGTAATAGCGCTTATAACGAAAGTTTCCTAAAGAGAATCAAAGAAAAACAGTTGTCGAAGCCGAGTTTGGTAGGTTTCGGAATTGCAACTGCTACCGATTACCAAAAAGCAACTAAGTTTGCAAACGGAGCCATAATAGGGAGTGCATTTCTTAAAATGCTCGGCGAAAGTGAAAATCTGGATCAAGCTATCGAACAATTTATTTATTCCATAAAAACAAAGGAAGCTTAGACTTCCTTTGTTTTTTTACTTCTTTTTCAATTTCACAGTAAAGTGTCGTAAAATAGGCGCTTCCCAAGCAATAGAGTAGCCTTTGGTGACTTCTTCTCTCCGATCGAAAACATTTTTCAGTGCCTTGGCAATATAATCCATGTGGTTTTGCGTATATGTTCTTCTTGGGATTGCTAATCGTAAGAGCTCGAGAGCTGGATAGCGATTTTCTCTAGTTTCTGGATCGCGATCTGCCAATAAAGTGCCAATTTCTACTCCACGAACACCAGCTTCTTTGTACAATTCTATACCTAAGGTTTGTGCTGGGAAATCATCTCTTTTTAGGTGAGGATAAAAACCCAGTGCATCTACAAAAACAGCATGGCCACCAATCGGATATTGTACTGGAATTCCATAACTTCTTAGTTTTTCACCCAAATAAATTACCTGCCCGATACGCGCTTGCAAATAGCTATGTTCTGTCGACTCTTGTAAACCTTGTGCCAAAGCAGCTAAATCTCTACCAGCCAGACCTCCGTAGGTTAAATAACCCTCGTAAATAATTCCGAAATTTCCAGCCTCTTGGTATAACTCTTCATTTTTCAGTGCTAGAAAACCTCCAATATTTACCAAACCATCTTTTTTAGAAGACATCGTCATACCGTCAGCATACGAAAACATTTCTTTGCAAATTTCTTTGATGGTTTGATGATGAAATTCTTTTTCACGTTCTTTTATAAAGAAGGCATTTTCGGCAAATCGTGCAGCATCAAAAAAAATCGGAATATTATACCGTTCCGATAAGGCTTTCACGGCACGAATATTTTCTATCGAAACTGGTTGACCACCAGAAGAATTACAAGTAATGGTAATCAGGGTGAACGGAATTTTTTCTTTTCCGTATTGCTGATATATTTTTTCCAGCTTTTCTATGTCGATATTTCCTTTAAAAGGGTAAGGATCGTCTATAGAGAAAGCCTCGTCGATCGTACAATCAACTGCATGTGCTTTCCTAAATTCTATGTGCCCTTTTGTCGTATCAAAATGCGTATTGCCCGGAATAATATGGCCTTCTTTTACCAGTACAGAGAACAATACATTTTCGGCAGCTCTGCCCTGATGTGTTGGCAAAAGATAGGGAAAACCAGTAAGTTGCTCCACCGTATCTTTTAGTTTTTTGAAGGATGAAGAACCTGCATAACTTTCGTCACCAGTCATCATTTCTGCCCATTGCTTATCAGACATGGCTCCGGTTCCGCTATCGGTAAGAAGATCGATAATCACCTGATTGCTCTGTAGATTAAACAAATTATACTCAGCGTCTTCTATCCATTTTTCTCTTTCTTCGCGAGTAGAAAAATTTATTTCTTCTATGGTCTTGATGCGATACGGTTCTATAAAAGGTAATTTCATTTTTTTTGTGATTTTGAACTTTAAATGTAGGAGAATTTTTGATGAAAAATAAGTAGATTTAAAGAATTCTTTAGAAGAGTACTAAAAAATGAAAAAGTTTGATGTTACTTCTTTGATGCAATCCGATCAAAACCAAGAACAATTTAGGTATTGTTCGGTTTGTCGGGTATCGATTGTTGATAAGAACTTTGTAGTAGAAAAAGCCTATAAAAAAGATTATCTAGAAAATGATTGGGTAATGGTTTTTGAGTTGGCTGTTTGCGATGCTTGTCGATTGCAAATGAATCGAGATATTTCTAGCGAATCGAAAAAAAATATTCAACAATTTCTTCATGATAAAGCTCAAATTATCCAAGAAAATAAAACTCAAGTCATTGAAAAGCTGAAGCAACTGCAAGAAAAAAATCAATGTTTTTTGACGGGTAAATCGATAGATGATTGCCAAGAGTTTCAGGTTGTTTTGTTGCATTCTCCTACGATGAATTTGCCGTCTACGCCGTTGTTTATTTCTGATGATGCGATCGAGATGTATCAGGCTTTGTTATCAGACCATACCAAAGGTTTTTTTGATGATTTTATGGATAACCTCAACGGTTTACCACCAGAAATAGAGGAGCTTTTTAGATCTAAAAAATCGTTAGTTTTGTTGTGATTTTTTTTCTACCGTATCATAATAAAGGAGCTAATAATCTACAAAGAGAGGCAATCCCACGGTGAATCATCGGGATAGATTTCCATTGTTGATAGGTGATTTTTCGCGTGTCGAGTAAATCCAACTTAAATTGTTGGTATAACTTTTTTATTGCTTTCTTATCATAAAAAACAGCTGTAATCTCGAAATTGATAAAAAAACTTCGGTTGTCTAGATTCACTGTTCCCACAAAAGCAATCTCGTTATCGACCGTAATCGTTTTCGCATGGATAAATCCTTTTTGGTAGAGATGAACATTGACACCACGTTTCATCAGGCTTTTAAGGAAAGATAGCGAAGCTTGTTGCACTATAAACGAATCGCCTTTTTCGGGTAGGATGAGGTTGACTTCTACACCACTAGAAACAGCGATTAATAAGGCAGACTTGAATTCATCTGACGGGATGAAATAAGGAGTTGTGATACAGATCTTTTCTTTTGCCAAGGAGATTGCTAGAATCATGGATTCCATTGCCGAGGGGACATCAGACCCGGGTGAAGTGTACGAGAAGCCTATAACAGACTCAATAGATCTGTATGTAATTTTCTGTTCTGGGAAATGATATTCAGCTTCGTCCATCGAGTACATTTGGCCTTGGGTCATCGACCAGCTTAACCAGAACTGTAACTCTAACATATCAACCGATTCGCCTCGAATGCAGAGAGAAGTATCTCGCCAATACAATTTATTTTTGTCGCTGTAGGGAGGAGTATTGATGTAGCGGTCGGAAATGTTGATACCCCCGACAAAAGCAATTTCTGCATCTACAATCATTATCTTTCTATGATTACGATAGTTAGAATTTGCCAAAGAAGAAAAGTGGACTGGTAAAAAAGTCTGACACTGAATCAAGCTATCCTCAAAAATTTTTTTTGCTTTTTTTATTAGTTTTGGTGATCCAAATCCATCTACGATTATGCGAACAATGACACCGTTTGCTGCTTTATTTTTGAGAATTTCAATTACTTCTTGGCCTATTTGGTCCAACTCAAAAATATAATATTCTAGATGGATATGATGTTTAGCTTGTCGAAGAACTTCTAGAAATCGAGGAAACTTTTCCTCTCCATTGATCAATACTTCTAGCTGATTATCAAGGTATGAGGGAGAAGAAAGGCTGTGGTACAAATATTGAAAAACTTTACTAAAATTACCGGTTTGTTCTGTAATTAGTTGTTGGTTACTGCTATTAAACGAACTTATGCTGTGCCAACGTTCGATGATTTGGCGTTGTTGTTTGGTATCTATTCGGGATAATGTTTTTTCTTTATTGAATTTTTGTCCGAAAAAGAAATAGAATAATAAACCAATAATGGGTAGAAAAAAAATGACCAAAATCCAAGCAATAGTTTTTTCGGGTTTTCTATTTTCGATGAGAATGGTAAGAATCAAAACCAAATAAATAAGCGTTAGCGGGATCCAATACCACTCTACCAAAAATTGCCATAGTTGATGTAGGATATGTGTTGCTTCTGCCAAGGTAAAATCTTATTATACTAAAATAAAAAAAACTCATCATAAAGGATGAGTTTTTACGTTGTATTTTTGGGGTAGGATTATTCTACAAGTAGGATAAAATAGTTTTTCTTTCCTTTTTGCAACAGCACGTAATTGTCAGCAATTAGGTGAGAAGAATCGAGGATAAATTCATCGGTAATTTTTTCTTTATTTACCGAAATAGCATTGGCTGCTAATTCTCTTCTCGCTTCTGAATTCGATTTTAGGAAACCTGATTTTTCTACCAACACATCGACAATTGCTAAACCGTTTTCTAAGTCTTCTTTGGCGATTGTCGCTTGCGGAACGCCTTCGAAAACCGATAGGAAAGTGTCAGCGTCTAAGCTTTTTAGATCTTCTGAGGTAGATTTCCCAAACAATACTTGCGATGCTTTTTCAGCTTTATGAAGCTCATCAACCCCGTGAACCATGATGGTGATTTCGGTTGCTAATTTGCGTTGAAGCTCGCGTAGATGAGGTTCTTTTCTATGATGTTCGATAAGATCGTCGATGGTTTCTTTATCGAGGAATGTATAAATTTTGATATATTTTTCGCAATCAGCATCAGCTTGATTGAGCCAAAATTGATAGAATTTATAAGGTGAAGTTCTTTTTTTGTCTAACCAAATGTTTTCTCCACCTTCAGATTTACCGAATTTTGTTCCGTCTGCTTTTGTGGTCAAAGGACAAGTAAAAGCAAAGGCTTCTCCTTGTATCGTTCGACGAATAAGTTCTGTTCCGGTGGTGATATTTCCCCACTGATCAGATCCACCCATTTGTAGTTTGACGCCGAGTTTTTCGTATAAGTAAAGATAGTCATACCCCTGAATCAATTGATAGGTAAATTCGGTAAAAGACATACCGACGTTGGATTCGGCAGAAAGGCGCGATTTCACAGAGTCTTTTGCCATCATATAATTTACGGTTAGATGTTTCCCGACGTTGCGCACAAAATCGATGAAGGAGAAGTCTTTCATCCAATCATAATTGTTAACTAAGATTGCAGAGTTGCCATTTCGCCCATCAAAATCGAGGAATCGAGCAAGTTGAGCTTTTATTCCGTTGACGTATTTTTCTAGGGTTTCTTCGTCGAGTAAATTGCGTTCTGCACTTTTCCCAGTTGGGTCACCTATCATTCCAGTTGCTCCTCCTACCAAAGCGACAGGGCGGTGGCCATGCCGTTGTAGATGCACCAATAAAAAGATGGGCACCAAACTACCAACGTGCAACGAATCGGCGGTTGGGTCGAAACCTACATAACCGGTTGTCATTTCTTTGTTTAGTTGTTCGGCTGTACCAGGCATGATGTTGTGGATAAGTCCACGCCATGTTAACTCTTCGATTAGCGGGTTGTTCATTTTATTCTACTAAGGAGGTTTTTATAAATACTCGTTAAAAAATTATCGGACAAAGGTATAATATATCTGGCAATTTTTTTAGTATCATGGTAGGAAAGTGGAGCGAATTTTCTAACTTCCGAGAAGATTTATCGCTTATGCAATCTATTTTGTTCGAAAATGCATTCCTAAAATGGATCGATTTAGAGAATCCTACCAAAGAAGAATTAGAAGAATTGGGCAGAGTTTATCAGTTCAATCGTTTTACTTTGGCAGATAATTTAGAGCCTGGTCATTTTCCAAAATTCGAATCCGATGTTTTGATTTCTTTTCTTTTGGTTCGGTTTTATGGTAAAGATAAACATCAGCACCAAAATATTGTGCGCGAATTTAGTCACAAAATTGGGGTTTATTTCAACGAGAATATTGTGTTAACTATTCATCAAAAACCAACCAATTTGCTGGTGCAGGCTAAGGAGGCTTGTTTGATGAAGAATAGGGATCATCAAAAAATTAATTCGAAATTGTTGTTGTATTATATTTTGAGACAAACCTTATTGTCTTATCAATTGCCAGGGGAGAAGATGATGGAAAAGATTGACGCTTTCGAGACCATTGTTTTTTCGGATAAATCGAATAAAATTACATTGAAGAAAATTTTTCAGTTGAAACGAGAAGCTTCGTCGTGCAAGAAAATTCTAAGTTTGATGGATGATGTGATAAAGGAGCTGACGATTTTCCAGAAGAATCCTAGTCAGTTTCAGGATTTACGAGAATCGAGTCAGAAATATCTACATTTTTATTCTCAGATTTTAGATGATATCCAAAATTTGATTGCGATTTTCATGTCTTTATCCAATCAAAAAACAAATGATATTATGAAGTTGTTGACGATTTTTTCTGCATTTTTCTTGCCCTTAACTTTTATGGTTGGTGTGTATGGGATGAATTTCGAATATATGCCCGAATTGGCTTACAGATATGGCTATCCTATTTGTTTGGTTGCGATGATTGCCATTGTTATTTTTATCTATTTTTGGTTTAAGAAGAAACAGATATTATAGTACGACTAGTTGGTTGACCTTACGATCGTTAGTATATCTCTTTGTAAAAAAAGAGACTGTCTATGAAGACAGTCTCTGATTAAATATTAATACACTATTATTGAGTTGGGTTTTGTTCGATCAAAGGGTTAGAGTTAATTTCTTGCCTCGGAATTAACCATTGCCAACGTGGATCATTCGGCTCAATCGTGTATAGATTGTTGATAACTGTGGTGTTTTGGTTTGCATCTTTTCTATTGAGAGGTAAACCTAAACGTTTGAGGTCGAAAAATCTAAAACCTTCTCCCCAAAGCTCTATACGTCTATTGAGCAATATTTCTTCATAGTATTCTTCTCCTGTTTTGGTGAAGTCGCTAAATTCGTTATCTCTTGCTTGTATAAGCTGTTTAAGGATTAGTTTAGAACCGTCTTCGTTACCTAATTTATATTTAGCTTCTGCTTCTATTAGGTACATTTCTGCAGCTCTCATAAATGGAACATCTCCTAATGAAATCGAAAAAGATTGGGCTAAGAACTTTTGTGAAGTGTACGGGTGTCTCGAAAAGTTGCGAGGTAGTTTTAATGAAGCATGTTCGCCCGTAGGGTCAACCAATTCTTTACGTACGTCTGAGTTCGGGAATGCATTGTATAGGTTAACATTCATTACTTTCGGTGCTAGTCGTATTTGTGTAGAACTGTAATTTCTCGACATATATGCGTGGAAATTCCCAAAATAGTCTGTTTGGTCACTTACTATTTTTATTCCCCACATCCACTCTGGGTTATTGTAATTATTGAAACCTTCCATATATTCTTCGCGAGACATCAGTTTGAATGGTGTTCTTGCAAGTGCTGCGTATTCTGCGGCCTTGGCATAGTTTTGTTGCACGAGTGCCACACGAGCTTTTAGACCTCTAACATTGTTAACGCTAAAATGCGAGACGTTTGCTTGGTCTTTACCTTCTAAAAGTTCTTCTGCTTTGTCTAGATCTTTCCATATTTGCTCATAGACTTCAGCAACGGTAGCTCTTGCTTTTGGTCCGATATCGGTTGGGTCGAGACGTACAACTATTCCAGGGTTTGCATTTGCTTCGCCTGCAACATAGCGCTTGCCATATATTTGTACAAGTTGAAAATAGCTAAATGCGCGGTAGGCATAAGCTTGCCCTATTGCGTTTTCTTTCAACTCTAGGTCTCCTGAGGCCTTTTCACCATAAGTGATAATTGTATTGGCATTTCTTGCCATCGAATACCAAAATAGCCATGGATAGGAAATATCGCTAGCAGATTCGTTGTTGGTGTGTAACCAACGTATAGCAGAAACAAACCATCCGTTTCCTGTAGAAGGGAAGATAACATCATCTCCCATTACATCAGAAAAGATTAATTGAGCGGTGTACCCGTTTTGTCCTTGACTTCTGTTTTGTCTCGTATACATATTTCTATGCATTCCGTTTATTGCTGCCATCAAGTTGTCTGCAGTTGACATTGCTGCTTGTTCACTAACAGACGAGGTTGGCTCGGTATCCAAATAGTCATCTGAACAGCTACTCAATAGTAAGCTTAGACCTAATAAAGTTGATGTAAGGATTTTTATTTTTTTCATGATTTTTTATTTTTTTAGAATGAAACATTTAGTCCTAAAGCTACTATCCTAGATGGTGTGTAACGATAAGAAGTATGTCCGTTAAAAGATTGAGCAGGTTCTAGACCTTTCCTCTTAGTTGCCGAGAATAGGTTTTCTCCACTAACAAAAACTTTCAATGCAGTTATGCCTAAATTTTTGATATCATCTTGCTTAAAGGTGTACCCAAATTGTGCATTCTTCAAAGCTAAATAATCCGCATCTACTAACCATCTGCTTGAAACAGCTCCTGCTGCCGAAGTGTTCTGTGTACTTACAATTGGTACATTTGTAATATCACCTGGTTTTTTCCAAGCATTTAGCATATCAACATGCATTGCTTTACCTTCTGCATAGGATCCCATAAGTGATGCATAGTTAGAATCATATATCTTCCCACCAATTTGATAGGTAAATAGTGCATTTAGATAAAAGCCATTGTATTTGAATTCTGTACTAAAATATCCTCCAACATCTGGTATTGCTGTTCCAGAGTAATCATATAGTGCGTTGTTGTGGTTTGTTGTAACAACAGTGCCATCTGCCATTGTGCGTGTATCGGCATTGGCATTTATTTTAGGATCTTGAATATATAAAGGTGCTCCATCTGTAGGGTCTACACCATACCATTGACGAAGCCAGAAATCGTACGGAGAGTGTCCTTTTGCTAGTCGTTGAGCATTGCTGATAATTTCTTCTTGACCTTCTGGCATTTTTATCATTTCAGTATCATATAGGGTTGCAGCTAGATTCAGGTTCCACTCGAAGCTTTCATTTTTTATTAACCCTAAGTTTAGCCCAAACTCCCATCCACTATTTTTCATTGTTCCTACGTTTTTGTAAATACCATTATTAGGAACACCCGCAGAGCCTGGAGTTGGTACTCGGAATATCATGTCTTCTGTTCTTCTGTCGAAATATTCTACAACTCCCGAAATACGATTCTGGAAGAATCCGAACTCTAAGGCAACATCAAACTGATTGTTAGATTCCCATGTTAGATCAGGATTTCCTTGTTGTGTAATATAGATACCTGGTTCTTCTGCATTATCATAGCTTAGTGAATATAGGTTGCGATCAGCTTGCCATCCAGGTGCAGATCCGTTTCCTCCGTCATTACCAACTTGCCCGTACGAAGAGCGAAGCTTTAATTGACTAACGCTTGAGTTGTGAGACAAAAAGTCTTCTCTATGAATATTCCATCCAGCTCCTGCTGACCAAAATGTTCCAGAGTTATTGTCTTTTGAAAATCGTGAAGATTTATCATTTCTTACCGATAATGAAACTAAGTATTTGCTATTGAAATCATAGTTTAATCGACTGAACCATGACTCTTTTCTTATCTTGTTGCTATACCCTGTTTGGGTCGTGGTCAAAACAAAGTTCGAAAACTCATAATTGTTCGAAACTTTTTCCTTTATCTTACGATGGTATTGATATTCGTATCCATATTCATACGATTCATGCCCTACAAGAATATTGAAGTTGTGATTGTCGAATGATTTATTATAGTTAAGTATTTGGTTTATTGTAGTACCTGTATATTTGTATAATTCATTTGATAAAGCTCCTGTACCTGCAGCGTCGCCAATAACTTTATTTGTATATTGTCTGTTATTTTCGTTTCGATAATCGTAGGTAGCATTACCTGTAAATGTTAAGCCTTTGGCTAGCTTTAGTTCTGTGAAGAATCTAGAATTGATAGATTCTGCAGTGAACAAAACATCATTTAATAGAGTTTCTTGTATAACGTTACGTCCGCTGTGAGCTTCTGATCCACGTCCACGGCTAATTATACCATCATATACTAAGTTGCCGTCATCATCATACACCTGTTTACCTGTTTTGTCATAGTAAAAAGGAGAATAAATAGGACCTATAGAACGTGTAAAGAAGAACGGATTAATGTATGAGGTGCCTCCACTATCATTAGCCAATTTACTTTTAACTTTCGATCCACTAAGGTTTACTCCTAGCTTCAACCAATCAGTTACCTGACTATCAGCAGATGCACGTGCTGTATAACGTTCAAAATCAGATTTAATAACATATCCTCCCTCATTATTGTATCCAATAGAGGCATAGAAGTTAGAATTTTCTGTAGAAGCACCGTAGTTAAGATCGTATCTATTTACTTGACCTGTTTTGTTGAGGTATTTATTCCAATCGAAGTCATTGTAGAGTAAGCTTGCGCCTGGATTAAAAATGCCATCTACAACTAATTGGCTATCATCTACATTATAAATGTTGTTTTTCAGGTTATCTTTGATTAGTGCTCCAGATGCATAGGCATTCGCTTGTTCTACAGTAGCATTAGGATTGGTTTGTAGATAACCGTTTCGCATTGCTTCCCAAGCTAATACGTAGTACTCTTTACTACCAATTCTTTCATATTCTTTTATTCCACGACTCACAACACCAGAGTAAGCACTAAAGTTAAAAGAACCCTTTCCTTTTCTTCCTTTTTTGGTTGTAATCATTACCACGCCGTTTGCAGCAGAGGCTCCGTATAGAGAAGTAGAAGCGGCATCCTTAAGAATGTTTATCGATTCGATATCATTAGGGTTAAGGTCGGAAATACTTCCCGTATAAATTGCACCGTCAACAACATATAAAGGGCTGTTGGATAAATTGTAAGATGAATTTCCTCTAATTCTTACGCTCAATCCACTACCTGGTTGCCCAGACCCTGTAGAAACCTGAACGCCAGGAGAAGAACCTTCTAATACTTTGGCTACGTTGGATATTACACGGTTTTCTATTTGCTCTTGCTTTATAACAGAGTTAGAGCCGACAACATTTTCTTTCTTTTCTACCCCATAAGCAACTACTACCAACTCTTCCAAGTCTATAGTAGAAGAGCTTGATTTTAATTTAAGGTTTCCTAAGGTTGTAGAGGTTACCAAGAACTCTTGATTGTTAATGATTAGAGTGTCTCCTATTTTCGCATCAATCTCAAAGTTACCATTTTCATCCGTATACGTTACGGTATTTGTTCCTTTGATACGCACTTCAACATCATCTTCTGGCAGGCCATTGTCATCTTCTACACGACCCTGTGTCTGTCCAAATGCATATGTCCCAAATCCTAGAAAAAGGAGTAAACTTAATTTTACAATTTTTTTCTTCATGGTTTAATTTAAATTTAACAGACCGTAAACATAATAAAAATTTTATAAAAAAATGTTAAAGGAAAATTTTGTTATTTTTGTTTGATGATTTTTATAACGGGAGGAACTGGTTTGGTCGGATGCAATCTGCTATTGCGTTTGACAAGTGAATATGAAAAAATTATTGCTTTTCGGCGGGTAAATTCGGATATTTCTA
The DNA here is from genome assembly GCF_001809725.1 of Weeksella sp. HMSC059D05. Taxonomy (NCBI): domain Bacteria; kingdom Pseudomonadati; phylum Bacteroidota; class Flavobacteriia; order Flavobacteriales; family Weeksellaceae; genus Weeksella; species Weeksella sp. HMSC059D05. The sequence continues at coordinate 250,721 of NZ_KV798524.1, forward strand.
TAGTCGAACGCTTTTTTATTCAAAATAAGGCAATAGATCGTTGGCAAAAAATAGAATGGAGAGTAGGCGATCTATCCGATATCTCTTCTCTGCCAGAATTGTTGCAAGGCGTAACCACGATTTTTCATGCCGCAGCAATGGTCAGTTTCGACCCGAAAAAGAAAAAACAACTCTGGGAAAGCAATGTAGAAGTAACAACAAACTTGGTCAATGCAGCGATAGAAGCAAAAGTCGAAGAATTTATCTATCTAAGTTCTATTGCAACCATGGACGACAGAAACCCTATTACCAAAAAAATAGACGAAGATTCTTACTTCAACCAAAGTAAAAAACATAGCCCTTATGCACTAACAAAATTCAGAGCAGAAATGGAAGTTTGGCGTGGATCTCAAGAGGGCCTTAGAACCATTATCGTTAATCCTTCGATTATTATAGGTAGTTTGGATGGAAAAAGAGAAAGCGAACGTCTCTTTCAGAAAAGTTGGAGCAATCGATTTGCACCTGCTGGTGGAACTGGTTTTGTTGATGTTCGTGATGTTGTAGAAATTATTATACGTTTACGAAAAGAAAAAGCATATGAAGAACGCTTCTTGATTAATAGCGAAAATACAGCCTATCAATTGGTTTTGGGGCAAGTAGCCGGCTATTATGGTAAAAGAATAAAAAAAATCCCAACCTCTTTTTTATATACCGTTCATTATTTATCAAAAATAGGACGCTGGATAGGATTGCCTTGGCTAGACAAAGGTACATTAGAGGCAATCACACAAATGAGTGTATACGACAATAATAAAGTAAAAGAGAAGCTTTCGTATAATTTTATTTCGGTAGAAAATGCAATTGCATATCATTTCGATCAATATCAAAAACTAAAATAGTATTTTTGCAACCTATGGAACAGCAATTCATTTCAGAGCTTCCTGCGAACATTGTTTTCTCTGCCGGAAGCGTAAAGTCTAAAAGTCCATCGAATATCGCATTGATAAAATATTGGGGAAAAAGGGAGAATCAGATTCCGACCAATGCATCCATCAGTTATACACTAACCAATAGTTATACCGAAACAGAACTGAAATTTGAACCAAAATCAGGTAACGATTTTGATGTGAAAGTGTTTTTAGACAAAAATTTACAGACCAATTTCGCACCAAAAATCATTCAGTTTTTCGAGCGCATAGAGGCATACATGCCTTTCTTACGAAGATTCAGATTCGAAGTACATACGCACAATTCATTTCCCCATAGCTCGGGTATCGCCTCTTCGGCATCCGGTATGAGTGCTATGGCCAATTGTTTAATAAAAATGGAGAAACTTCTAGGTAGTTCTCTCAATGAAGAGCAAGCCCATAGAAAAGCCTCTTTTTTGGCACGTTTAGGCTCTGGGAGTGCTTGTCGGTCTACTTATAAAGGATTGGTTGTTTGGGGAGAAAATAAGGCCTTGCCCAATAGCTCTAATCTTTATGCTATAAAATATCCCAACCAGCAGATTCACTCGGTTTTTATACATTTTCACGATACGATTTTGTTGATCCATGAAGGAGAAAAATCAGTATCTTCTACAGTAGGGCATCAGTTGATGGATAGGCATCCATACGCAGAAAAAAGATTCATAGAGGCCAATAAAAATCTCGAAAAACTCTTGCCAATTCTCAAAAATGGAGATGTATTTGCTTTTGGTAAGATGGTCGAGCACGAGGCACTAACTTTGCATGCGATGATGATGACATCTGATCCTGCTTTTATGCTGATGAAACCTCAAACTGTTGCAGCAATTGATTCGATTTGGGCTTACAGAAAAAAAACTGGCAATCCTCTGTTTTTTACCCTAGATGCTGGTGCAAATATCCATTTGCTTTATCCTGATGATATTGCCAAAGAAGTACACGAATTTATAAAAAATGAGCTGAAGCAATTTTGTGAAAAAGGTAATTATATCCACGACCAGGTAAATTTTTAAGTCAAATTATAAAGAATACAATCCATAAAAAAGCTCAAAAAATAGAGCTTTTTTTTATGAATAGTGGTTAAGGGAAATCAATACATTTCATTAATTTCGGAACGTAAACTATCTTCCCATTTTGGGATTTTCAAACCATAAACTTGTTTAATTTTTGTTTTATCCAATAAACTAAAGGCTGGCCTTTTAGCTGCCGTAGGATAATCCTTGGTTGCAATGGGATGAATTTCTATTGATGAATTGGTGTATTTTTTTATGGCTTGAGCAAAATCATACCAAGAACATTCACCTTCGTTAGAATAATGAAAAACACCATATTGTGGCACATCACTTTCGATTATTTGCACTAGGGCTTTTGCCAAGTCTATTGCATTGGTTGGCGAGCCGATTTGGTCATTGATTACATTGATTTCTTTTTTCTGTTCGAATAAACGCAGCATTGTTTTGACGAAATTATTTCCGAATCTAGAATACAACCATGCAGTTCTAATGATGATGGTTTTTGGGTTCGTTTGCAAAGCTAATTGCTCTCCTGCTAATTTTGTTTTACCATAAATATTTTGTGGGTCACATGGGTCATCTTCTTTTTGCGGATGATTATCGTTACCCGAAAAAACATAATCGGTTGATAGATGGAGGAGGGGAATATTTTGTCTTTTGGTAACTCTGGCAAGATTTTCTACACCAAGAGCATTTACAGCATAGGCCTTTTTTTCTTCACTTTCTGCTAAATCTACCGCAGTATAGGCGGCTGTATTGATAACACCATTGTATATATTTTTATCAAAATGATGCAAAAGATTTGTACGATTAGTGATGTCTAACTCATTGGCGGTCTTGAAAATAAATTGAATTTTCTTGGTCGATTTTTCTATACTTTCTATGGCTTGTGCTAGTTGTCCGTTTGCTCCAGTTACTAAAATCTTTTTCATAGATGATGATGATTGTTAAAGTCAAGAAAACGTTGTGCTGCTTGGTCTTTTTCAGATAGAATCATGTCTTCTGTTGGTATTTGCCAGTCAATACCCAAATCTATGTCGAGAGGATACACTCCATTTTCTGAGTCTTTATGATAGAATTGATCGCATTTATAAAAGAACGTTGCACGCTCACTCAAAACAGAAAACCCATGCAAGAAACCTTTTGGTATAAATAGTTGTCGATTGTTTTCGGACGAAAGTTCTATGCTAAAACTTTTCCCATAGGTGGTAGAATTCTTGCGTACATCGACCACGACGTCCAGTACTTTGCCTTCGAGAACACGAACGAGTTTTGCTTGTGCATGTTCTCCTTGTTGTAGATGAAGTCCACGGACTACTCCATAGGTCGACTGCGATTGGTTGTCTTGTACAAAATGAGGACGAAAACCAAGAATTTCATTTAGTATATTTTCATTAAACGATTCGAAAAAATATCCTCTTTTATCTTGGTAAACGGTTGGTTCGATTATGAAACAACCTTTGAGGTAGGTTTCTGTTGCATTCATAAATAAAAAAAGCCACTAAATTAGTGGCTCAAATGTAAGGTTTATTTTTTTATTTTATTTTCAATTCTGTTTTCACGTCATTAAACAAGTCGTATCCACCACCTGTGTAGATTGCCATGTTTTCTGGTAAAACATATTTGATGTTTTTTCTTTTCGCTACTGCATCGATTGCCATTTTTACTTTGTTGTAAATTGGCTCGAACAAAGATTTTTCTTTTTCTAACATTTCTTTTTGTGCAGCTTCACGGTAAGTTTGCAATTTTTGTTGGATTGCTTGTTCTTGCTCTTGGTATTTTTTCTCAATGATGATTTTTTGTACTTCTTCTTGAGATTTTCCTTGCAAATCTTTTTGTGCTTGTTCCATTAAAGCTTTATAAGAAACTTCGATTTTTTCTATTTCGCCTTGGTGTTTTTTACCTAAAGCTTCATAGTCATCATTTGCTTTTTTATATTCTGGCATTGCATCGTAAACTTTATTAAAATCGATATGCGCAATGTCTTGAGCAAAGGTTAGGATGCTACCAAAAACAAACATGGTTAATAGAGCGATAAATTTCAAGTTTTTCATATTCATAAATTAAATGTATTAAACGTATAATGCTTTTTCGGGTTTATATTTTTTTCTATCTTCTTTTTCCTGAACGGTTGTTGTTATTATTTTTTGGGTTAGTTGTTGTGTTTTGTTGTGTTTTTACATTGTAGACTTCTGGCACCAAAATTTTCAGAACTTCTCTACTGATATCGAATTTAGGGTCAGTGTAGATCATAATCAAATCACTTCCTTTATCAAAAACAAAGCTATAATTTAATCGGTCTGCGACTTGTTTGGTTGCGTTGTAAATCTGATCCTGGATTGGTTTTACCAAACTTTTACGCAAGTTGATCAAATCTCCTGTAGGGCCATAACGTTTGTCTTGCAAAGAACGAATAGCTGCGAGCTCATCATCTATTTTCTTTTGTTCGGCTTTCACTTGTTCGTCGGTCAATAGAATTTTTTCTGCTTCGAATTCTGCCTGAAGCTTTGCTACGGCTTCCTTCTTTAGTTCGATTTCCTTCTGCCATGCGTCGGTTTGTCTCTGAAGATTGGTTTGTGCATTGGTATAGGCAGGGAAATTATTCAATATAAATTCTGTGTCGACATAGCAAAAGCGTTGTGCAAAGCTTTCCTTGGTAAGCCCGAGAAATATCAGCAATAAAAAAATCCACTTTTTCATAATATGTGTTTTGTTATTTCGAAAACTATGCCAAACAATTGGTTTTTTCTTTGTGCGAAAATAATAAAATTAAAAAGATTGTCCAATAATAAAATGTGTTTGCCAACCCGATGGTTCGATGGCGCCTATAGCTTTGTCGAATCCATACCCAAAATCGAATCCGAGCATACCAAAAGCAGGCATAAAAACGCGTACACCTATACCAGCAGAACGGCGTAGTTCGAATGGTTTGTACTCGCGAGCATTTTCCCATGTGTTACCAGCTTCGGCAAAAGCCAAGGCAAAAATGTTGGCAGTTTGACTCATTGTGATTGGGTAGCGCAACTCGAATAGGAATTTGTTATAAATGGCTCCACCTCCTTCTGGTGTAATGTCTTCATTTACACGTCCTCCTGAATTGGTAGAATCTTCGTACCCGCGTAATGGAATGATTTCTCGACCATCGAAGCGTTGTTGCATCAGTCCGGTTCCTCCGATATAGAAACGCTCGAACGGAATGGTCCCAATGTCGTGGTTATACGATCCTAAATATCCAAACTCTGCTCCCAAACGTCCAACTAATTTGCCGATTAGTTCTTTGTACCAGTTTCCTTTCACTTTGATTTTGTAATACTCTAACCATTCGATTTTTTCTTGCGGGCTTAGTTTTTTATAATCTTTGTTGTTTACCAAAGAGTAAGGGAAAGTCATGGTTGCATTGACGCTAAAGTCTGATCCTCCTTGTGGGAAAATCTGGTTCGGACCTGCTGAATTACGCGAGAGTCCAATGGTATAATTTATATTGTTCGATTTTCCATTCGAGTAGTTAATATTTCCCGCAGTAAATAGGTTGTAGTTTTCATAGTCATACTGTTGGAATGATATGGAGTGGCTTAGACGGAAATAATCATCAGGCCAAGTGAGTAATTTACTCATACCAACACTTCCTCCTATAATGTTTAGTTTTATACGCTCATTATGGTTGTCACGATAGTTGTAGCGTGAATAATAGAACGAGGTAGAAAGGGATGTAGGACGTTTTCCTCCGATCCATGGTTCTACAAACGAAAAACTATAGTTTTGGTAACCATAACCGGCTTGTGCACGTATCGATAATTGTTGGCCGTCTCCTAAAGGAACAGGTTTCCATGCCTTTCGATTGAAAATATTTCCGATAGAAAAATTCCCGAAAGTCAAACCTAAAGTTCCGATAAAGGTTCCTCCACCGTATCCTCCTTGTAACTCTACTTGAGACGAAGATTTTGGTGCTACTTTCCAATTGATATCGACCGTGTTGTTCTCGAAATTTGGTTGTACATCTGGTACAATTTGCGTTGGCTCTAAATAACTTGTAGCGGCTAACTCGTACATAGTACGTTTGATATTCGACTTAGAGAACAAATCTCCTGGTTGTGTACGTAGCTCTCGGTACAGAATATGATCGTGTGCTTCTGTATTTCCCGAAATTGTTACTCGGTTGATGGTTGCTTGTGTTCCTTCATTGATTTTTATCTCTAGATCGATGACGTCATCTTGGATATTTTTTTCTATCGGTATTACACTGGCAAAGAGATAACCATCGTCCATGTATAGGGTTTTGATATCATCATCTTTTTCAGATCCAGTTACTTTTTTGTTGATACCAACTGCATCATATCGATCGCCTGTTTTGTAAGAAAATACTCGAGCCAATTGTTCGGAAGTAAAAACAGAGTTCCCGGCAAAAGTGATGTTCCCCAAATAATAAGGCTTTCCTTCGTCTACCTTGATGTGAATTATCACTCTATCGTCAGAAATTTTCTCGATACGATCAGAAATAATTTTTGCGTCGCGAAAACCAACAGATTTGTATTTCTCTACCACTTTTTTCAGGTCATCTTGATATTTTTCATCAATCAATTTAGAGGGTTTGAAGAAGTTGATCGATTTACGCTTCGTATCCTTCATTGCTTTACGTAATTTTGCGTCCGAAAGTTCATGATTGCCTTCGAAAACAATGTCTTTGATTTTCACGCGTGGCCCTCGATCTACTTTTATATCAAGATTTTCTTTGTCTCCGTCTGTTTTGATGCGGTTGATCGTAATGACAGGTTCTGGAAATCCTTTTTGTACGTAATATTCTTTGATGTTGTTTCGGGTCTGATTTAATAGGTTATTGGTAATTTTTACACCAGGATCGAGTTTGTTTTTTTTGATAACCTCATCGCGTTGTGACTTCTTTATACCGCTTATATTAATTGCCTCTAATTCGGGTAAACCGAGTAAGTTGAGTTCTAAAATTACTTCGTTTCCTTGAACAGAACTTACATAGACATTGATGTCAGAGAACATTTTAGAACGCCATAGTTTTTTTACGGCATTGTTTATTTTGGTTCCTGGAATTTCTATTTCATCTCCCAAAGAAAATCCCGCAAAACGCAAGATTTGATTTTTAGAAAATTTTGTGTCGCCTGTCAACTGTACATCTTTTAGGATGAACGTGCGGACATTATTTAAATTACTAAAATCCTGTGGTGTAACGGTAGTTTGTTCTACTGCAGTAGGAATACTGTCGTTTACTTGTGCATTTACTACAGTTAGGTAAGCTCCTAACATCCACATAGACCATGTTATTTTTCTCATACTTCTGTACTTCTAGAAAACTAGATTAATTGTTCACTTGTTTTGCCAAATCTTCTTTCTCTCCCTTGATAGTTGAGCACTGCTTCGTACAAATTCTCATGGGTAAAGTCGGGCCAAAGTGTATCGGTAAAATACAGTTCGGCATAGGCTATCTGCCATAGTAAGAAATTACTTATTCGTTCTTCGCCACTTGTTCTTATCATTAGATCGACCATAGGTAAATGGCGCGTATAAAGATGTTGTTCGAATAATTGTTCGTCAATTTCTTCTAGGCTAATTTCTCCGTTTTTATAGGATTGAGCGATTGATTTGGTTGCTGATAATATTTCTTCTTTCGATCCGTAACTCAAAGCCAAAGTTAGGGTAGAACCAGTGTTGTTTTGGGTGAGTTCGAGACCTTTTTTCAATTCTTTTAAGGTAGCTTGGGGTAAGCGTTCTACATTTCCAATGACGTTGAGACGAACATTGTTTTGGTGTAGTTCTTTGATTTCTTTCTGGATAGTTTGGGCTAAGAGAGTCATCAATAAACTAACTTCTAGTTTAGGACGATTCCAATTCTCAGAGGAAAATGCATAAAGCGTAAGGTAAGGGATGCCCAGTTCACGGCAAGCTTCTATTGCCGCCCGTACTGCTTTCAAGGCATTTTTATGTCCGAAAGTTCTTTCGTGTCCTGTTTTTTTTGCCCAACGACCATTCCCATCCATTATAATGGCAATGTGTTGCGGAACTCGCTTTCGGTCTATTTGATCTATTTTGCTCTCCATTTTTTTATTAATCACAGTAACATGGTGGTCTTCCGAACGCATACGTAAGGCTTAACCCCGAGAAAACATACCAATCGGTGTTAGAGATGTTGCCAATTCGTTGGTAATCTAAATATTTTGTGGCATCTACTTCTTCTCTCAAATTACCATTCTGATCATACAAATTACGGTTAAATGTGTATTCACTATAATCTAACTTATCGCTGTTTGTATAGCGGAAACCAACCTCGGCAGCAAGAACCCAATTGTAATTAAATTTTATTTTATACCCGACACCTATCGGAAGTGAAAAGTTGGCAGCAGATTTTTTGCGAACATCAATTCCTCTTGGATCGACTACGTTTCCTTGACTGTCCTTTATGTCGGTTTCTCTAAAAAATACTTCTCTTTCACGAGACATAAAACCAGCAATCCCGGCAAAGATAAAAGGAGAATGTGCATTTCCCTCATCATTGATCGGAAAAAAATTATATTCGAACAACAACGATCCTTCTGTTATGTTGTTTTTGAAAAATTTTTTTCGGTTTCTTTTGTATAATTGATTAGAGTTTTGATCATGATTATTTACCTGAGAATGATAAAAGCCTAATCGTACGCCCATATAGGGATTAAAATTGAATCGATAAATAAGCCCTGCAATATAAGGAATGTTTATTTTCCCGCTTTCTAAGCGATTCGGGATTGGGTTTACATAACTCTCACTTCCTATGTCGGAGATGAGGTTTGCACCTCCTAGAAAACCTCCTAATTCGTGCCGCTGTGCTAGCAACGACGTGGCATTGACCAATAATAAAAGTGCAAGAAAATAGTTCTTCATAATGACCATAATATAATAAGTCGCTGCTTATACTTTTCAATTTAACGAACAAATATAAACAAAACTGATTTCAACCTAATTGATTTAACAAAAATTAAGAAGAATTATTGTAATTAATTTCTTTTGTCCGATCCCCACAGAAGTTTTTCTCGTAGTGTATTGAAGTAATTTATCTCATTCGTTTCTACTATATAGACATAGAAGTTTGCTTTTTTCACTCGGATTTCTACCTCGGTAGACAGAGCTAAATTGCGAGAGTCCAGCGATAAAAAATATTCATTGGCACGGCTGTTTACTTTCAGGTCTATACAAGCTTCATCATCTACAATGAGTGGCCGCACATTTAAGTTGTGCGGTGCAATCGGTGTTATGATAAAATTTTCGGTCGATGGATGTACAATCGGGCCTCCACAACTCAACGAATATCCGGTTGAACCTGTTGGGGTAGAAATAATGAGACCATCGGCCCAAAAAGAATTTAGGTATTCTCCATCCAACCAAGAATCTACCGTAATCATACTGGTTGTTTCTCGTCGGGTAACTGTAATTTCATTCAGAGCAAATTTGTCGACTAAATCTAATTCGCTATTAGAAGAAATACTCAATAAAGTTCTCGGAACCAATTTGTATTGATCATTGAAAATGTTTTCTAACTGATCGATAAAATAATTTTTGTTGATTGTAGCCAAAAATCCTAAGCGGCCGGTATTTACTCCAACAATAGGAATTCCACTGTCTTTGATGTACGAAATTGCACTGAGGATTGTCCCGTCACCACCAAATGTAAAAAAAAATTTAGAGGTTTTATCTAGAGTCTCGAAATCGTCGAAAGTTTCTATCTCCGACAAATCAAAGTTGGTGTACTCTCTCAAGATTTGCTTAAATTTTTCTTCGATACAAAACTCCACCTGATGCTTCGTTAAGAAACTTAGAAAAGGATCAATAATGTCGTGTAAAGAAGTGCTTGTTTTTTGCCCAAATAATGCAACTTTCATGCGGTAAATTATGGATTGATAAATTTGATTAATTGATTGTAACGATCGTTCAAAAGTTCAGTTTTTTCGTCATTATAATACTTCTGTACTACTTGATAACCAAATCGCTCGAAGGTTTCTCCTATTGATAAAATATTGTCTGATTGTACCTTGATCAATATTTTGGTTTGATCTTCTACTTGTCGTAAAATAAATGAACCGAGTAATTTGCTATTGTGCGACTCGACAATGTTTGCAATAGAAGTCATAGATAAATCGGTAGTTGCAATCGATAAAAGCATCGTTGCGCCAAAATCATCGATAAATGGTGTTGAGGCAAAAAGATCTATTATATCATTTTGTAAAATAGCCCCTAAATATCGTTCATCTGTATCAAAAACAGGAACCATGTTTGTATGGTAATGATGCATCATGCGTAAAGCATCTAGGACTGTTTGCTCATTGGTTACCATGAATTTTTGAACATAATCTGTACAAATAAAATTTTCCATCTCTAGACCGTCAACCAAATCTTCTTCAGAGAGATTGCCGATAAATTGTAGATTTTCGAACATAGGAAGATGCGTAACGCGTTGCTCATGCATCAGACGTAAGAGTTCTTGCGGTGATTGTTTACGTTTTCCTGGTATAAAATCTTTGTGTATATATTCGGCCGTGTACATAATTGCAAAGGTAGTTATTTTAATTGTACTCTCACTTTTTTTGGTAAGCCATTCAATACGCAATTATACGAATGGTCAATCAAAGAAAGAAGCAGTGCATCGTTGTCCAGCTCTTCGGGGCAAACTGTATTCCAGTGCTTCTTATTCATATGAAAACCAGGTGTAATGGCAGAAAATTCTTCTCGCAACTCTATCGCATAGTTAGGATCACACTTCAGATTAATCCGATAAGGTAGTGCATCCAGAGCAGTAAGACAAAAAATTTTGTTTGCTAAACGAAAAACCAAAATATTTTTATCAAAAGGGAAGTCTTCTGTAACAAAAGGTTTGCTAAGACAATAGTTGCGCACTTCTTCTATATTCATCTTGGATTGCTTTTTGCATACAATGGTAAAGAAATTATTTGTAATTTTGTATAGAATTTCAATTGCCTATGAAAAGCCCTTTGTTTTACGCGAAAATATTACTCTTCGGAGAGTACGGAATCATCGAAAACTCAAAAGGTTTAACGATTCCTTTTAATGATTATAAGGGTGTATTAAAATTCGATAAAAACGAATTTTCTTCAGAATCGAATCTACATTTGAAGAAATTTGCAACCTACTTACACGAAAACTTCCCGAAAGACTTTCGTACCCAACAATTTATGTCTGATGTAGAAGCAGGCATGTATTTTCATTCAGATATTCCGCAAGGATACGGCGTAGGAAGTTCGGGCGCTTTGGTAGCTGCAATTTATGATCAATATGCGATCGAAAAAATAGATGTCGAGCAAGAAATTACCAAAGAAAAAATAGCCCAACTCAAAAAGCTTTTTTCTCAAATGGAAAGTTTTTTTCATGGAACAAGCTCAGGGATTGATCCATTGATTTGTTATATGAAAATTCCCTTACTCATCCAGTCCAAAGACGACATTTCCACGGTAGGATTACCAGCAGAGAAAGAAGGAACAGGGGCAATATTTTTAATCAATTCCGGAGCACCTGGCGAGACTGCACCTATGGTTCAGTTATTTTTTGAAAAGCTGAAAAATGAAGGATTTAGAAAAACCTTGCGCGAAGAGTTTATTAATTACAATAATGCGTGTATTGATGATTTTGTGAAAGGAGAGTTTAAGCCTCTTTTTGCAAATTTAAAAAAACTATCATCTTGGGCATTTGAACATTTCCGTCCCATGATTCCTGCCAAATTAGTTGATGCTTGGAAAAAAGGAATCGATACCAACTCTTATTACCTCAAATTATGTGGATCGGGTGGGGGTGGTTATGTTTTGGGTTTCACCGAAGACTATGCGATCGTTGAAGAGCAATTAAAACACCTGAACCCAGAAGTTGTGTATAGATTTTAGCTATTACCGAATGAAGGAGGTTCTAATAAAAACCTTTGCTTTACTCAATGTAGTTCGCGTGTATAACCTCATGGTTTTGGCATTAGCACAATATTTGGCAGCCCTTTTTGTTTTTGCACCCAATCAATCGCATAGAGAAATCATCCTCGATCCAATATTCAATGCCATTGTTTTTGCATCCACACTTAGTGCTGCAGCAGGCTACATCATCAATAACTTTTACGATCTAGAGAAAGATGCTATCAAACGGCCTTTATTGGCTTATCTCAACCGAAAAGTATCGCAAGGTTTCAAGCTTCGTTTGTATATTTTCCTCAATTTCTTAGCTCTTTTGCTTGCATTTTACGTCTCGTGGCGAGTTTTATTGTTTTTTGTGGGGTATCAGTTTCTTGTTTGGATTTACAGTCATCGAATCAATAAAATTGTATTCCTAAAAAACCTATTTTCTGTCATATTACGGGTTTTCCCATTTTTTGCATTGCTATTATACTTCGAAAATTATCATTTAAATGTCTTTGTTCATGCAGGCTTTCTGACGGTTTTGTTGATGATAACCGATTTATTAAAAGACCTGAGTTCGCAAAAAGCAGATGCCATTTATGGATACAATACTTTGCCAATAGTCTATGGAGAAAAAAGAACCAAAACAATTTTACAACTTCTTTCTTTATCAGCAATTTGTTTAGCAATTTTTTTGGTAGTTTCCTATTCTTTGGGTAGTATGCAATACTTTTTTTATGCCTGTATATTTATTCTGTTAGGCTTTATTTTCAGGATCGGCAGGATAAACTCTATCCGCTATTATCAGGCCATGCATTTATTTTTTAAGGCGATTATCGTAACGGGCGTCATAAGTATTATATTCATCTAAATAAAACTCGTAAATTTGCAGCAGATGGTTTGTCCGCAGGATGGAAAACTGTCCTAATAAATTACGAGATATGAATCAACGAGGAAATAATCGTTCGTCTAAGAACAAACCCCAAAACACCAATCCAAAAGCGCGAAATAATCGCAAATCGGCAGAAGATCGTACGTCTAAAAATTATAAAGGAAAACCAGCGTACAACGTGTACAACAAAGACCGCTTCAATAAAAAACTGAAACCTGCACCAAAAGATGACGGTACAATACGTCTCAATAAATATATCGCAAATGCCGGTATATCATCTCGTCGAGAAGCAGATGAACTTATTTTGACAGGCGTAGTAACCGTAAACGGTAAAGTAATAACCGAAATGGGATACAAAGTGCAGCCGACAGACGAAGTGCGTTTTGATGGAAAGAAAATTTCGGCAGAGAAAAACGTATATTTTATTCTCAATAAACCAAAAGGTTATATCACTACGACGAAAGATGAAAAGAATCGTCAGACGGTTCTAGACTTGATGGAAGGTGCAACTACAGCAAGAATCTTTCCGGTAGGACGATTAGATAGACAAACAACTGGAGTTTTACTTTTTACAAACGATGGTTTTCTTACCAAAAAGTTAACACACCCGAGCCATGATGTGAAAAAAGTGTACCATGTGACATTAGACAGAAAGCTTTCTTCGCATGATATGGCTGAAATACGTAAGGGAATTCGCCTAATCCCAGAAGGAGTGGCTACAGTCGACGAGGTGAGCTTTATCGATGGGCGACCTCATAATGAAATAGGATTAGAGTTGCATATTGGCTGGAATCGAGTTGTGCGAAGAATATTCGAAAGTTTAGGCTATCAGGTAGAAAAATTAGATCGCGTATCTTTTGCTGGCCTAACAAAATCTAAACTAAGACAAGGTCAATACCGAGCTTTAACACCCCAAGAAGTAAATTTCTTGAAAATGGTCTAGATAATATTAAGCCTCTAAATGTTTTAATCTTCAAAAACTTCGAAAAATATTTCGGAGTTTTTTGGGGAAATTATGCAACAATAATTTATTGATGAAACTATTATAACGTATTTTATTCATAAACAAAAAAACCACTTCGTTAGAAGTGGTTTTTTTGTTTATGACTTTGTTTTTAGTTTACTGGTTCAACAGAAACATATGATCTGTTATCACGTTTTTTAGTAAAAACAACTTTTCCATCAACAAGTGCAAATAAGGTATGATCTTTACCAATTCCTACATTGTTTCCTGGGTGGTGTTTAGTTCCTCTTTGACGAACAATAATGTTACCAGCAATTGCTGATTGTCCACCAAAAATCTTAACACCTAAACGTTTCGATTCTGACTCGCGACCGTTTTTCGAACTACCGACTCCTTTCTTATGTGCCATTTCTAGTTACTTTTTAGGGTTAATACTTAAAATTATTCAGCAGCTTCTTTTTCTGCTTTTTTCGCTGTTTTCTTTGCAGCTTTTGCACCACCAATTGCAGTTACTTCTATTTTGGTAAATTGTTGACGGTGTCCGTTTCTTTTTTGGTAACCTTTTCTTCTTTTCTTTTTGAAGATGATTACTTTGTCTCCTTTTACGTGCTCAACGATTTTAGCAGTAATGCTAACTCCGTCTATAACTGGGGCGCCAACTTCGATAGTCCCGTTGTCGGTTAATAACACGCGATCGAATGTAACTTCGTCACCTGCTTCACCTTTCAAGCGGTTTACGAACAATTGTTGGTCTTTTTCAACTTTGTATTGAAGCCCTGCTATCTCTACAATTGCGTACATGTTAAAAAAATATTGGTTAATAAAATTGGATGCAAATATAAGATGTTTTTGTTCGTTTGCCAAATATATTTCAAGAATTATAAAATAAAATCATGTTTTTGATTTTAGGGTTATTTAGAAAAAATAAAAATAAGTAACTTTGCACCAAGATTTTGAACTATGCAATTTTCACTCAAAGATTTAAAAGTAGGAGATAAAGGTAGAATTAAGATTGATGACAACTTGGATATAGCGCCAAAATATATAGAATTAGGCTTAACACCAGGAGCAATAATCGAAGTGAAATCTAAAGCGCCTTTAGGAGGTCTTATTAGTGTAAAACTATTAAAAAACAATGTGCTGTTGGCACTGAGAAAAGCAGAGGCTCATACATTATTGATTGAAAAAATCTAGGAACCCATCATGAAGAAAATAGCACTTGTAGGAAATCCGAATGTCGGGAAAACATCCTTATTCAATCAATTAACACAATTAAGACATAAGGTAGGGAATTATCCGGGTGTAACGGTAAGTAAACGAGAAGGAAAAATAACGTATAAAGGAGAAACCTTCCGATTGATTGATTTACCCGGAACGTATAGCTTGTATCCCAATTCGTTTGACGAGCAAATTGTATTTAATATCCTGAATAACAAAAATCATCCAGATTATCCTGACTTGGCAATTGTTATAGGAGAACCTTCTAACCTGAAACGGTCAATAATCCTTTATCAACAGGTAAGAGAATTAGGTGTACCTGCGATTTTTGTCATTAATATGATTGATGAGTTGAACTTGAAAGGTGCCGAAATCGATTTAGAAAAACTAGAAGCTTATCTCGATACAAAAGTCATTACAACCAATGCACGTGAGGGTGAGGGATTGATAGAGTTGAAAGAAGCTTTGCATTATCAACCCGCCAAAGCAAAACATCATTTTCTTCTACCAGAAGAAACAAAACAAACAATAGAAGAGGTGAAATCAACTTTTCAGCTCGAAAATGATTATTTGGCTTGGCATTATCTGGCACAAAAAAATATTCCAGAGCTTAGCCGAGATCAACAACATAGAATAGACGATATTCGTAGAGAGAACAACTTTATTTACAAGCGATTGCAAGTAAAGGAAATTGTAGAAAGAAATCGAGAGCTCGATCAAGCACTCGACGAAATTGTAAATTACCATGTGCAAACATCGCTTACCACCACCGAAAAAATAGATAAAATATTAATGCATCCTATATTGGGTTACTTATTCTTTTTCTTGGTGATGTTTTTGATGTTTCAGACCGTTTATTTTTGGGCAACCCCTATTATGGATACGATAGATGAAGGGTTTGCTTGGCTAATTTCATGGTTATCAGATGTTTTGCCAACAGGTCCTTTTTCTGATTTGGTAGCGCATGGTTTCGTAGCGGGAATTGGAGGAATCTTGATTTTTATTCCACAAATCATGTTACTATTCTTTCTGATCGCCATAATGGAAGAAACCGGTTACATGAGTAGAATTGTTTACCTATCAGATCGTTTCTTAAAACCTTTTGGGCTGAGTGGGAAAAGTGTAGTGCCTTTGGTCTCTGGTGTTGCATGCGCTGTCCCTGCGGTGATGTCGGCAAGAAACATAGAAAACACAAAAGAAAGACTACTTACGATGTTAGTAACACCGTTTATGACGTGTTCTGCTCGTTTGCCTATTTATCTTATTATAATAGAATTAGTGATTCCGGCAGAGAAAATAGGCTGGTTCGATTACCGAGGAATTACACTTTTTGTAATGTATCTTTTAGGAGTAGTAGGAGCATTAGGAAGTTCATTTATCCTTAATAAAATTATTACAACAACCCATCGTTCTTTCTTTGCAATCGAATTACCAAACTATAAAATGCCCGATTGGAGAAATGTTTTCACAAGCGTATACGAAAGTGTCTCAGGCTTTGTAATCGATGCCGGAAAAATTATTTTATCCATGGCGGTTATTTTATGGGTAATGTCGAATTTCAGCTTCAAAAAAGACTTCTATCATGCAGAAGAAGTAGTGCAAGCGGCTCATCCTACCATAAGCGGTGAAGAATTAGAACGAGAAATAAAAAGCTTTCAGGTGACCCACTCTATCCTAGGACAATTGGGACACTTTATAGAACCTGCGATTAGGCCTTTAGGGTATGATTGGAAGATGGGAATCGGTTTGATTTCTTCTTTTGCAGCACGCGAAGTTTTTGTAGGTACAATGGCAATGGTTTATAGTATGAACGAAGATTTCGAGGACGAAGAACAAAAAATAACTTTGTTGCAAAGAATGAAAAGCGAGATCAATCACAATACAGGGAAACCTGCTTATAATATAGCTTCTGGTGCTTCTTTACTTTTGTTTTATGCTTTTGCAATGCAGTGTATGAGTACAATTGCAATTGTGAAGAAAGAAACCGGCTCTTGGAAATGGACCCTGTTTCAAGCTGGGCTTATGACAAGTATTGCATACATCTTGGCATTGATTGCCTATCAGCTATTGAAATAATTTATAATAGAAAAATGCCATGTCGAATATCTATGTACAATATGGTTTTATAGCTATTGTTTTTATGATTGCCGTTTGGTATATTGTAAAAATGATAAAAGACGCAATAAAAGGAAAAAAACAATGCAGTAAAGGTTGTGGATGCTCCTCAACAATAGAACCTAAAGACAAGTAAAAAAAAGTGTACCGCTCTGGGATACACTTTTTTATGTTGATTCTATTTATCAATAATTACGAATAGTAGATTAATAATCTTCTTTGCTCGTTAAACCTTTTACAATAGCAAGTGCAGAAGACGTCCCGATACGCTTTACACCCAAGTCGATCATCTTTTTTGTTTCTTCGTACGAGCGAACACCACCCGAAGCTTTTACAAGAAGTGGACCGGCATTATCTAACATAAGCTTTATCACATGTTCATTAGCTCCATTGGGTTCACCATTTGGGGTTTCGAAAAAACCTGTAGATGATTTCACAAACACACGGTCTGCTTGGTCTTCACCAATTTTTTCGATAACAATATTTCTAATCAACTGAGTAATACGAACAATTTCTTGATCGGTAAGAGCAGCAGTTTCGATAATCCATTTGATAATTTTTCCTTCTCGTAAAGCAACACGTGTGCAAGATTCTATTTCTTCGCTCACTTTTTCTACATCGCCTTTTTTGTAGGCGGTATAGTTGATCACAAAATCCAATTCATCTGCTCCATCGGCTATGGCTTTTTGTGCTTCACGTAATTTTTCATCAACCTCTGCAGTTCCTTCTGGGAAATCGATGACCGTCCCGAGTCGCACATTAGAGGCATGTGCATCTAACAACTCGCGTACCGATCGAACATAATCGGGCCGAATCATTACCGCATAAAAACCATTGTCTATAGCTTCTTGGGTGACTTCGTGTACTTTGTTCAACGTTTCTGAGTTCGAAATTCCGGCTTGTTCGGGTGTTTTCAAATAGGTTGAATCTAAATAATCTTTAACAGTCATTTTATTGCTTTGCTTAATAATCTTTTTTATCTGTTTTTCATCCAACCAAAACTTGATCGAATGTGGTTTTAATTTATTAAGTTATTGCGAAACAATTTCGAAACTAATCTTCGATTTATTATAGAGCGTTGATTTATAGAGTTTTATCTCGAAATACTACCCAGAAACTTCTTTCGTTTACGAATTGTCTCGTAACGCAAAGTTATAATTAATAATGCTAATAATTGGAAAATGATCACTCGGACCTCCGAAATAATTTTTACCTCTGAAAGTGTTTTGTGGTTGTGTTGAGGTGTTTATATTGTTGAAAATAAATTTGTTAGGGTTGAAAATTTGTGATTTTTTCCAATGAAAAAAAGAATCTTTTTTTATGAAATTTTTTGAAAATAACATTTGGTCAAAGATTAAACGTTGTTTCTTGTACACTATTGTACCCGTGTCGTAATTCATCATTTTCACAAAAGGATTGAATAAATCATTCGACCGAACATCTTGTAAATTTGCTTTCGTAGACAAGATGTTAATCAGTTGAGAGTTATTCGGTGTATCATTAAAATCTCCCATCATTACGATATTGGGCTCGTGCTCTTTTGCGTACAAAATATCCAACTCATTTTTCAGGACTTGTAGGATATTTGATCTTTTGTGTTGATTGAGCAATCCTCCTCTTCTAGAGGGTAAGTGTAGAACATATAGATGCAAAATTTCATCACAATGCTTTGCTTTCACCCACAAAACATCTCGGGTATACGACCGGATTCCTAGTGTATTACGAAAAACAACGCGAATTGGTTTAGAGTCTAGTATTGTAGTTTCATCTTTTTTGTATAACAATGCTACATTGATATTTCGTTCATCGAGCGAATCGTAGAAAATATAATCATACCCATCCGAAAAAAGCTGTGGATGAGATACAATATCTTCTAAAACTAATGCGTTTTCTACTTCGGCCAAACCAATAAACGTAGGAGAACTTCCGGTTTCTTGTCTCCCAAGATGATGAAGCGTTGTGCAAACTTGGTCAAGCTTTTTTGCGTACCGACTTGTATTCCATTTTTGTTTATTGCCCACTATAAACGATTCTTCGTCGGTAGTATGTAATTGTCGAGCATAAAAATTCTCAACATTATAAAAGGCAATTGTAAACTGTTTCAAAACTATTAATACTTCAATATTTTTATATTTGCAAAAATGATGCAGAAATAGAAAATATAGTAAAACTTTAATGACCATACAATATTTATTCGAACTTTTTGGAACCGTAGTGTTTGCAATTTCAGGAGCTTTGGCCGGAGATGAAAGACAAAAACACGATTGGTTTGGGATTACTTTTATTGCTTTTATTACTGCAATCGGTGGTGGAACGCTAAGAGATTTATTTCTTGATAGCCATCCGTTGGTCTGGATGGAAGACATGAACCTGATCTATGCGGTTTTTGTGGGTATTATTCTCACCGCTCTTTTTACCAATGTACTGTCGCGTTTGCGAACAACGCTATTGCTTTTTGATACAATTGGAATTGCACTTTTTACCATTGTAGGATTAGAAAAAGCACAAAGTTTCGGTGCCAATAATTTTATATCGGTCCTGATGGGGATGTTTACCGCAGTAATGGGAGGCGTTTTGCGTGATGCACTTATCAGTAGAACGCCAATAATTTTCATGAAAGAAATCTATGCAACAGCATGTATTTTGGGTGGTGTCCTATATTTAGTACTCGATTCTTTTGGTTGCAACCGTAATATAAATTTCGTAATTTCGGGTGCTGTTATTGTCCTGGTTCGGATGCTAACAGTACGTTATAATATTTCACTCCCTAAGTTTTATAAATGAAAGAACTACAAAAATTCGATCCTACAATCTGGCAAGGCCGGAAAGATGAAGAAGATGGTTTAGATGGCATCCGAATGCACCAAATTATACAAGAATACCAAGAAGCAGAAGCTTATAAACAAGTCTTATTGGGTTTTGGTTCGGATGAAGGAGTGAAACGAAATAAGGGTCGAGAAGGCACTGCGGAAGCTCCGAACGAAATCAGGAAAGCTTTGGCAAATTTACCCGTGCATTTTAACCCTATCGAAAAATCAATTGCCGATGCCGGAAACGTTCTTTGTATAGAGGGTGATTTAGAAAGAGCGCGTTTATTGCAAATAGATAAAGTGGGTGAAATTCTATCCAAAAATCAACTACCAATTGTAATCGGTGGCGGACACGAAACATCTCTAGGAAATTATTTGGCACTTGCCAAGCACTATCAGAATATTGCGATTATCAATATCGATGCACATTTCGATTTACGTAGCCCAAGCCCCAAAACATCTTCGGGTACGCCTTTTTACGAGATGCACCAATTTTGTGAAGAAGAAAATCGCATCTTCGATTATTCTGTTTTGGGTGTGCAAGAAAACGGGAATACAATGGCGCTATTCAAACGCGCCGAAGTCTGGAAGGTGAATTACCATTTAGCAGACGAAATCCATTTTAATTTCGAACAAATGCTAAGCAATCTTCGACTGAAACTAACCTCGGCAGATGCGGTTTATCTTTCTCTAGATATGGATGTTTTTGATGTAGCTTATGCACCTGGAGTTAGTGCGCCAAGCATCAATGGGCTCACACCTTTTCAGGTAAAATACTTAGTAAAATTGATTTCGAAATCGGGTAAATTACGCTTATTCGATTTGGTGGAAGTGAATCCGAGTTTAGATCGAGATAATCAGACCTCGAAATTGGCTGCACATATGATTTTAGAGGCAATAAAGCAAGCTTAGAATAAATTTTTTTATTTTTTTGTAACTTTTTCTTTTTTTTTACGTATACCTAATATGTAGACGCATTACATTATGCTTTCTACTTGTAAAATATATACGCAATTAATAAATTTTTTTTAGAGATTTAGTTTAATGAGACAGCTTAAAATTACCAAACAGGTTACCAATCGAGAAACCGCATCGTTGGACAAATATTTACAAGAAATTGGGAAAGTAGATCTGATTACCGCAGAAGAAGAAGTAGAACTAGCACAACGCATAAAAGCAGGAGACCGTGTAGCGTTAGAGAAATTAACAAAGGCAAATTTGCGTTTTGTGGTATCAGTAGCGAAACAATACCAGAACCAAGGACTAAGTTTACCCGATTTAATTAACGAAGGAAATTTAGGTTTGATAAAAGCAGCACAGCGTTTTGACGAAACACGTGGTTTTAAGTTTATTTCCTATGCCGTTTGGTGGATTCGTCAATCTATTCTACAAGCCTTAGCAGAACAATCGCGTATAGTTCGTTTACCACTCAATAAAATTGGATCAATCAATAAAATCAATAAGGCTTATGCTTTATTAGAACAAGAGCATGAACGTGCTCCGTCTGCAGAAGAAATTTCCGAAGTATTAGATATGTCCGAAGGAGACGTAAAAGAATCTCTCAAAAACTCTGGTCGTCACGTATCGATGGATGCTCCATTGGTAGAGGGAGAAGACTCTAATCTCTACGATGTATTAAACATCGGTGAATCACCATCACCCGATAATACGTTGATGATAGAATCCCTACGAGTAGAAATTGAGCGTGCATTACAAACCTTAACACCAAGAGAGGCAGACCTTATCCGTTTGTACTTTGGTCTCAATGGAGCTCACCCGATGACTTTAGAAGAAATTGGAGAAACATTTGATCTAACAAGAGAACGTGTACGTCAGATTAAAGAAAAAGCAATCCGACGACTGAAACATACTTCGCGATCTAAAATCTTAAAAACTTACATCGGTCGATAAAAAATAAAAACACTAAATTTTCTATGGATTTAGTGTTTTTTTATATCTAAAAGAAACTATCAGAAAATAAAAAAACTGTTAAGAATAAGCGATTTTTTTATTCTTAAATTTGCTCAAATAAAACATAAAAAACTATGGCTATTATTGCTCCTTCTATTTTGGCTTCGGATTTTGCTCACCTAGGGAAAGATATAGAAATGGTGAACAATTCACAAGCTCAATGGTTTCATCTCGACGTGATGGATGGCGTTTTCGTACCCAACATTTCTTACGGGATGCCTATCATCGATCGTATCAATCAGCTGACAAATAAAGTTCTCGATGTGCATTTGATGATTGTAGAACCAGAACGATACATTACGGCTTTTAGAGAAGTAGGTGCCGATATATTAACCGTTCATTATGAGGCAAGTACGCATTTGCATAGGACCATTCAGGCCATAAAAGCAGAAGGGATGAAAGCAGGCGTGGCACTCAATCCGCATACACCTGTTTCGGTTGTAGAAGATATAATAGAAGAGCTAGACTTGGTGCTCGTTATGAGTGTTAATCCAGGGTTTGGAGGACAGAAGTTTATCGAAAATACCTATCGAAAAATCGAAAAATTAGCCGAGATGAAGAAAGAGTATAATCCTGGTTTGATTATCGAAGTTGATGGTGGAGTAAACACTGACAATGCACCGAAATTAACTGCAGCTGGCGCAGATGCTTTGGTTGCTGGAAGTGCTGTTTTCAATGCTGAAAATCCGACTGAATATATTGCAGAATTAGTCAAAGCATAGATAAAAATATATTTTTTTTCGACAAGAAATTATTCTATCAATAGCCCAAAGAGACTTGTTTCTTTGGGTTTTTTATTTGTAATAAAATCGATTAATTTAGCAGAATGAATCGGTACGAATCACCCAAAAAAAGCTTCACACTTGAAGAGATAAAAGATAAAATGGGACATTTTTGTCTTTATCAGGATCGTTGTTTTTGGGAAATTGAGCAGAAATTACGCGAATTTGATCTTATCCCCGAAGCCAAAGAAGAAGTAATTAGCAAGCTGTATCAATATGGTTTTATCAATGAAGAAAGGTTTACCAACCAATATGTAAGAGGAAAATTTAATCAGAAAAAATGGGGGAAAAATAGACTACGAATGGAATTGAAAAAAAGACAAATTCCAGAAAAAATGATTCTCGAAGCATTTCGATCAGAGATTGATCAAGATGACTATTATACAACCTTAGAAAAGTTAGCAGAAAAGAAATATTTGAGCTTGGAAAAAGAAAAAGAGAGTTATAAAAAACAACAAAAAATTAGAAG
This sequence comes from Weeksella sp. HMSC059D05, assembly GCF_001809725.1. Lineage (NCBI taxonomy): Bacteria > Pseudomonadati > Bacteroidota > Flavobacteriia > Flavobacteriales > Weeksellaceae > Weeksella > Weeksella sp. HMSC059D05. The sequence continues at coordinate 273,786 of NZ_KV798524.1, forward strand.
CTATTTGGCTTATAAAGGATATGAGTTTGATTTAATTCAAGAGGTTGTTGCTCGATTATTCGAAAAAAAATAATTAACTCAACATTTTTGCTCTATAAGAATTGCCGAAATAGCAATTTCCTGAGCTTCATCAAAGCTTCTCATCGCATTAATCCGCTTGAAACTTACCAATTTATCCAAGTCTTCTGTCCTGATAATCACAGGTAAAATGCCATGATTTTCGATCAGGTTCTGGCGCATACATCCTTCTAATAAAGGCTGTGAAGGAGTAAGCCATCGGTGTCCATCAAAAAAAATAAGATTGCAATAAGTGGTATCTGTGATCAAGTTGTTTTGTATCAAAACTAAATCTTGTGCGTTGTGTTCATCGAGTAACTGAGCAAAATAAGCTCGATTGCTAGATTTGTACGTGTAAGAAAAGGATGAATCAATCGTTACGGCACTAATTTTTTCTATTTCATCGATTTGATAATCAGTGGCTTTTACAGACAAAATTCGCTCATTGTACAAAACCCTTAACTTTTGTTTTCCACTGTGAAATTTTTGGGGGATATAATCTGCTAAATCGATAAAGTCTGTCGAACCAAAAATCATTTTACGCGTATGATTTAGGCGTCTGTTATGGTAACGCAAAAGCCGAGGTTTACCGTCGATTAGGCAAATAGTCTCAACAAATGGGTACGTATATTTTCTGTAACAGTTCTCTATATTCACTTTCTGCATTGCTTTTACTGGTAATTCCACCACCACTTTTGTAGTATAAATCACCGTTTATGTTTTCTATAAACCGAATCATAACTGCACTGTCGAGGTTTTTACCATCGAAAATGCCAAAAACGCCTGTGTAATAATTTCGGTCATATTCCTCAGCTCTCAAAATCAGTTCCAAAGTTTTTGGTTTAGGCGCTCCACAAATTGAGCCAGCAGGTAAAAGCGCATCGAAAATAGTGCCCAATCGAGCTGTATAATCATCAGGTAAATCACCAACAATCTCCGAGCTTACTTGTAACAAAGTTTTTTGCGGGGTTTGAATTGTATCGATATAACGATACCGAGAAACCGTAACATTTTCTGCGATTTGACTTAGATCATTCCGAATCAGATCAACAATTGTCGCATGTTCTGCCGCCTCTTTTTCGTCTGATAAAATGCGTTTTTCCGCATCGGGAATCGTCGCATCGATCGTTCCTTTCATCGGATAAGAGAAAATTTTATTATCCTGTATTTTTATAAATCTTTCGGGAGAAAAGCAAACAAAGTTTTCGGTAAGAAGTTTGAATTTCGCATGCGAATTCTCGAAAATAAATGGCAAACTAGCTTTGGTTTTTATTGCCGTTGGTTGAGTAAGATTCAATAGATAAGAATCTCCACGGAGAATCGCCTCATGAACCAAATTGAATTTTTTCTGATACTCGGCAAACGAAATCGGTTTTTTTTCTAGTTCTATCGTTTGTGTAGAAGATTTTTTCTGGGTGTTTAGTTGATACCGAATGGTTTCGGGTAATTCTGAGAGCGGGTAAATCTCTGCTTCTGTCTTCAGAAAATTAATCATAAAGAAAAAGGGAACGCCTTGTTTCCCAAATGTATTCATGGTTTTGATGAATTCTTGCTGATTCATTTATGAATTGAATGTTGTGGTTTGATTGTTAAAGTTATCATTTTCTGTTGTCGTGGTAAGAATTATGACTTCCTCTATTTAGTAAAAAAAAATATCGTAATTTTGAATCATTAAAAATAAAAAATCTTTTATAAAAAAACTCCACAAAAATATGGTTTCCGAAGAATTATTAAAAACACTTCAGAATAGAAGATCGATCTATCCGATAGAATATACCGATGAAAAAATATCACAAGAAGAACTTAAGCTCTTGTTAGAGGCAGCAAATTGGGCACCAACCCATAAAAAGACCGAACCATGGCGTTTCAAGATTGTGCAAGGAGAAGGGAAAGAACGATTGAAAGAATTCATGAAACGCGTATATGTGCAGTCGACCTCTCCAGAAAAACTAAGTGAACGAAAGTTGAATGACATGGCCGAAAAATGTGATAAATCTCAGGCAATAATTCTCATTTCGTTTATTGATACCGGAAAAGTGCCAGAGTGGGAAGAGTTAGCTTCTACTGCAATGGCCGTGCAAAATATGTGGTTGATGTGCGGGACGCTGAACATCGGTTCTTATTGGTCATCGCCAGCAAATATTATAGCCAATATGGATGAGTTTACGCCAATGCAAGAAGGCGAGAAATGTGTTGGGATTTTTTATTTAGGTAAAGCAACTAAAAGAGAGCGATTAGCAGAACGTAAACCAATTGAAGATAAAGTTGTTTTTATCAATCACTAAAAACTGAAAAAAGGAAAGCTTATTCATGTATTGTGCTATGAGTAAGCTTTTTATAGATAGAATCAAAAAGGAATGTTTTTTTTCAGGGCTAGAATATAGCCAAAATGTATTCCTTCGTGTATATTGTTAAATTGGATAGCATCTTCTATACTTTCTAGTTTTGCTCCAAAACTTGTTGAGTACGGTTTGTAGTAAGCCAATTTCTCTGACCGATAATCCTTGTAGAGCAATTTTGGTGTTTGCTCTAGAACTTCTATTAGTTCTTCAACTTCCTTTTCGCTCACTTCAGTTGTTCCGATAGTGCCTTTCTTATAGCGTTCTATAAAACTCTTATCCACGTACATTTTGGTTTCTGTAAGATAGTACATAATAAGTTGCTGTGTGGCCAAAACATGAGCCGCATTCCAGAAAATATTATTTTTGAAACCAACTGGGATATACAACAGTTGTTGTAGAGAGTGGTTTTCGAGCTCATTAATAATGTTTTTTCTTATCAAGCCTAAATAATAGATCTGTTCCTCCATTTAGTTGGGATATTTTTAGCAAATTAGAAAAAAAATATGGTATTATAGTATAAAACAATTAAAATCAGTCAAGAAGATTTCCACTTCACAAGCTTATTGCCTAAATTTGTATGCTAAATAATGACTGAAAAATGGCTTATACAAGAGATCAGATAAATGAAGTTTTAGAAAGTTTGGGGATTCGCAATTGGATGCGAAATGCACAAGTGATGGGCGAAAAAATTATATTAGACATTGCTTCGCCAACACCTACTATGCACGAGCGCAAGCGCTTAGAAGTTGCAATCAGAAATGCTTTCAGAGAACATTTACCAGAAGCAGAATTACAGCTCAATATCACGGTAGAAGTTGAAGAAAAACCAAACGAAATAAAAGGAAACCCATTACCTGGAGTGAAAAATATTATTGCAGTAGCATCAGGAAAAGGAGGTGTAGGAAAATCGACCATGGCTTCTAATTTGGCAATAAGTTTGGCCAAAATGGGTTTCAAAGTAGGACTGTTGGATGCGGATATCTACGGTCCATCGATGCCAATCATGTTTGATGTAGAAGATGCCAAACCTTTTTCGGTAGAAGTTAACGGCAAAACAAAAATAAAACCAGTAGAAAATTACGGTGTAAAGCTTTTATCCATAGGTTTTTTCGCCGATACCGATCAGGCAATTGTTTGGCGTGGACCTATGGCAGCAAAAGCCCTTAACCAAATGTTGCGCGATGCACATTGGGGTGAGTTAGACTTTTTGCTAATCGATTTACCTCCTGGTACAGGGGATATTCACTTATCTATTGTTCAACAAATTCCGTTGACTGGTGCCGTAGTGGTAAGTACACCACAGCCCATTGCTTTGGCAGATGCACGCAAAGGAGTAGGAATGTTTGCGATGGAAGCGATTAATGTTCCAGTACTTGGAATTGTAGAAAATATGGCTTATTTTACTCCAGAAGAGTTGCCTAATAACAAATACTATATTTTTGGTCAAAATGGAGCAAAGAACTTAGCAGAAGATTTAGGTGTTCCTTTCTTGGGCGAAGTTCCTATAATTCAATCTATCCGTGAAGCAGCAGACGTTGGTCGACCAGCATCCTTGCAAGAAAATACAATAGCCGCGAATATTTATGCCAATATTGCCCGAAATACTGTTCAGAGTTTAGTAGAAAGAAATGACACCCTACCACCAACAGAAGTTGTTCGCATTACCAATATGGCAGGATGTTCAGCAATAAACAAAAACTAAAACACTATGAATACAGAACTTATTGATAATGTCCATAAAGCATTGGACGAAATCCGTCCTTTTCTTAATTCGGATGGTGGAGATATCGAACTTGTAGAGGTAAAAGATAATGTCGTAAAAGTAAGATTAAAAGGCGCCTGCACGTCTTGTTCTGTGAATCAAATGACCTTGAAAGCAGGGGTAGAAACTACTGTGAAAAAGTTTGTTCCAGAAATAATTAAGGTAATCGATGTATCGAGCCAAGAGAATGCCGGTGAAGACGAATCACATTCTACCGAACATTCATAGAAAAAAGAGAGTATTGTTTAACTAAAACTCGTTTCGACTGGAGCGAGTTTTATTTTGGCAAAGAATTTGACATTATTGTCAATGCTAAACCAAGTGATATGTATATGAAACGAATTTACAGTGTGCTTTTTGTTTTTATGTTGATGATAAGCACACAGGCACAGTTCAACTTCAAATCGGGTGAGTTTTTAAAATATAGAATTCACTATTCTGGCCTGAATGCTGGTTTCGCAACACTGAATGTAAAAAACATGAAATACGATGGTCGCGACCATTTTCATATAGTAGGAAAAGGAAGCTCTTCGGGTGCAGTAAGGGCTTTCTACAAGGTAGATGATGTGTATGAAACATTTATAGATAAAAGCATTTTCAAGCCCACAAAATTTATAAGAAATATTAGCGAAGGAGGTTACGAGCGCTATCAGATTTATTACTTCAATCATAGCGACCAATATGCGATTGTAGATGATGTAAAACGTAACAAATCGGCATCGGTGAAGTTTTTTGGTGAAGCGTATGATTTACTATCGGTTGTGTATTCTTTGCGTAATGAAGATCATACGAAACTGGTCGAAGGACAATTTCTCGATCGGAATATTTTCTTGGGCGATGAAACCTATAAATTCAGAATAAAAATTTTAGGTAGAGAAGAAAAGAAAACTAAATTTGGTAAAATCAACACAATTATGATCAGACCTTATGTGCAAGAGGGACGTGTTTTTAAAGAATCCGAGAGTGTAACAATGTGGATTACAGATGATGCAAATATGATTCCGGTTTCGGTAAAAGCTTCCTTGGTCGTAGGGTCACTTAATGCAGATATTTATGAATATAAAAATCTGAAATATCCAATCAATTTTGTAAAATAAAAAATTACTTAGAAATATACTGTAAAAAGGTTTCGGCACTAATCATTTCAGCACCCAGGCTTTCTAGGTGTTCGGTGTAGACTTGGCAATCAATCAGGTCGTATTCATGAAAGTTCGTTGCTATAAAATGGATAAAGCCTGCTTTCGAAGCATTGCTTACTTTGCTAAACATGCTCTCACCGCAGAAAACACGTCCTACCTCTATCCCATAAAAACCGCCGACTAAGGTGTCTTCTTCCCAAACTTCGATACTCTTTGCCCACCCTAAACGATGCAACTCTACGTATGCCTCGATCATTTCTTCGGTGAGCCATGTTCCGTCTTGATTTTTGCGAGGAATCTCTGCACAAAGTCTGATAACTTGTTCGAAGGCCAGGTTTTCGGTAAAATGAAATTGCTGATTGCGAAAAACTTTCCGCATCGTTTTAGATACTTTTAAATTCGCTGGAAAAAGAACAAAACGCTCTGGAGGAAACCACCACAAAATAGGATCCTCCTGATTGAACCAAGGGAAGATTCCTTTGCTATACGCCAATAGCAAGCGTTCCGGAGACAAATCACCACCAATGGCTAAGATTCCTTCTTCGCTTGCATGTACATAATCTGGGAAATAATTATCAGTAGAATTGAGCCAAATCATAATAAAAAACGTGCCTTTACGACACGTTGTATTGTTTAAGATTTTCCTTAAAAAGGTAAATCATCATCCTCATTACTAAAATCTGTCGGTGGAGCAGGGGTAATTTGCTGGTATTGGTCTGGAGACGGAGCAGCATCGGCCAAGCTTTCGATTCTCCATCCCTGAATAGAGTTGAAATATTTAGCTACACCCTCTGGGTTAATCCATTCACGACCACGAATATTGATCGATATACGAACCTCTTGTCCTTCTCTGTAATTGTTTAATAAATCGGTTTTGTCTTGGGTAAATTCTACCAAAATATCTTGAGGATATTGTTCTTGCGTTGTAATAACGATTTCTCTTTTCTTGAAACTTGCTGTAATGTTTTGAGTTTCAAATATTTTCTTGATTCTTCCTGTAATTTCCATATAAATCTTACTTCTTTGATACAAAGTTAGTAGATTTCAACAAATAAAAAATTTTGTGTTAGATATTTTGTCAATAAAAATATTAATGTATATTTGCAATCTCAAATGCGGGCGTGGTGGAATTGGTAGACACGCTAGACTTAGGATCTAGTGCCGCAAGGTGTGAGAGTTCGAGTCTCTCCGCCCGTACTGTAAAAGCTTCAATTAGAAATAATTGGAGCTTTTTTTATGCTCGAAAAGTTTAGTTATATAACTCAAAAGCTTCAATGTTTAGGTTTTTTTTAACAAACAGGGGTGGTTTTTGGTGTGTTAATTGCTTGATGTATAAGTAATAACATAAAATATAAAAAAATGAATGCACAAGAGTTAGAAGGAAAATGGAAAAGAATCAAAGGAGCTGTAAAAGAAAAATACGGTGAGTGGTTCGACGATGATAAAGTATATGTAGAAGGAAAATGGGATCAAATAGTCGGGAAAATCCAAGAAAAAACTGGAAGAACCCGTGAAGATATCGAGAAAGAAATTAAGAATTGGAAAGAGGATTAATATCGAATATCTGTCAGAAAATACTTTAGAAAACTGGAATTGTTCCAGTTTTTTTTTATATAAGAATTATTACTCTTGACCACAAAAAAAAGCGTCTCTAGAAAAGAGACGCTCAAACTAAGTTTAAACTTAATTTACCAACCTAAAACCTATGAAAAATAACTAAACTTATTCCAAATATATGGATTAAGTAAGAATTTCCTCCACAAGATAACTAAGTGTTTTTTATTTGGAAGAAGATAATCTACATTTTAACTAAATTTTATTATTGATTTCGTAGCCAACTCTACTTATACCACACAAATGAATTGTGGGTTATTCTTCTTAATTTCTTGTACCACAGCCTTAATATGAGGATATGAAGGGTCATTTTCAAGACTTTTTAAAGTACTACTATCGATGCCAATAATTTGTAAAAATTTAACTTTTCCGTGAGGTGTTTCTATTTCTCCAAGCTCAGGATCTTTTATAAAAATAATTCCTACAATATCGTTATCGGTATCTTGTCGAATTTTACCCCCCAAGGGCATGAACTGAAATTCATCAAAATATATTTTTGTTTCATATACAAACCGACCCAAGTTCTGCAATACATTTATTGCCCAAAAAGGATCTTCGCCATGGTCTTTTGCCGATGGTTTTACACGAAAAGAAAACTCGAATCCCCATTTACTGTATTCCCCCGAAATAGCCTCTTCGTTGTAATATAAATGAGACATACCATAGCTAATCAGATGGTCGTAATGATCAGTTCTATAAATAGCCACGCCGTCCAAAGCATCTTCTCCACCTTCGAAACTCAATACATGTGGAGAATAGAAATTTGGCGTAGCATTGGGGTAGATTTTCTTCAATGCATCCTCGATAAATAGGGCTCCTACAGCTTGCTTCTTGTTGTAGGTCGATTGGTATGATTGTAAATCCATAAAAGATTTTGGTGTGTTATTGACTGTCTTTTTCTGCTTGCATAAAAGCCTCGGCTTTTTCTACCATATTTTTAGAGCCGCAGAAAAATGGTACACGCTGATGTAGTTCGGTTGGTTGAATATCCAAGATTCTATGAAAACCGTCACTAGCTTTTCCGCCAGCTTGTTCTGCAATAAAAGCCATCGGGTTACACTCGTACAAGAGACGCAATTTGCCATTCGGATTATTGGTTCCAGATGGATAAATATAAATACCTCCTTTCAGCATATTTCTATGGAAATCTGAGCATAAAGACCCAATGTAACGAGAAGTGTAAGGGCGTTCGCCTTCTTCTTCTTGACAATATTTGATGTATTTTTTTACTCCAGCCGGGAATTTAGCATAATTTCCTTCGTTGATCGAATAAATATTTCCGTCTTCAGGAATTTTCATGTCAGGGTGAGAAAGATAAAACGTACCGATTCCAGGGTTAAGCGTAAAACCATTTACTCCGTTTCCGGTGGTATACACTAACATGGTAGAAGTGCCGTATACAATATATCCTGCTGCTACCTGTTGATTACCAGGTTGTAGAAAATCTTCTTGCGTTACAGGTGTACCAGGTTCGGAAATTCTTCGGTAAATAGAAAAAATTGTTCCTACCGAAACATTTACATCAATATTAGATGACCCATCGAGCGGATCGATTAAAACAACATATTTACTGTTTTTGGCATTCGTAGTACAAGGAATTTCTATATAGTCTTCGTTTTCTTCAGAAGCAATTCCGCAGACCACTTCTCGTTGTGAGAGCGTGTCGATAAACACTTCATTAGCGTAAACATCTAATTTTTGTTGACGTTCTCCTTGCACATTCTCTTCACCATATTCGCCTAAAATATTCACCAAGCCAGCTTTGTTTACTTTGTAATTAACGATTTTGGTGGCTAATTTTATGGAACTTAGTAATCGGCTAAGCTCACCACTCGAATACACAAAATCATCTTGTTTTTGGATGATGAATTCGCCTAAAGTGGGATGGGTGTTTTGTGTCATAATAGTTTATAAGTTTGTTTAGCAAAATTAGGAAGATATTTTAGGATTTGAAAGTTTTATCGGGTTGATATATTCTTGCTTATATTTCCTTATTTGTTTTTTTGTTCTGAGTACATTCTATTTATAAATCGGTAAGTTGCGTATCTTTACAGACTAAATAAATTGTGAATCTACAAATAGAATGAAGGTATATAAATTTGGAGGAGCATCGGTGAAAGATGCAGAAAGTATCCGAAACGTTGCGCAAGTTTTGCAAAAAGTAGGTTATTCGGATGTTTGTATGATAATTTCTGCCATGGGAAAAACTACCAATGCTTTAGAAGAGGTAGTGGCTTTGTATGTAGAGCAAGTAGATTATCAGACCAAAATAAACGAAATCAAAGAACAACATCTGCAAGTTGTTCAGGATTTATTCGATCAGCCCAAAAGAACAACGCAAGCGGTCGAGAATCTTTTTTCGGATCTGGAAGCTTTTTTAAGACGCAATAAATCGCCAAATTATAACTATATCTACGATCAGGTGGTGTGTAAGGGCGAGCTGGTCTCAACTACAATCGTAAGCGAATATCTCAACACTGTTGGCATTCATAATGCGTGGTACGATGTGCGAGAGTATATCAAAACTGATGATACTTACCGAGAAGGGCAAGTGGATTGGGAAAAAACACAAAAGGCTATCGCAACATTGCCAAAAGATAGAATGATTATTACACAAGGTTTTTTGGGATCGGATGCTAATTTTTTCACGACAACACTCGGTAGAGAAGGTTCTGACTATTCGGCAGCTATTTTTGCTTACTGTCTAGATGCAGAAAGTATGACAATCTGGAAAGATGTACCCGGTGTACTGAATGCGGATCCACGTTATTTTGAGGATACCGTTTTGCTCGATCGTATTTCGTACGAAGAAGCCATTGAGTTAGCATACTACGGAGCATCTGTCATCCATCCGAAAACAATGCAGCCGTTGCAAAATAAAAATATCCCATTTTTTGTGAAGTCTTTTTATGAGCCATTAGCTCCCGGAACTTCGGTAGGACAAGGCCAGAAAATTTCACCAAAAACAGCCTGTTATATCCTGAAAAAAGATCAACATTTATTGCATATTTCCAGCAAAGACTTCTCGTTTATTACAGAAGAAAATTTAAGCGCAATCTTCAATGCTTTGTATGATGCGAAGATTAAAGTAAATTTGATGCAAAATTCAGCAATTAGTTTATCTTTATGCGTAGAGGATAAGTATCAACACCTAAACGAATTATTAAACCAACTCAACCATGACTATAAAATCTCACACGAAAAGGGTGTAAATCTATATACTATAAGGCATTATGATGATAATTCCGATCAGTGCCTTGCCGGTAAAGAAGAATTATTACGTCAAACGTTTAAAGAAACACTACAAATAGTAACCAAATCTTAACATGGGAATAGTATCGACAGATGACATATACAAAGCGCTAGGCTTACAAAAACTAGGAGTCTTAGGCAAACCAATTGCATGGTCGTTGATTTATATTACTAGATTCAATGTGCTCAACAATATCTATAACAGAGGAAAAGATTTACCTACTGATCAATTTTTAGATTTTTTGTTAGACGATATCAATGTAGATTACGAAATCCATGAAGAAGACCTCAATAGAATACCTAAAACTGGCCCTTTTATTATATTGGCCAATCATCCCTTGGGAGCTTTAGATGGGATAATTATGATGCATGCCATAGGAAAAGTTCGACCCGATTTCAAAGTAATGGGTAACTTTCTTTTGCATCAAATAAAGCCTCTAGAAACAATGGTAATTCCAGTAAATCCTTTCGAAACGAGAAAAGAAGTGTATAACAGTTTACACGGCTTGCGAGTAGCACTTAGCCATTTAGAAGGAGGTGGAGGATTGGGGATTTTCCCGGCAGGCGAGGTTTCTTTCAAGAATGAAGAGGGAGAAATTGTCGATCGAGTTTGGCAAGATTCTGCAATTCGTTTGGTGCAAAAAGCCAAAGTTCCGGTAGTGCCAATGTTTTTCAGGGCAAGAAATAGCAAACTTTTCTACCGGATGTCTCAGTTGCACCCCGATGTGCAAACGGCAATGTTGCCTTCTGAAATGATTCGTAAAAGAACAAAACCAATCCAAATAAGAATCGGGAAACCCATTCTACCAAAAACTCAGGAAGAATACAAGAATGTCGAACAATTTAGACTTTTCTTGCGTAGGAAAGTCTATATCCTATCGTCGTATTACGGAAAGAAAAACTCACTGAGAGAGAACTTATCCATCGATTCGATTAAGAAATTGCCGTCGACAATTCCATCATTGCCGCTGAAGATAATACCGCAGTTTATCCCACAATTATCACGAGCATCCAAACCAAAAGAAGTAATTAGTGAAACACAAAAAGAATTGTTGCTCAGCGATATAGATATTCTCAATGAAGATCCGATGAATTTATTGTTTACCAGCAATCAGTACGAATGTTATTTTGCTTTGGCCCAAAATATCCCAAATATTTTGCGAGAATTAGGGCGATTGCGAGAAATAACCTTTCGGGCAATTGGTGAAGGAACCAACCATGAAATAGATTTGGATTGGTATGACAATCATTACCATCATCTATTTTTGTGGGACAAAGAAAATGAACGAATTGTTGGAGCGTATAGAATGGCTTTGGGTGCCGATGTGTATGAAAAATATGGAGTCAAAGGCTTCTATATTAGCGAACTGTTTAACTTCGAGCCCGAGATTCATCCTTTTTTCAAGAAATGTATAGAAATGGGGCGTGCTTTTGTAGTAGAAGATTATCAACAAAAACCAATGCCGCTCTTTTTGCTTTGGAGAGGAATTGTCCATGTTACTTTGCGCAATCCTCATCAAAAATATATTATTGGTGGTGTGAGTATTAGCAATCAGTTCTCGGATTTTTCTAAATCGTTGATGATCGAGTTTATGCGTTCGCATTATTTTGATCCAATAGTTGCGCAATATGTACATGCCAAGAACGAATATAAAGTAAAACTAAAAGAAGAGGAGAGAAGTTTGATTTTCGAAGACAACGCCGATCTCAATAAATTTGATAAGTTGATCGATGAGTTAGAGCCGAATATGTTGCGTTTACCTGTTCTGATAAAAAAATATATAAAACAAAATGCAAAAGTAATAGCCTTTAATGTTGACCCTAAATTCAATGATGCGATAGATGGTCTGATGTATATTCGGATTTCCGACTTGCCAGAATCTACCGTAAAACCTGTCTTAGAGGATATTCAGGCAGAATTAGAACGAAAGTTGAAGGAAGAGAAAAGTAAAGAATAAAAAAACCACTCGTATTCGAGTGGATTTTTTATTGATTTGATAATGATATATGATTTCTTACAAAGAAATCAATTCTATAGATTCTGTTTTTTTATAACATTTTTCTATTGCATTGCGTTCTTCTTTTCCTAATTTCCAATGCGATGTACAGAAATATTCGTGTCTTTTCCAGGCTAGATTTTCTTTAAAAAACGTTCTGATTTTTTTTGTGCTTGTAGACTCTGAGGCTACATAAGCAAAACGATTAATCTTTTTCTTGGTAGGAAATTCTATTTTTTTAAGTTTTTTGTATAAATCAGAATTTGCGCCTACCAAAGGGTTCACAACCCAATGAATGTCTAGAGGAGTGTCAATCGCATGAATATCTTCTTTGGACGGAACCTCGATCAGCATAACTCCCTTAGCCGTAGAGGGTAAGTTTTCGGCAATAACTGAAACAACAGGCAAACCTGTAAGATCTGCTGCTAAACAGTACCAATCTGCTTTTTGAGCAATTTTTTTAGAGCTATTTTTCATGGTAACGCCAATTGCATCGCCTACTTTTGCCAGATTTGCCCATCGGGTTCCTGGTCCTTGTGTACCGTGATTGGCAACATCGATCACTAATTGATTGTTTTTGGGTAAGATTTTTCGTAGGGTATACGTTCTTGATTTTGGTTTGAACTTCTCGCTAGCAGAAATCCATTTGCCAGATTTTTCATTGTATTTCGCAAAATGTTTATCGCACATTTCTAGTGGTGGAAAGTATAGTTTACAACTACTGCCGCAAGTCATAGAGAGATATTCTTCTATGTTTTCTCGGCCTAAATATAGACGAATGAAATTTGGTCCGATGAATTCTTTGTGTTGTAAGATAAATTTTTGTTTGGTGATTTTCGATTTTCCTGCCATGCTTTTACCCAAATAATGAGCAAAAATACATGAAATATTAATTTAGACAAAATCTAATTTAGAGAAGGAAGTTCTTTTATTGCTTTTTCTACCCAAGTATCTTCTTCTGTGGGGAAACGGAAAACATCTGAATTTACTCGATTGATACGTTCTATAATTGCAAGAATTTGTCGTGCTTTTTCTGTTTCTCCTTGTTCTACATAATAATGAGCAGCTTTCGCAAAAGCCAAAATGTTTTTATTTTTCATATCAAAACTCAACAAAAATAAATCACGCTCTTCATCTTCTTCTAGAAGTACTTGCAATTGTTCATCGTTTATATGATAATACGAATGTAGCATTTCTTTGAAATAGTAATCAAACTCGGAAACAGCATCTTTGTAGTATTCGATATCGAGTAGTTTGCTAAGCATTTTGCCAAGCTCTTCGATGTATTTTGCTATAAAATCTCTTTTGAGCATTAGTCTAACTTTTTGGTTAATTTGTCCATTACTTTTTTAGGGTTTTTTCCTTGGTATAAAATTTTATATACGGCAGAAATTATCGGACATTTTACTTCGAATTTATCTTTCATTTCATACACACCTCTTGTCGCATAATATCCCTCGGCCACCATATTCATTTCTAAGATAGCAGATTTCACGGTATAGCCTTTCCCAATCATATTCCCAAACATCCGATTACGTGAGAAAAAAGAGTAACCTGTTACCAAAAGATCTCCTAAATAGGCTGAGTCGTTGATGTCTCTATCGCGCCAATCAATTGTATACAAAAGACGCTCCATCTCCCGAATTGCGTTACTCATCAGTACGGCCTGGAAATTATCACCATAGCCTACTCCATGCGCAATGCCGGCTGCAATAGCATAGATGTTTTTTAGGATTGCTCCATATTCGGTCCCGATAACATCATCGGTTATTTTGGCTTGGATAAAATCACACCGTAAACAATTTGCAATCATTTCGGCCATTTTGGGATCTTGATGCGCAACGGTAAGATAAGATAAACGTTCGAGTGCAACTTCCTCTGCATGGCAAGGTCCACTGATAACACCCATATTTTCTGTTGGTACTTGATGTTTTTGATGTAAAAATTCGTTCACAGCTAAATAATGATTCGGTACAATCCCTTTTATCGAGCTCACGAGGATTTTATCTTTCAATGGAACATTCAGGCGTTCTAAACATTTTTCTACGTAAATAGATGGTACGACAAGAAAGATAATATCACTTTCGAAAACAACCTCATTAATGTCGGTAGAAATAATAAATTGATCTGGATTAAACTCAACATCAGTCAAATAAGTAGGGTTGTGTTTCGAGCGAATCAGATGTCCTTTTACAAAATCATCTTTTACCCACCAGCGAATATTGCTCAGATTTTTACTAAGTATCTTCGCAATTGCAGTTGCCCAACTACCATTTCCGATTAAACCAATCCGATAGGCTTCTAATTCTTTCATCGTGTGAATTTTGAACCATCAAAGATACATATTTTACCATGATCTAAGTTTTGATTTTTGAAAAAGAAATCTCAATTTTGCTGAATATTTTAGACCAAGCCTTTGTACAAAAAACTCTTAAGTGAAACAATAATTTATGGAATGGGTGCGATTTTACCGCGACTCATTATTTTTATTCTCACTCCTTTCATCATAAAAGAGGTGAATAGTGTAGAGTATTCTCAGTACGGACAGCTCTATGCCGCAGTTTCTTACCTGAATGTGATTTTGACTTTTGGTTTCGAAACTGCTTTTTTTCGTTACGCTTCACAAGATGGCTTGTACAAGAAAACCCTTAATACATCGTTTTGGTTTATGTTCTTTACCTCGAGTACATTTATCCTGCTCGTGTATCTGTTTTTGCAACCTTTAGCTGATTTTGCAGATTATGCCAATCATCCAGAATATCTGAAATGGTTTGGTTGGATTATTTTTTTCGACACCCTATGTGTGATTCCGTTCGCATATTTGCGTTTTAATAATATGCCAGTAAAATATTCTCTTACCCGAATTATTGTTAGTAGTTTTCAGGCAGTTCTCACATTTGCGATGCTTTATTGGATTACCGATAGTTGGTTGGTGGAAATTGGTCTATCAGAGAAAATTTCCTACACATTTGTTGCCAATCTCTTGGCAAGTATATTGGGGTTTGTTCTATTGTTTCCGATAGTAATGAAAATACAATTCAAATTCGATAGGGTATTATTCAAGAAAATGCTTCATTATGGCTACCCAATCATGATTGCTGGCTTAGCTTTCGTTACCAATGAAAATCTCGATAAACTAATCCAAAGAAATATAATTTCCGAAGCCGATGCAGGCGCTTATAATGGGGTCTATAAACTGGCCATGATTCTCACCCTTTTTGTTACCGCATACCGAATGGGTGTCGAGCCTTTTTTCTTCAAAGTCTCGGAGAAAGCAGATAGCCGAAAAACATATGCCGATGTGTTGTTGTACTTCAGTATAGTTTGTAATGTGGTGATTATCGGTGTTGTAGCTAATCTAGATTGGATAAAGCTAATCCTAATCAGAAACCCATCTTATTGGATAGCAATGGATATCGTGCCAATAATTCTCATCGCTAACTTGTTTTACGGTTTATATTTCAACCTGTCTACATGGTACAAAGTGACGGACAAAACCTACGTCGGGACAATTATTTCTTTGATAGGATGCGGTATTACAGTAATAATGAATTTCACCTTACTAAGAAAATATGGTTTCATGGTTTCTGCTTGGGCAACACTTTTGGCCTATGGAAGTATGATGCTGATTTCGTATTTTTGGGGACAAAAAGAATATAAAATTCCCTATAAAACCAAGAAAATTGTTTTTTATACCACATCTGCAATTATTATTACCTGTGTAACATATTATCTTCTAGATAATAACTTTTTCATTGGAAATAGTTTGCTTATCATGTATATTGCGATGACTTATTTTATAGAAAAAAGGAGTCTTAAATTAGAAAATAAAATAAGATGAAAGTAAAAATCATCAACCTATCCAATCATGCTTTGCCTGCCTATAAAACAGCCTTGTCAGCAGGTATGGATCTTACTGCTAATCTTACAGAAGCGGTAGAACTAGAGCCTCTAGAAAGAAAACTAATACCGACGGGCATTTCTATAGAATTGCCTGCTGGCTACGAAGCACAGGTTCGCCCAAGAAGTGGACTTGCCCTGAAAGATGGTTTGTCTGTCCTCAACACTCCTGGGACAATAGATGCCGATTATCGTGGTGAAATTGGGGTGATTATGATTAATCTCTCTAGAAAAAAAATAACCATCCAAAACGGAGAAAGAATTGCTCAGTTGGTGATTGCAAAACATGAGACAGTCGAATGGGAGGAAGTCCAAGATTTGTCTGATACTTCGCGTGGTGCCAAAGGATTTGGTAGCACGGGCAAATAATAAAAAATAAGTAAATACGTTAGTAAAAAAAAACCTGAAAATATAATGAAAATTATTATTCCAATGGCGGGAAGAGGTTCTCGTCTTCGACCGCATACCCTCACAACGCCTAAGCCTTTGATCCCGATTGCTGGCAAGCCAATTGTTCATCGTTTAGCAGAGGATATACATAGACTATCATCGGAGGCTATCGACGAAATTGCCTTTGTAATTGGCGATTTTGGCGAAGAAGTAGAAAAAAACCTATTGCAAATTGCACAAAGTTTAGGAGCTAAAGGTAGTATCTATCGACAAGAAGAGCCTCTAGGGACTGCACATGCGATTTGGATGGCAAAAGAAGCTATGGATGGGCCAGTTGTGGTAGCATTTGCAGATACTTTGTTTCAAGCAAATTTCGAGCTCGATACCACAAATGATGGAGTAGTTTGGGTGAAACAAGTAGAAAATCCTAGTGCCTTTGGAGTAGTAAAATTAGACAACAACGGATTTATCACAGATTTCATAGAAAAACCTAAAGAATTTGTGTCAGACTTGGCAATTATAGGTATTTATTTTTTCAAAGATGGACAAGAACTGAAAAATGAAATTCGATACCTAATTGACAATAATATAATGAAAAGTGGCGAGTATCAACTAACAGATGCATTAGAAAATATGCGGGCCAAAGGTAAAAAATTCACCCTAGGAAAAGTTGATGAATGGATGGATTGTGGCAACAAAACAGTCACCGTAGAAACCAACAGCAAAGTACTAGGCTTTTGTGGTGAGTTTGAGATTCCTTCATCTGCAAAAATTACCAATTCACTAATCATTCAGCCATGTTTTATTGGTGAAAATGTCATCATCGAAGACTCTAAAGTAGGACCAAATGTTTCTTTAGGCAACGGAACCAAAGTCATTGGCACAAACATAGAAAATAGCCTGGTGCAAGAAAATGCTGTCATAGAAAATGCTCATCTTACCGAAAGTATGATAGGCAACAATGCAGAATATTATGGTCTTTCCAGAAGCATCAGTTTAGGAGATTATTCGGTAATAGATTTTAAATTACAATAATAAAACCGATATAATGAGGAAAATTGCTATCTCTGTTATGATAAGTTTATTATTGGCAAGCTGTGCTTCTAGCAAAAGAACCACAACCAGTAAAATAAACGAAACCTCGGCTTTTGCATCGAGCAGTAGTGCGATCATAAAAAATGTAATCAGTAAAGAATCGAGCTTTGATTATTTGATGATCAAATCAACACTCAAAGCCGATCTAGGTGATATCAATACTGGTATTGATGCGACAATATTTATCGACAATCAAGATAAAATATGGATCAATGCACAGAAATTTATTTTCAAAGCACGCGCTTTAGTAACGCCAGATAAATTTCAGGCATATGAAAATATGGGGAAATCGTACATAGACGGTGATTTTTCTTTCATTAATAAAATTTTAGGTGTTGATTTTATCGATTATCAAAAATTTCAGAATTTGATGCTAGGTAAAGTATTTGTCAATCTTACGGATACTGATTTCATAGCAGAAAAAGTAGACAATGAATATAGAATAACACCAACGGCTGCTAAATCGAAGAAAGAAGCATACGAACAATCGTATATTTTTGATAGTGGTTTTCGGTTGAAAGAAGCCAACTTACATTATCCTAAAGAAAAAGTTGAGGTACAAATCCAATATCTCAACTGGGTGAAAGCAGGAAAAGAAGAGCTGCCTAAAAATGTTAAAATTTTGGTAAAAGATAAGAAAACCAAACAAATTGATTTAGAATATAATAGTTTTACGTTTCAACAAATAGATACGCCATTTAGCATACCGAGTGGATATAAGAAAAGAGATATTAAATAATGAGAACCCTTCTAAGCTGTGTCTTATTTTTTTCTGGTATTTTGCTCTTTGCGCAGAAAATAAGCGATAAAGAGAAATTGCAAAAACAAAATCTCGAGCTGAAAAAAGAAATTATTCAGCTTAGTAAGCAGCTGAAAAAGAATCAACAAGATTCTAAGCTGAATGTTGATTTTGTGCACAATCTTACCAAGAAAATAGAAGTACAATCAAAACTAGTCAATAACCTATCGAAAGAAAAAAAACTTCTAGATGATGATATCTACACTACTCAATTAGAAATTAATAAACTCTCTCGCGAATTGGCAGGATTAAAGCAGGAATATAAAAAAGTTTTAATCAAGGCTTACAAGAATAAGTCAACTGCAAACAAAATGCTGTTTGTTTTGTCATCTACCAGCCTCAATCAGGCCTATCGTCGTATCAAATATTTAGAAAAATATTCAGATTATCAGAAAGCACAAGCTCAAGAAATCATGGATAAGCAATCGGCAATTGTCAGTGCAAAAAAGCAAAAAGAAAAAGCCGTTAACGACAAAGAAAAAGTGCTAAAACAGCAAATAATTTTTGCTGAAGGATTAGAGAGCGAGCGTCGTGCAAAAAACGCAGCCATAGAAGAATTTAAGAAGAATGAAGGTTTGATAACCGCTCAGATTCGAGAAAAAGAAGCACTACAAAGACAAATTGATTCTCAAATAAGAAGAATTATAGAAGAAGAAATCCGCTTAGAAAAGTTACGAGCAGAAAAAGATAGAAAAGAATGGCAAACAGCACTAAGTGCGAATACTATTCCGGCATATCAGAAATACATGAGTGATAATCCTAAAGGGGATTATTATACCTCTGCCCAAAAAGCCATCAAAGTAATCGAAGAAGATGCAAGAGCATGGAATGTAGCTAGATCTACGCATACCAAAGCATCTTATCAAGCTTACCTAAAATCTAATCCGAAAGGATCTTTTGTGACAACGGCGCGTACAGAGATTGAGAAGTTTGAGAAATTAGAACGCGAAGCAGAAGCCGAACGTCAACGATTGATTGCCTTGGCAAAAGCAGAAGAGGAGAGAAGACTTAAGGCACAGAAAGAAGAAGATGAACGTAAAATTGCTGCTGCAAGAGCAGAAGCCGAAAGAGCTGCACGTGAAAAAGCAGACAAAGAAGTCGTAACAAAAGTGCCAGAAAAAGAGAAAGTTGTAAAAGTAGACAAGGCAACACCTAGTAATGAGGCTTATGAAGACCGTACAGGTCTGGGAGGTATATCTGGTGATTTTGCATCGAGCAAAGGACGTTTACGTTGGCCGGTAGATAACGGTCGTGTTGTTGCATCCTTTGGTACTTCATCTCACCCGATTTTGTCGAATATTTCCTACGAAAATTTAGGGGTAGATATTGCAACCAATCGAGGGGCACAAGCAAAAGCAGTTTTCGAGGGAGAAGTTACCGCCGTACAGCAAATAGCTGGAGGGGCCAAAATGGTTCTTGTTCGTCATGGATCTTTCTTTACGGCGTATACGAATTTAAGTTCGGTTTCGGTTTCAAAAGGCGATAAAGTAAGTCGAGGACAAGCTTTGGGAACAATCGATACTACCGACGGACAAACGGTCATGAATTTCCAGGTTTGGAACGGAACACAAAGACAAAATCCAGCAACTTGGGTTGCAGGTATGTAAGAATTAATGTTTAACTTTGCACAAAATCAATAGAATATGTTTAGACAGTTTGGTGCTACAGAAATTATAATTATTCTTGTGATTGTTCTTTTGTTATTTGGTGGGAAAAAAATCCCTGAATTGATGAAAGGCTTAGGTTCTGGTATAAAAGAATTTAAGAACGCAACGAAAGAAGAAGACAAGAACATTGATCCTGATAAAAAGGAGAGCTAACTTTATTTAAATTTAATAAAGAAAAATACAGCATTGTGATTTTATTGCAATGCTTTTTTTATAACAAAATACAGTAACTAATATGACTTTTACAGAAAAAGCTTGGAACATATTTAACCAAAGTATTGCAGATTATCATCAACACGATGATGTGAATAGAACCATCGAAAATCCGTACAGTAAAGATGATTTGATTGAGCATTTGTTGTATAAAAAAAACTGGATCGATACAGTTCAATGGCATTTAGAAGATATCATTCGAGATCCAGCAATTGATCCAGAAGAAGCATTGCGTTTAAAACGTTGGATAGACAAGTCGAACCAAGAACGTACAGATATGGTAGAATATATCGACTCTTGGTTTTTAGACAAATACAAAGACGTTGTGGTGAGCCCAAATGCAAAAATTAATACAGAATCACCTGCTTGGGCAATCGATCGGTTATCCATTCTATCGCTCAAAGTTTATCATATGCAGCAAGAGGTAAACAGAGAAGATGCGAGTGAAGATCACAAATTTATTTGCCAAAGTAAATTAGATGTACTACAACTTCAACATCAGGACCTGAGTACAGCAATCGAAGAATTAATCGATGATATTGCAAAAGGCATCAAATACATGAAAGTGTATAAGCAAATGAAAATGTACAATGACGAAAGTTTGAATCCTGTATTGTATCAACAAAAGAAATAAAAAAATCGGAAAAGATAATTTATAAAAAAATCCAATCGAACCTTCGACTGGATTTTTTTATTGTATGATTGTTTCATAAAAAGATTAAATCAACGCGAAAACATTGGTTAAATCTTCAATCAAATCATCAATATCTTCAATACCAACACTTAGGCGGATTAGATCATCTGTGATTCCTATCTCAGCACGTTTTTCAGCTGGGATCGATGCGTGTGTCATCGTTGCAGGATGATTGGCCAAAGATTCTACGCCACCCAAAGACTCAGCTAAGGTGAAAACTTTCAGGTTCTCTAATAGTTTAAAAGCATCTTCTTGTTTACCTGATTTTAATGTGAAAGTTACCATTCCACCAAAAGCTTTCATTTGTTTTTTGGCAATTTTGTGCTGTGGATGATTGCTTAGACCCGGATAATACACTTTGTCTACTTTCGGATGTTGAACCAAAAACTCGGCAATTTTCATTCCGTTTTCGCAATGACGATCCATGCGAACGGCCAATGTTTTTATCCCGCGTAGTACTAAATACGAATCTTGTGGACCTAAAATACCGCCCGTAGCGAATAAATTAAAATGAACTTTTTCTGCTAATTCTTTCGAATTTACGATCACAGCTCCAGCAACCAAATCAGAATGTCCGCCCAAATATTTGGTCGCAGAATGCATAACAATATCAGCGCCCAACTCGATTGGACGTTGTAAATATGGCGATGCAAAAGTGTTGTCTACAGCCACTAGAACGTTTGCGTTTTTTGCTTTTGTAGCTTTCGAAACAGCCTCAATATCCACAACTTTCATCAAAGGATTGGTAGGTGTTTCTATCCAAATCATCTTGGTGTTGTCGTTCATCAAATCAACAATCGCATCTACATTGGTCATATCCACAAAATGGAATTTTAGGCCATAGTTGCTATAAACTCGTGTGAATAATCGATAAGAACCTCCATACAAATCGTCCATGGCGATGATTTCGTCTCCTAGAGAAAATAACTTCAAAATACCATCAATTGCAGCCAGTCCAGAACCAAATGCAAAACCGGCCACACCGCTTTCTATCGAAGCCAAAGAGTTTTCTAGAGCTGTGCGTGTTGGGTTTTCTCCACGTGCATATTCGTATCCCTTGTGTTTTCCTGGACTTTGTTGTGCAAAGGTTGAGGTCTGATAAATAGGAGGATTCACCGCTCCTGTAGAAGGATCGTGTTGTTGTCCTCCGTGTATTGTTTTTGTATTGAATTTCATGGCAATAGATTTTTATAATTTATACAAAGTTACGGGAATTTTTTGGTGATGTATTATTTCTATTGTATCCCGCTATTTATTAGTTTGTTTGATGCATGGTAAGATATGTTACATTTGTTTTTATCCCAAAATATAAAAAAAAGCTAACCCAATTCGGCTTAGCTTTTTGTGTCCAATATCCCCAAAAAAATTATTTCTTTTCTTCTTTGGTTTCTTGACCTTTGTTTTTTACGTATTTTTCTAACCATTGATCTTGTTCCCAAAGCATGTGTAGAACAGATTCTCTGGCCGAATACCCGTGAGACTCTTTTGGCAAGACCACGTAACGAGCGGTTGCCCCTAAACCTTTCAACGCATTGAAATAGCGCTCAGATTGCATCGGGAAAGTTCCAGAGTTGTTGTCCGCCTCACCATGAATCAGCAAAAGAGGAGTCTTCATTTTGTTTGCATTCTGGAACGGTGACATGGTATTGTAAACCTCTGGTGCTTCCCAGTAATTTCGTTCTTCCGATTGGAAACCAAAAGGTGTTAAGGTGCGGTTATAGGCTCCAGAACGAGCAATTCCTGCTGCAAACAAATCAGAGTGGGTTAAAAGATTTGCCGTCATGAAAGCTCCGTAAGAATGCCCTCCAACACCTACTCTTGTTCGGTCTATATAGCCTAATTTATCTACAGCATCGATGGCTGCTTTTGCATTTCCTACCAATTGCTTTACGAAAGTATCATTGGGTTCTTCGTTTCCTTCACCAATAATCGGGAATGCTGCATCATCCAACACAACATAACCGCGCATTGCCCAAAGTATTGGTGTACCGTATGACGGGTATGTAAACTGATTGGGTGAGGTAGTCACTTGCCCTGCCGTTGCTGGATCTTTAAATTCTCTGGGGTAAGCCCACATTAGCATCGGTAGTTTTTCTTTTTTCTTTCTGTCGTAATTTG
Organism: Weeksella sp. HMSC059D05; assembly: GCF_001809725.1. Lineage (NCBI taxonomy): Bacteria > Pseudomonadati > Bacteroidota > Flavobacteriia > Flavobacteriales > Weeksellaceae > Weeksella > Weeksella sp. HMSC059D05. Next base: position 296,825 of record NZ_KV798524.1, read on the forward strand.
GCGGAAGATAAAGTGTACCTGATAATTCTACCCCATCTTCTCGTTTATAGGTGATAACTTCTTTATGAACGCCATTCATCGCTTCGAAAGGGTTTTTATGAAAGGTTACTGCCTTTGGCTTTTGTTTAGGTTTGAAGATGTTTCTAATGTATAAGTTTGGGAATTCTGTTTTGGATTGAATTCTTTCTAAAACAATTCCTTTTTTAGGATCTAATACATTGACAATTGTTTCGAGTTTATCACTTTTAGCAGCACGCCAAATACGTTTAGTTTTCATGGTTTTCAGATCAAACTCATCAATAAAAGGCATAATGCCTTCGGCAGAAATTCCTTCACCTTCTAACATTAGTTTTTGATTGTTGATGAATAATTGTTGTCTACCAAATTGGTTGTCAATCGTCACAAAACTTCCTGGATTATTGTAAGCGTCTTGATAATTACGGCTGAAAAAACGTTTTGGTTCTTGTGTATTGTCCGATGGATTGAAAAGGTAATTACTGGTATTTCGAGTGTTCCACCAGTTGTCATACGCTATTGCTATTTGGTCATTCCCCCAAGTAATACCCGAAAAACGATCAACGGTTTTTAGAATCAGTTTTTTCTCTCCGTCGAAAGGAGCCGATAGCTGATAAATAGCATCGCGATAATCTACTTTTTTCTCTGCATTTCCTTCGTCTAAAGCTTCTGCCCAAACCAAAGTTGCCGGATGATCTGCACGCCAAGAAAGACTCCGTACACCTTTTGAGGTAGACATAAAGCCTTTTGGTCTATCTTCTTCTAACGGTTTTTCGGCTATGATTTTTACTTCCTTTCCTGTTTTGTCATAGACAGTTGTGGTTTGCGGAAAACGGTTATACGGGACAATGTACGAAAAAGGTTTTTTCATTTCGGTTATCGATATAAAGTTCCCGTCTGGCGAAACACTACTCCAAACATACATTCCTGCATCTTTCCATTTGGTAGTCGTACCATCGGTCGTAACCAGATATAGTTCAGAGCGAGTTAATTGTTCGAAATTGAACTCGTCGTTTTTGTTTTGTAACAAATCTTGGTAGGTTCTGTTTTGTGCTTCTTTTCCATCGCTTACAGAAATCGTAGGACCAGTAGGAACGGCTTCTTTGGTATCGATAAGCCCTTTTCTATCCGATGGTAAAACGTTCACTAAAAAGCTTTCTCCATCTTCTAACCAAGTAAATGGTCGACCCAAATTTGCATTTAAATTATCTTTGGTTAGTTTTTTAGCTTGATTGCTTTTTACATCCACTACCCAAAGTTCTACACCATTTTCGGTGGTGTTGGTGAAAGCTATTTTAGTCTGATTGCGATTCCAGATTACATTGGCAAATTTTCCATTGCTTGGCAATCCTTTTATCTCTTGCTCTTTACCTGTTTTTAGGTTATAAGCGCTTAAATGATCAAAGTACGATTGTCTACTATTGATATTGGTTTTCGGGTTGATGCGAAGTCCTCCTAAACGCATTTCGATTTCTGATAATTCAGCAATTGATTTGTAGCGGTTTCGGTAGAAGAAAAAAGCATTTTCACCTTTTCTGTCTGCATATACCGAAGGAGGAAGATTAGCATCTGCTAATTGTAAAATTTCGATAGGAGGTTGTTGGTACGGTAAATTCTCTTGCGCAAACAAATTGCCGATGCTCAGCGATAAGAAGAGAAGAGAATAGAATAGTTTTCTCATGTTAATTGATTTGAAATATATTTAAGTACGAAGATATTAAATTATTTGAAAAATATTTTCAGCCAGAGCTACAACCAAAAACAACTAATAACGTCTTTTACGTTTTGGCTTTTCGGGCGGTTTACTTTTCCCTATGCGTGGTTGGGATTTTGGTTTTCTGGTTATTCTCTTTTTTGGTGTTGTATCTTTTTCTAGAACGGTTTTTTTAGTTGTCGACTTTTTTTTAGCAGTCTTCTTGTTAGCCTTTGCTTTTTCATGTTGTTCCGATTGAGCCGTTAGACGCTTCAGTTCCATTAGCTCTTCTTTCGTCAGATCTCGGTACTGACCAATCGGAACATTCAAATCAATATTCATAATTCGGGTACGCTCGAGTTTTGTAACTCGATAATCGAAATATTCGCACATTCTACGGATTTGTCTGTTCAAACCTTGAATTAGAATTATCTTAAAGGTATTTGTGTTTAATTTTTCAACCGTACATTTTTTTGTATTCACACCAAGAATAGGAACTCCATTTTCCATTTTGGTACAGAAATCATCTGTAATCGGTTTGTCGACAGTAACGATGTATTCTTTCTCGTGCTTATTGCCAGCCCGAAGAATTTTGTTCACAATATCTCCATCGCTAGTCAAAAGAATCAATCCTTGCGAGTCTTTATCTAAGCGGCCAATCGGAAAAATACGCTCACCAAAACTCAGAAAATCGATGATATTGGTAGGATCATTCGGGTCGGTAGTGCATGTGATGCCAACGGGTTTATTAAGGGCAATGTATATGGCCATTTCTTTGTCTCTGGGTTTTATTTCGATATTGTTCACCACTACCTGATCATGTAATTGCACATGTTGTCCAACTTTTGCAATTCGACCATTAACGTATACTTGTCTGTTTTCTATATATTGATCAGCTTCTCGGCGAGAACAATAACCACTATCACTAATAAACTTATTGAGCCGTATTGTTTCCTTTCTTTCCATGTGGTAAAGATAATCATTCGATCAGGAAAATATCAAAATCAGCACAGAAACCAGTCAAACTTCTTTATCTTTACCCAATTGAATTGGAAAAAGGCTTGTATGAAAAAAATATTTTATCTGAAGACTTGTTCTACTTGTAAACGAATTCTAGATACAATACCGACAGACGGATTCGAGATGAGAGAAATAAAATCAGAACCATTAACCAAAAAAGAAGTGGACGATTTACAAAAATTAGCCAAAAGTTATGAGGCATTATTTTCGCGAAGAGCACAAAAGTATAAAACTTTAGGGCTGAAAGATAAAACACTTAACGAGCAAGATTATAAAGGTTATATTTTATCCGATTATACTTTTCTCAAACGTCCTGTAATTGTTGATGGACAATCGATTTTTATCGGAAGTGATAGAAAGAATATCGAAGCTTTGGAAAATCATTTTAAATAAAACATAGAATATACATGAAAAATATCCCCTATCTTACAATAGCATTTTTAGTAAGTTCGGCTGTTTTTGGGCAAAAGAAAAACCTAAGCATGGCCGATGCAGTTTTGGGTTTAGGAAGTAATTTACGAATAGAAAATCTATCCCAACTCGGCTGGAAGCCTTCACAAGATCGCTATACGCTAAGTGTGAAAACTTCGTATGGCGAGGCACTTGTAGAGCGTTCAGCAACTAATCAGAAAATAGATACACTTTTTCGTAGTACACAATTCGAGCAGAACCGTTTGCCTTATTTTCAATGGGTGAATGAAGAGGAGGCTTATTTTACCAACGCGAGAACTTATCATTGGATCAAAAAAAATGGACAGATTACCCAATGGATGCAACTACCAGAAAAAGCTGAAGATGCTACTATAGATGCACACAACAAACAACTCGCTTATGTGCTTGATAATAATGTGTTTTTGTATGATGAAACAGGTAAAATACATCAGATTACAAAAGATGGCAAGTACGAAGTTGTAAACGGAAAGTCGGTTCATCAGAACGAATTTGGGATCAATCATGGTTTGTTCTTTTCGCCAATGGGAAATTATTTGGCGTTTTATAAAATGGATCAGACAGTTGTAACCGATTATCCGATTGTTGACTGGTCGGTACAACCTGCAGTGAATAAAAACATCAAATATCCTTTTTCGGGCACAAAAAATCATACCGTAACTTTGGGAGTTTATCAACCCAAAACGGGCAAAACAATCTTTCTTCAAACCCAACCCGAAATCGATCATTATCTCACTTCAGTAACTTGGTCGCCTGATGAGAAATCTATTTTTATCGCCCTTTTATCACGCAATCAAAAACATCTCCAGCTCAACGAATATGATGTAGCAAGCGGAAAGAAAATAAGAACATTGTTCGAGGAAAAAGATGATAAATATGTAGAACCACAGCACGAATTGTATTTTTTGCCAGGGAAAAAAGATGAGTTTGTTTGGTGGTCGCAAAGAGACGGTTTTATGCATTTGTATCGATATAACAGAGAAGGGAAATTGTTGAATGCTATTACAAAAGGCAACTGGTTGGTAAATGAAATTGTAGGAAATAATCCGAAACGAAAAGAATTGTTAATTACAACAACCAAAGATTCTCCCAAAGAAAAACAACTGTATGCCGTGAACTGGGAAAACGGAAAATTGAGAAAAATCTCTAAAAACCCTGGAACTCATACAGTTTTAGCATCAAAATCAGGAAATTATGTGTTGGATGTTTGGACCAATGAAACCACGCCTCGTAAAATTGATTTACTTTCTACCGATGGAAAATCGACTCAAAATTTATTGACAGCCAAAAATCCTTTGGAAAATTATCAGACTGCAAAAGTAGAAAACCTTACTCTAAAAGCTGATGATGGAACCGATTTATACGGGAAAATTATTTATCCGACCGATTTTAATCCTACTAAAAAATATCCAGTAATTGTGTATTTATACAATGGACCGCATGCACAATTGATTACGAATCGCTTCCCAGCAAGCGGAAATCTATGGTATGATGTCTTGGCCGATAAAGGTTATATTGTTTTCACAATGGACGGTCGCGGATCATCAAACAGGGGGCTGAAGTTTGAGCAAGCAATCCACCGAAAATTAGCTACTGTAGAAATGAATGATCAGATGAAAGGTGTAGAGTACTTGCGTTCATTGCCATATGTAGATGCCGAAAGGATGGGAATTCATGGTTGGAGCTATGGGGGTTTTATGACAACATCTTTCATGTTGAGAAAGCCAGAGGTTTTTAAAGTTGGCGTTGCTGGAGGTCCGGTTCTCGATTGGACGCAATATGAAATTATGTATACAGAACGCTACATGGAATCGCCTCAAGACAATCCAGAAGGATACAAAGAAAACAACTTGCTCAACCGAGCCAAAGATCTCAAAGGTAAATTGATGATGATTCACGGAGCGCAAGATCCGGTGGTGGTTTGGCAACATTCGATAGATTTTCTTCGCGAAGCTGTAAGTAACGGAGTGCAAATAGATTATTTCGTGTATCCAGGACACGAACATAATGTGCGCGGCAAAGATAGAGTGCATTTGATGCAGAAAATTACCGACTATTTCGATCTATACTTACAACCCGAAAAATAATATTTCTCTACAGAAAACTTACTTTTTATCGATATTAATAAAAAAAATCTACTCCTAGAGTAGATTTTTTTGTTGCTTAATTTGACTCGTTGTAAAGGGTGTTTTTGTTGAGGTCTAAGAAGTTGAATTGCAAATACTTATAGGCGTCTCTTGGGACGATTTTTATCCATTTTTTGTATCTCATAAACCATTTCATTTGTATGCTTGGAATTCCTTGTTTTAGATAAGCAGCTACAAATGGGTGTACATGTAACGACATCTTGCTTAGATCTTTGTCTTTTCGGTCAACGATGCCTTGAAGAGTTTGATTGATTCTATCGATCAATACAATAGGCGCTTCAATTTCGTCATCGTGATTGGGGTTTTCTTCGGTTGTGGTATAATTCAGTTCAGGACGCACCCTTTGTCGAGTTATCTGAATTAAACCAAATCTACTTGGGGGTAGAATTTTGTGTTTGGCTTTGTCTTTTTGCATTTCTGAACGTAAATGTTCAAAAAGTTGTTTCTTATGCTCGGCAGAAGTCATGTCAATAAAGTCGATAACAACAATACCTCCCATATCTCTTAGTTTCAGTTGTCTAGCAATTTCGGTTGCTGCAACTTTGTTCACAGTGAAAGCAGAGTCTTCTTGGTTTCTAGAGTTTCTGGAGATGTTACCAGAGTTCACATCAATAACATGTAAAGCTTCAGTATGTTCGATAACCAGATAAGCTCCTTTCGATTGTGGGATGGTTACCGTTCTGCCAAAAGCTAGCTTTATTTGCCGCTCGATGTTATACTTCTCGAATATAGGAACGATAGGATCTTCGTATAGTTTTACGATTTTTATTTTATCGGGCGCAATATATTTTAGGTAATCGCGCATATCGTTGTACAAAGATTCATCATCCACCGAAATCTTGATGAAATCATCATTGAAATTATCTCGAAGAATAGAAGATGCACGATCCATCTCATCTAGAATCAGTGCAGGAGCAGTGTTCTTTACCAAGTTTCGATGGACTACTTTCCACTTATTGAGTAAATAATTCAAGTCATCTTGCAACTCTTCTGTGTTTTTTTCTTCGGCAACTGTTCGGATAATTACACCAAATCCTTCTGGCTTTATCGCTTCTAAAATCCCTAGCAAACGTTCGCGCTCTTCTTTGTTTTTTATTTTCTGTGAAATAGAAACTCTATTAGAGAACGGAACTAAAACTATATAACGACCAGCAATAGAAATTTCTGAAGTAATTCTAGGACCTTTGGAGTGTATCGGCTCTTTGGTAATTTGAACCATTACCGAATCTCCGGGCTGAAAAACATCTGCAATAGAGCCGTCTTTGTTGATATCTTTCTCAGTCTTGAAGTGCTTCAACCAATGTGTTTGGTGCTTGTTCTTCATCGACAAACGAGAAAACTTGAAAGACGAACGAATTTGTGGTCCCAAATCATGGTAATGTAAAAAGGCATCTTTAGAATACCCAATATCTACAAAACATGCGTTGAGACTTGGTGCCAATTTTTTGATTTTCCCCAAGTAAATATCACCAACAGCAAAACCTTGATTGCTGGAATCCTGATGAAGCTCCATTAATCGACCATCTTCTAAGACAGCAATGCGCACATCTTGACCCTCTGTTGATATTACTAATTCTTTATTCATCAAAAAATAATGTTCTATTAATTAAACACAAAAGCACTTTCCTGTTTGGCTAACATGAAAAGTGCTAATCAAAAAGATTAAAAATATATCACCTGTAATACATGGATTATTTTTTCTTTTTGTGTCTGTTAAGACGACGACGTTTTTTTCTTTTATGAGTCGCTACCTTATGTCTTTTACGTTTTTTTCCGCTTGGCATATTTCTAAAATTTATTTAATAATGTTATAATTAATCTTCTACTTTTACTTTTGCTTTTACGCTTTCTACAAATGATTTGGCAGGTTTGAAGCCTGGGACATTGTGTGCAGGAATAATAATAGATGTTCCTTTGGTAATGTTACGCCCCGTTTTTTCTGCTCTTTTCTTGATTGTGAATGAACCAAAACCTCTCAGGTAAACATTTTCTCCGTTTTCTAATGATTTGATCACCTCGTCCATAAACGCCTCAATAACTCGCTGCGTATCTCCTTTCTCAAGACCTAATTTACTTGAAATATTGTTTACTATATCTGCCTTTGTCATAATTACTCTTTATTATTCTTAAATTTGAAAGCGGATGCAAATATAAGCATTGTAAATTTTAAAAAAAAAGTTATTTGGACAAAAAATTAAATGCCAACTTATTGATTTTGGCTTGGTTCGATCATAATAAACGTATTCTACCTTGGCGCAATACAAAAGATCCCTATAAAATTTGGCTTTCAGAAATTATTCTACAACAAACTCGTGTACAACAAGGTATCGCCTATTACGAGAGTTTTATATCTCATTTCCCGACACTCGAGATGTTGGCAAGAGCCGATGAAAATCAGGTGCTTAAGCTGTGGCAAGGATTAGGATATTATTCGAGAGCACGTAATTTGCATGCTACCGCAAAATATCTTTATCTTCATGAAGATAGTATTTTCCCAGATAATTCACAAGATCTGAAAAAACTAAAAGGCATTGGTGATTATACTGCATCGGCAATTGCTTCTATTTGTTATAATGAAGTAACCCCTGCACTCGACGGGAATATGTATCGTGTTTTTGCTCGATATTTTGGTTTGTATGATGACATTACTGAACCTGCAACTAAAAAGAAATTTTTTGCATTGGGGAAAGAGATCATCGATAGAGAACGTCCAGGCGATTTTAATCAAGCGGTAATGGATTTAGGTGCGATGATTTGTACTCCCCAAAATTATAAATGTGAAGCTTGTCCGTTGAACGAATCGTGTTTTGCTTTGCAGAAAAATGTCCAAAATAAATTGCCAGTCAAATTAAAAAAAATAACCATCAAAAATAGATATTTACATTTTATATATATTCATCACCAACATCTTTTTTTGCTTATGCAACGTGATGATAAAGATGTTTGGGCAAAACTTTTTAGCTTACCAAAAGTTGAAAGCAGAAAAGCCGACGATGTGCCTATTTTTCATAGGGATTATGATGATAAATGTCGATTTTTGTATGAAGAAACTCATCTTTTATCGCATCAACGCTTACATATAAAATTTTGGGAATTAGAGGTGAATGAACAATCTTTGTCGGATCTGAAAGCTTTTTGGAAAGCCGAAATTGTATCCTACCAAGACCTCGAGCGATATGCCTTGCCCAAACCTATTGAAAAGTTTATGGATTTAAGAATTTTCGATTAAATTTGTTTATAACCTTAAAGAGAATGTTATGAATGGAACCACGAATAAAGTAATCTTAATAGGAAATTTGGGTGACGACGTAAAGGTGCATTATTTTGATGACACCAATTGCATAGGCAGATTTCCGATTGCCACCACCGAAGCTTACACTTCGAGAGCTGGTGAACGAATCACAGAAACAGAGTGGCATAATATTGTAACCCGAAATAAGTTGGCAGAGTTGTGCGAAAAATACCTAAAAAAAGGAGATAAAGTTTTTGTCGAAGGAAGAATAAAAACTCGCAAATGGGATGATAATGGGCAAACACGCTACACTACAGAAATTGTGGCTAACTCGATTGAGTTCCTCACACCGAAAAGTGATCATGCACAAGGTACAGGAACTTTACCAAGAAGTAGTAGTTTAGATACGAAAAACGTACAAGAAATAGAGGATGAAAAGGACGATTTACCTTTCTAGCAAAATACGGTTTAATATAGTTGAATGAAAAAGCAAAAAAAGTTAGCAAGTCTGCTAATGATTTCAATTGCAGGAGGGTTGGGATTTTTTTTTAGCAGTTGCGAACAAAATGAACAAGCAAAACCCTTAGGACAAATCCGGTTAGAGTATCCCAAAGCAAGCTATAACGATTATCAGCAGGCAAGAGATTTTACATTTTCTTATTCTCGGTGGGCAAAGGTGATTTCGGACCCGAATAATCCATCGAGATTAACGATTCATTATCCGCGTATGAAGGCGAATATGTATCTCACTTATTTTCCGATAACTTCGAAGCCCGATTTAATCTCTAAGATAAAAGATAGTGAAAAATTTGTTCAAGAACAAACCGTAAAAGCGTCTTATATTTCTCCACAAGAATTCCATTATCCAGAGCATCGGGTATATGGTACCTTGTTTGAGTTGGGCGGAGAATCGGCAATTAACTACAAATTTCATGTGACCGATAGCGTACGAAACTTCATTTCGGGCTCGGTTTACTTTTCGGCAAAACCAAATCCCGATTCACTAGCGCCTGCTATACAATATATACAATCGGATGTAAAACGCTTCATTGAATCAGTCGAATGGAAAAATAATTCTTCAACTGAAGAATAAATCCGTAATTTTGTACCCTTTATAAAATAATAAATTTAGAAAAATAGAATATGATAATTCAGATAGCGCAGGTAATGCTTAGCTTAATGTTGTTGGTCATGTTACACGAATATGGTCATTATATTACGGCTAGAATTTTTGGTGTTCGTGTAGAGCGTTTTTTCGTTTTCTTTGATGTGAAGTTTGCCATCTGGAAAAAGAAAATTGGCGATACTCTCTACGGAATTGGGTGGTTGCCATTAGGAGGGTATGTGAAATTGGCCGGTATGATAGACGAAAGTATGGATACCGAACAAATGAAGCAAGAACCACAGCCGTGGGAGTTTAGGACAAAACCTGCTTGGCAAAGATTAATTATCATGCTCGGAGGTATAATTGTTAATATTTTATTGGCAATTCTTATTTTCTGGGTAATGTTAATGAAAAATGGAGAAACCTATATCGATGTGCAAAAAATGCAATATGGTTTAACGGTAGACTCTACCCAAGTAAAACTAGGTCTAAAAAAAGGTGATATACCAATTGGAGTAGACCATATAAAATACAATAGCTTGCAAGAAATTGCCAAAGAATCGATGTTGGGTGGGAAATCCTTAGAGGTTTTGCGTAACGGTGAAGAGGTTTCTCTACCGATTACAAAAGAATTTAGTAAGAAAATTTTAGAGTACAAAGGAAGCTTCTATACTCCAGACTTTCCTTTTATTATAGATAGTGTAGTAGCCAATTCGAATGCAGAAAATGCAGGAATTATAAAAGGTGATCGAATAACAGGTATTGACGGAAGAACAATTCATACTTTTGCAGATTTTAACGATTGGATTAATAAATACAAAGGACAAAATGTAACGATTTCTGTAATGAGAAATAGTAAAGAAATCGAGTTGATGGCAAAGGTAGACCAAAAAGGGAAACTGGGTATTCTAACAACTCCCGATAATACGTATCTAAAAGGATTGGTTAATCAGCAAGATCTAGGTGTTTTCGGAAGCTTGAAAGAAGGAGTGACAAGAACTTTCAGCTCTGTTTTTACTCAAATGCGTGGACTTAAAACCGTTGCAACTACAGAAGGAGGCCGTAAGCAAGTTGCAGGACCAATCGGGATGGTTAAGCAGATGCCAACGACATGGAATTGGGATTTCTTCTGGAATTTTACTGCAGTAATTTCAGCATGGTTAGCTTTTATTAATCTATTGCCGATTCCTGCGTTAGATGGTGGTCATGCTGTTTTCGCATTGTATGAGATGATTTCTGGGAGAAAACCAAGTGATAAATTGTTGGAAAAAGCACAAATGGTCGGAGCAATTATTTTACTAGGTTTGATGGTCTTTATCTTAGGAAATGATATCTTTAATTTGTTTTCTAAATAATAATCCAAATACTATATAAAAAAAGGAGGGAGTTGTGACTATGTCACAACTCCCTCCTTTTTTACTCTCTTTATCCTGAGAATAATTTTAGCGATCAATTGATCCCATAACACGTTGCATAAAAGTATTGGCTGCTTCGCGCTCATCCATGCCTTTGTTTAACATTTCTTTCATTTCTATGGCGCCGCAAATATTAGAAATAATCTCACCTATTGCTTCTTGTTCATCTTCTTTTACGGCTGGTGACTCTGCATAAGATTCTAGAACTACTAATGCAGCCTCTAAATCTTCTGTCGACACATTTTTTGCCAAATTCTTAAATACTGGTAACTTCATTGTATAATTCTTTTATTGCTTCTATTTTCGATGCGGTTACTTGTCCTACCTTTTCACCTCCCTTAAAGATAGCGAAGGTTGGTAAGTTTGGAACATCCGCTAATTTTCTAGATTCTACAAATTTCTCTGCATCTACATAGATAAATTTAGCGTCGGGTGTTTCGGCTGCCATACGTTTGAATTTTGGTTTTACCAAACGACAGTTTCCGCACCATCCTGCACCGTATTGCACCACAACTAAGTCGTTGTCTGCTATTTGTTGTGCTAAATTATCTTCTTGTAATTCAATTAATTCTGACATATGTTTTGGGTTAATTTGTTTTTTTAAAGTTGAAAAAAGCCGTCTAAACAACTTCTGATATTACATTCTGTAGTTTAGACAGCTGCTAGTTAAACTCTATTATATAAAGTGTAATGTAATTGATTAGTTTTTAGATAAATAAGTTGCTACACCTTCTTTGGTTGCATTCATAGCTTCTTTACCTTCTTCCCAGTTTGCAGGACAAACTTCTCCGTATTTTTCTACGTGTAAGATAGCGTCTAATAAACGTACATACTCGTCGATATTACGACCTAATGGTAAATCGTTGATGGTTTCGTGACGTACAACTCCGTTTTTGTCGATGATAAAAGTACCACGGAAAGCAACTGGCAATCCTTCAAATTCTAAGGCATCTCTTTCTTCATTGTACACATAATCTCCTGCCAAAACACCGTAATCCATTGCGATAGTTTTTGCTAAATCAGCTACAACTGGATACGTAACCCCTTCTATTCCACCGTTGTCTTTTGCGGTTGTTAACCAAGCTAAATGCGTTTCTTCAGAGTCGCAAGATGCAGCGATAACTACAGCATCTCTTTTTTCGAATTCTGCTAGTTTAGATTGAAATGCATGTAATTCTGTTGGGCAAACAAAAGTGAAATCTTTTGGATAGAAGAATAACACGATATTTTTCTCACCAATTGGTAAGCTAAAATTTTCTACAATCTCATCTCCGTTGATAACTGCTGGTGCAACAAAATTTGGTGCTTTTTTTCCTACTAATGACATACTTTCTAATGTTTTTGTGATTAATACTATTCTTTATTTCATTTTATCTAAGGCAAATATACGCTAGATTGGCTGTTTTTTCATAGATAAACAATATTAAAAATAGATAGCTTAATAAGTTTTCTTTATAGTTGAACTGTTTAACTTATACTGATAAAGGTATGAAATTCTTTGTTAAGGAAAGGTGAAATCTATCAATATAGTGGATGGTATAAGAAAAAAAATAATTGATCAGTTGAGGGATTTCGGTAAATTTTGTTGAAAATAGATTTCATTGTGCAGAAAAAAAATAAATGTATAATATTTCAACAATCTATCCAGGAAGAAGATATTTGTGGAGTAGTTAATATTATCTTATGGTAAAATATCTATTCTAGTAGTATTTCATCATTTTTCTAGGTAGGAGAAAGAACGATGATTTGTTTTTTCAATTTTCGTACAATACAGTATAAATCATTATCTTTGCGCAACTAGAACAAAACATAAAATAAATAATAAAGAACATGGCAAAACGTTTCGTACGAAGATCAGTTAGTCAACCAAGCGAAGGTTAGAAAAGACACGGTAGAGTTAATCAAGACTGTGAGCGACTTATGGTATGATAAGTCAATAGAGCTATTAATTTTCCGTAATCAATTAATTGATAAAAATGTTAGTGAAATTATCAATCTTCATGAGTATGCGGGTGAATTTATCGGCAAACCTATAGCGATAGAAGATACATTGGCGATTGCAAATGCTATTAATGCTATTGATTTGCCACCCTCAAGAATAGATTTAGGAAAGTTAACTTACGAGTACAAAAATAGCGGAAGCGAAAATGCAGAAGACTTTGTTCGTGAATCATTGAAAGATGCGAAAGATATCGAAAATATCGAACCGCGTGACGTTGTACTTTATGGTTTTGGTCGTATCGGACGTTTATTAGCTCGCGAATTAATGTCGAAAGTAGGAAAAGGACAGCAATTGCGCTTACGTGCCATAGTTACACGTGACAAAAATGATCCTACTTTGATAGAAAAAAGAGCGTCTCTATTACGTTATGATTCAGTTCATGGAGACTTCGATGGTTCTGTAATTGCAGATCACGAAAACAATGCATTAATTATCAACGGAACAACTGTAAATTTAATTTCAGCAGCCCAACCAGAAGATATCGATTACACGTCGTACGGTTACAAAAATGTTTTGGTTATTGATAATACTGGCGCTTTCAAAGATGAAGAAGCTTTGAGCCGACATTTGAAATCAAAAGGTGCTGAGAAAGTGATTCTTACTGCTCCAGGAAAAGGTGTGCCCAATATTGTATACGGTGTAAATCATGAAGATTATTCTCCAGACGAGGTCAACATATTTTCAGCTGCATCTTGTACTACCAATGCGATTACACCTATTTTGGCTGTAGTAGAAGAGAAGCTTGGGGTTGTGAAAGGTCATTTAGAAACTATTCATGCGTATACCAATGATCAAAATTTAGTAGATAATATGCACAAAAAATACCGTCGTGGTCGTGCGGCTGCTCTCAATATGGTTATTACAGAAACCGGAGCAGGAAGTGCAGTATCAAAAGCATTGCCAAGTCTAGAAGGTAAACTTACCTCGAATGCTATTCGTGTTCCTGTACCAAACGGATCGTTAGCAGTTCTCAACATCGAATTTGGAAAGGATGTAACTCGAGATGATATAAATGAGGCTATTCGTCACGCTGCATTAGAAGGCAATCTGGTAGAACAAATTAAATATTCATTAAACAACGAATTGGTGTCTTCTGACATTGTCGGGACGTCGGCACCTTCTATTTTCGATAGTAATGCAACTTTAGTATCTAGCGATGGTAGAAATGGAGTGTTATATGTTTGGTATGATAATGAGTACGGATATAGCCACCAAGTAATTCGTCTAGCAAAGTATGTTGCTAAAGTTAGACGTTATACTTACTACTAATAAAGCAATTATTTCTAATTATAAAAAGGTAGTTAACCAATTTAGTTAACTACCTTTTTTTTATTGATTACTATTTTAAGGGCTGATCTCAAAAAAATGATTATTTCTTTTTGAGATTTTTGATACCCATATTCCACAGCGTAAACGCAAATTTATCAGCTGTTTCGTTGATTATAACTTCTGTCGATCTTCCTGCACCATGCCCTGCTTTGGTCTCGATACGGATAAGAACAGGATTTTTACAGCCTTGTTTGTCTTGTAACTCTGCAGCAAATTTGTACGAATGTGCCGGAACAACACGATCATCATGGTCTCCTGTAGTAACTAATGTCGCAGGATAACATTGTCCTTTTTTCACATTGTGTACAGGTGAATATGCTTTGAGATAATTAAACATTTCTTTGCTGTCTTCTGCAGTACCATAATCATATCCCCATCCTGCACCTGCCGTAAATGTATGGTAACGAAGCATGTCTAAAACCCCAACAGCTGGCAAGGCAACTTTGGCAATTTTCGGATCGATTGTCATCGTAGCTCCAACCAATAATCCTCCGTTCGATCCTCCAGAAAGGGCGGTATATTCTGGTGAAGTGTACTTGTTTTTATGTAGGTATTGAGCGGCAGCGATAAAATCATCAAATACATTTAATTTATTGAATTGTCGCCCTCCGTCGTGCCATTTTTTTCCATATTCACCTCCGCCACGTAGATTGGCAACAGCATAAATTCCACCATTTTCTATCCAAGTAGCAGTTGTCACGCTAAAAGAAGGTGTCAGACTGATATTGAACCCTCCATAACCGTAGAGAATAGTAGGGTTTTTTCCGTCGAGTTTTAATCCTTTTTTATAGGTAATAATCATCGGAACTTTGGTCCCATCTTTTGATGAATAAAATACTTGCTTCGATTCGTAATTTTCTGGATTGAATTTGATTGCAGGTTTAATGTATAATTCTGATTTACCTGTTTCTAAATCGAATTTGTAACTCGTTGTCGGAGTGATATAATTGCTAAAAACGTAATACACTTCTGTTTCGTCTTTTTTCCCACTAAAACCTCCAGCACTCCCGACACCAGGTAATAGTATGTCGCGCACTTTTTTACCTGTTTTGTCTAATTGCTGAATTTGTGTAACGGCATCTTTCAGGTAATGTGCAAAGAAGTATTTGCCAGCTGTCGAAATCGATAAAACATTTTCGGTTTCTGCAACGACGTCTTGCCATTTTTCTTTATCTGTTGTTGTATAATTGGTTTTTACCAAGCGATTGTTAGGCGCTTTGTAGTTGGTTTGGATATATAGCACATCTCCATCATTGTCTACAACCGTAGCGTTTTGATCGAAACCTTTAGCTAACTGTATAAACTTATTATCTTGCGCATTCAAATCCTGAATGTACAATTCGTTTCCTGTTGTGGTGTTTGCAGCAGTAATTACCAAGAAACGTTCATCATCGGTAAGGTATGCTCCAATGTAACGACGAGGTGTTTCTTTTCCACCGAAAACTAATTTGTCATCTTTTTGCGGGGTGTTTAGTGTATGGAAATACACTTTGTGTTGGTCTGTTTTTTCTGATAATTCAGATCCTTTTGGTTTGTCGTAGCTCGAGTAATAAAATCCTTGATTTCCTTTCCAGGCAATGCCAGAGAATTTCACATCGACCAAGGTCTCTCCAATCTGTTGTTTGTTTTCAGTATTCAGAACAATCACTTTTCTCCAATCAGAGCCTCCCTCCGAAATAGAGTAAGCAACTAAGCTTCCATCTTTTGAGAAGCTAACGTCTGCCAAAGAAGTAGAGCCATCTTTCGAGAAGGTATTTGGGTCAAGAAAAACTTCCTCTTTTCCGTTTTCACCTTTTTTACGGTACAATACACTATGCTGTTGTAAACCATTGTTTTTGTAGTAGTAAGTATAACTTCCTTCTTTGAAAGGTGTTCCTACCTTTTCGTAATTCCAAATATCAGTCAATTGTTTTTTCAACTCATTGCGTAACGGAATTTTGTCGAGATAAGAAAAAGTTACTTTATTTTCGGCTTCTACCCATGCTTTCGTTTGAGGCGAACGATCGTCTTCTAACCATCGATATGGGTCGGCAACTTTCTCACCAAAATATTCATCAGTATGGTTTGCTTTTGCTGTGGTTGGGTATTTCCCTTTAAAGTTCTGTGCATTTAAGTTCATCAGAATTCCAAGATTGAAAAGTAATACAGATAGTTTTTTCATGGTATAATACTTCTTATTTTGTAATGACTATAATTATTGCTACATTGCTACTAAAATACATTATCTTTTCTGATATTGCTTTGTTGAGTATCGTTTTTTGAGTAATTTGAGGTAGTTTTTTTGGCAGTTTATTTGTTTTATTGCATGAAAATGCAAAACATAACCCCAAAAAGTATAGTAAACCTAGTAATTTCAAAATAGTATAAATGGAAAATAATTTTTTAAATTCAATGCGGTCTACCGTAAAAAAATGGTGGGTTCCATTAATCGCAGGTATTTTATTCATCGTTATCGGAATTTGGTGTTTTGTCAATCCTCTGATGTCCTATGCGGCTTTAGCAACTTTTTTTAGTGTAACTTTTCTTGTTTCGGGAATTTTCGAGTCGTTTTTTGCATTCTCGAACCGAAATGAAATGGTCAATTGGGGATGGAGTTTAGCCTTTGGCTTACTTTCTGTTTTTGTTGGGCTAGTCCTTCTAAGTAACCCAATCTTTAGTTTAGAAGTTCTTGCTTTCTATGTTGGGTTTTTAGTGATTTTTCGTTCTGTATCTGGAATAGGTTATTCTATCGACCTGAAAAATTACGGAGTAAAAAATTGGGGATTTGCCCTTTTCTTTGCTCTTATTGGTTTAGTTTTAGGAATCGTTTTGTTGGTTAATCCTATATTGGCTGGTTACGCAGCAGTAGTTTGGTTTGGATTATCTTTGATTGCAACCGGTATTTTTAGTACTACGATTAGTTATTTTCTTCGTTTGGTAAAAAAGAAATATGAACAATATAAGCAAATAGATAATTAAGATAGCCTATCATTAGGTTTTACCAATTTATCACTACAATAAGTTGATACTAAAAAAACCGATTCGTGCGAATCGGTTTTTTGTGTCTTGATACTTTTTATTTTTTTTAAAATACTTCCTACTTATTGTTAAGGTGATTGGGTAGAAGGTGTGTCTTTGCTTAGTTCATTTGCTGCTGTAAAAGAAGTCACCATTGTATTGAGCATTTCACTGGCTGCAGTTGGTGAGTTGGGCAGAAGAACTAGTTTGCTTCCTGATTTTTCGCCTATTGCTTGTAGCGTATCATAATGTTGGGTAACCACGATAAGTGCAGAAGCTTCTTGTGAAGTAATCCCAACTCCATTGAGTACATCAACTGATTCTAATAGTCCTCGCGCAATCTCTCTTCGTTGATCAGCAATTCCTTGTCCTTGCAAACGTTTTGATTCTGCTTCTGCTTTGGCTTTTTCTACAATCAGAATTCGCTGGGCATCTCCTTCGTATTGTGCTGCTATTTTTTCGCGTTCGGCAGCGTTAATTCTGTTCATGGCATGTTTCACCTGCTCATCAGGATCGATATCGGTTACCAATGTTTTGATAATTACGTAACCATATGAATTCATAGCCTCTTGTAATTCACTTTTTACGGCAATCGCAATATCGTCTTTTTTCTCGAAAACGTCATCTAAGCGAAGTTTTGGTACTTCTGCACGAACAACGTCAAAGACAAAAGACGTAATTTGGGTGTATGGATTGTCTAGTTTATAGAATGCATCATACACTTGTTTACTAATTACTTGGTATTGTACCGAAATTTTTAGTCGAACAAATACATCGTCTTTGGTTTTGGTTTCTACTACGACATCAAGTTGTTGTATTTTAAGGGAAATGCGTCCTGCGATTTTGTCGACAAATGGGATTTTGAATTGTAAACCAGAATTTCGGATACTTTCGAATTTCCCAAAACGTTCGATAATTACAGCTGTTTGTTGTTTGACGGTGAAAATACCTAAGCCTATAATTACTAATATAATTATAAGAATAAAATAAAAGGTAATAGAGTCCATAGTTAGTTTTTTTATGATAACAAGTATACTAAAAAAATCAATAAAATTAAAGCATTCCGAGCTCGAATTTAGCTTCGTCGCTCATCATATCACGATCCCATGGCGGATCGAATGTGATTTCTACATAGCATTTGCTAACCGGCTCTAATTCTTCTACGGCTCTTTCCACTTCTGCAGGTAAAGATTCTGCAACAGGGCAGTTTGGCGAGGTTAGCGTCATGAGAACTTTTACTTCGCCATCTTCGTTTATATGTGCATCGTAAATAAGGCCAAGCTCGTAAATATCAACCGGAATTTCTGGGTCATATATCGTTTTGAAGACGGATACAAGCTCATCTCCCATAGAATTTATTTGTTCTTGTGTAAGTGCCATATTTAATTAAAAAATTTATCGGTTACAAAGGTACAAAATAATGTTTGAATAGACTATTTCTAAATAGTTGCCCTGAAAAATTCTTCTATTCTACGTTGTTAATCTGATCAAACGAATTGCCTATCATAATAATGGGATATTTTTGGTGTGTAGTAACTTCTCTTCTTCTTTCTTTTAGAGTAATATAAAAACATTATCAGAAAAATATATAACAAAAAAATCGCCCGCTGGATTGCTCCGAGACAGGCGACCTTATTAAACACAGTTTAATTTTTAGAGGAAAAAAGAGCGATTAAAGGAACTGGATTATAATCCGATTGTCCATCCTTGTGCCCAAGCTGGTGTATTTACTCCGTTTCCAGCTCCAGTTGCGTTTTCGTTTTCGGTATATACATTAGAAACATCAACCGCTTCATTGTTAGAGTTTTTACCAGTAGATTTTTTTGTAACGTTAATAAACTTCACGTTAGTAGCTTTTAATTTTGTTCCTACTGAAGCAAGTGTTTCATCGTGTTGTACATCAAAACCAACTTCCCAGTTGCTCAATACCAAGTTGTCGATGATTCCTTGAGTACCTACGCGTAATTTTAGTGCTTGGAATTCTTTTTCGTTACTTTCTTTTCCTGCACCGATTAGGGTTACGTTTTTCAGGTTAGGAGCAGAGGTTGGTGTAGCAGAAGGATTGCTCGAGTTGTTGTCGGCTTCGATTCCGCGATTACCTGCATTGGTTTTTTTACCGTACCAGTTTTCACCATTTCCGTTCCATCCTTCTGTCCAGTCGAACATATCATCACCAACATTCTCTGGGTTAGAGTTTACTACAACCAAGTTGCTGGCGTCAACGGTTCCTCCGAACCACTCGAATCCGTCATCAGAACTTTCGTACACTTGTACGTTTTTCACTTTTGTACCTTTACCAACACCGAAGAAAGAAAGTCCGTTGAATTCTTTTTCTTTGTTGTATGCAAAACCTGCGTATTCTATACGTAAATATTCGATAGAACCTGAGTTGTCGTTTACATCGGTTCCACCATATGGTAATTCTCCACCAACTTCTGTTGTTGCAGTTGTTCCTTTATTGATAGGTGCTTTACCTGCTAGAACTAAACCTCCCCAGCTTCCTGCAGTTTTGTTTACTGCTGTCATTACAACTGGTTTTGATGCTGTTCCTTCTACAAATATTTTACCACCTTGTGCTACAGAAATATAGCGAACTTCTTCGTATGCTGTAGAAGATGAAGGAGCGGTTGCTTCGATGATAACCCCAGGTTTTATTCTTAATGAAGCCCCGTTTTGTACGATCAACTTCCCGGTTAATTTATAAGTTCCTGATTCTAGAACAACTTCACCTTTTTTGATTTCACCTTTCAGGTCGTTACGATTAACAACAAAGTCTGATGAGTTGTCTGGTTCTGGAATTACGGTTGTATTATCATCATCACTAGAACATGAGATAGTCGTTGTAGAAACTGCTCCTGTTAATAGAGCTAAGGTTAATAATTTTAAAACTGATTTTTTCATTTTATTAGTTATTAAAGTTTATTTTTTTAGAAATTATAGTTTATAGACAAACCTAAGTTTGCACCGCTTTTATACGAAACTACTGTGATGTCTTCTTTGGCATTTTCTTGTACTCGTTTGAAAGTCTGGTTCAAGATATTTTTTGCGCTGAAGTTAATTCCGATATTATGATTGAGTTTGGTGCGTAATATAAAATCAAGTGTACCGAAGCCTTTGTCGACCAAATTCCCCATTTGTTCATTGTTTAGGGCGTAAATTCTATCCGAATAATAGGCATAAGCTACCGTAGCTAACACTTGTCCGCCGTTGTTCCATTTTTTCAGATAAGAAATATCGGCGTTCAAAAGTAGATCAGATGCACCTGCTAAGCTGGCTTTCGGAGTGGTAAGATTTAAATTATATACGCCATTGGTTTCGCGATAAACTTTGTCCTTATCGATTTCTTGATTTGTTTTCATGTAACTCGCGTTGAGGCCTGCCGATAAAGTATTTCCTCCATCCATCCCAAAATCAAAAAGATTTTTTCTCAATTCTACTTCTGCTCCAACTACATATCCAAAATCTCCATTGATCCAAGAAATATCATTGGTAGAAGAGGCAATAACTACTTCGTTGATCGGGTCTTTGATGTATTTTCCGAATGCAGAAACCGAAATCAATTCGCCTTTATTCGGGAATATTTCCCACTTCAGGTCTACATTATAGTTTTGTGATGGGTATAAGTATGGATTACCGTATTTGGTTTGCGTCACATCTTCGTACAAAAACAAGGCTCTTTCTTTGAATTGTGGGAGCGTGTAGGTTTTGCTCGCAGCAAACCGTAGATTTTGGCGATCATTCAACATGTACTTCAATATGATACTTGGCAAGAAGTAATTCTTTGCTAGTTCATTGGTTTTTTCAGAGGCATCGAGCTGTGTGCGCCAATCGATTTTTTGTAAAATATTCTCGTAGCGAACACCAATCAAAGCACTCAAACGATCTGTAAAATTATATTCTAATGTTGCGTATGCTGCATGCGAATCTTGCTCACCGTTATAGGTTTGTGGAGCCAAAGTTCCGCTATAAGTTGAGGTAGAAAAATATCCGTTATCAAAGTTTGTTTGGTTAAAGAATGCATCTAAATTATTCGGGTCTACTGGGTTTGCCAATTGAGATGAGATTATTCTGAAGTTGAATTGTCTTGCTTCGAAATCTCTACGAACAATCTTTCCATTGTATCCAACTCGAACAAAGCCTTTTGCCAATCCATCGGCCGACTCGTTCAGGCGATACGTCATACCAATGTTTCCTACATAGCTATCCTCGTTTAGTTTATGGAAATAGCGATGATTATCGGTCGTGGTTACTTGTACCAAGTGGTAATTTTTGGTTTCTTTGTCGTAGCGCATTGTGTTTTGCGTACGATCTGGTAAATCGCTTTCTACTTTGTTGTAGCCTAAGGCCCAATCGAGCTCTATGCGTTCGCTAAGCTTATTGTTGCCTAAAAGTTGATTCACCATTAATTTATTTTGGATATAGGTGTTGCGTTGAATCAAACCATTATCATCTTCTGCCAAGTCGCGAATAAAACCATAATACAAATCTCTAGACTGCTCAGAAGAGTTGATGTACAGGAAGTTGTATTTTAGGGTATGATGTTGATTGATTTTATAATTCGCATTAAACATTCCCGTTGTGTTGGTTTTGTAAGAATATTTTTTGTGCGGATTGAATGATTTTAGTCGTGCTCCCAAGCCAGTAGAAGCGTTTACTGTTTGGTCTAATCCTTCGCGGTAATCATAGTCGCTATCAAACTCGGCAGTAGCAAAAATCCCTAATCTTCCTTCGTGTCCGATGCGGAAAGATTTCCCTGCTGTTAAGCCAAAATTAGGGCCGATTGTAGGCGATTTGGTAGGGTTTAATTTCGTTTGGAATTGGTAAGAATTCAACGGGTCATTTGGTAATTTTATGTTAGAAAAACCTGTTTTTTTCGGTCCGTTCTGTAACATAAAGTCGGATTTTCCCACTGCATTCGTGTTGAAGTTGCTTCCTAACGAAACCTGAAACATTCCTTTGTCGGTATAATTTTTAGAAACAATGTCTACGCCTGCACCCGAGAAATCGCCCAAGACTTTTGGCGAATAGACTTTGTCTACTGAAAGATACTCAATGATATCGGTGTTGAAAAAACTCAAATCAATATTCTTGTACTCTGGATCGTTCGATGGCAAAGGCAAGGTGTTTAAAGTGGTCGAAATGTAGCGATCGCCCAAACCACGTACATAGATAGAGTTGGTTCCTTCTAGCTTAGATACACCTGCAACTTTGGTTAAAGCTGATGCGGCATCGCTCACCCCTTTTCGATCTAATTCTTGCGTACCAATATTGGTGACAATATTTACAGATTTGCGCTGTATGTTGAGTAATTCGGCTTCGCTCGATCGATTGCGTGTTGCAGTAATCGTAGTCCCTTTCAGGTCGATATTTTGGTTTTCGATATTTTCTTTGGTCAAAACAAAATTGATGTCCCTTACATCTTGCCCAAGAATTGTTACGGTCTGGTATACCGATTTATATCCAAAATATTGCACCTCTAGTTCGTGATTACCTTCGGGTAAAACAATGCTATACTCTCCGTTCTCGTTGGTATAGAATGTTTCGTCTAATGAAGGAACATAAATTTCTGCTCCTGCTAGAGGATGATTTTCTTGATCATGAATTTTTCCTGTGATTGTCTTCTCTGTTTGGGCAAATACCCCAGATGCTACAAGAAGAAATAAGGCAGTTGTTATGCGTTTCATTGTGTGTTTAATAATTGACTTTGCAAATTTGCAGGGAAGTTTCCATAATAATTTTTATAGAAAGTAAAGCTTTTGTTAGTGAAACGTTATGAAAGTTTTGTAATTTTAAATCATTGTTAAGTTTATGAAATTCATATTTATATAGTTTTATTACCTTAATTTTACGAGCGTTTTACGAAACCGTTAATTCTCTTTATTATGAAACATTATAAGATTTTACTGGTAGACGATGAGCCAGATATTTTAGAGTTTGTTACCTACAATTTAGAAAAAGAAGGTTTCGAGGTAGAGACCGCAACAAATGGATTAGAGGGGATAAAAAAAGCAAAAGTTTTCAAACCTCATCTTATTCTTATGGATGTAATGATGCCTCAAATGGACGGTGTAGAAGCTTGTGGTGAGTTGAGAAAGCTAGATGCTTTCAAGGATACACTGATTGTGTTCTTATCGGCTCGTGGCGAAGATTTCTCTCAATTAGCTGCGTATGATGCTGGTGCAAATGACTATATCGTGAAACCGATCAAACCAAAAATATTGGTAAGTAAATTGAAAGCTTTACTAAAAATAAAACAACAAGATGAAGAAGTAGCGGATATAATTCGGCTAAAAGACTTTACGATCAATCGAGAAACATACAAAGTTACTTTCAAAGGAGAAGATTTTACTTTGCCTAGAAAAGAATTCGAACTTATTGCTTTGTTGGGCTCAAATCCCGAGAGAGTTTTCAAACGAGAAGAAATCCTTGATAAAGTTTGGGGTAATGAAGTAGTAGTTGGCGGTAGAACTATTGATGTACATGTGCGTAAATTAAGAGAAAAATTCGGGAATGATCGCTTTTCAACCATTAAAGGTATTGGGTATAAAATGAATGATTAATGGCCAAATCCCTTAAAAAGATGCATAGTTTTGGGTGGGGTTTTTTTGCTACACTAATTGTCTATGCACTTATGTTTGTTTTGTATTATGTTTGGTTCCAGAATTTTGCTGTTTTATATCAATACAAAGCTTTTCTTTTCGTTACATTTTTGGTTAGTACTTTGATACTGACAATTATTATTCATTTCAATAATAAACGACAAAGGCGAACAGATTTGCGTCAGTTTTCGTCTATTCTACCTGTTTTGGATGGCGAAGAAACTTTGGATTTTGAAGATATCTCGCAGAAATTTACAACCATTACAGAAGATCAAACCAAAGAAATCGATATCCTAATCGAACGAGAAAATTACCGAAGAGAGTTTTTAGGAAATATATCACACGAGCTGAAAACACCGCTATTTTCGGTACAAGGCTATTTGTTGACGTTGATAGAAGGAGGAGTAGAAGATGAAAAAATTAGAGATAAATACCTCAATAGGATTAATAAGTCGGTAGATCGATTGATTTTTTTGGTAAAAGATTTAGATATGATCACCGAGCTCGAACGAGAAAAAATAAAACTTCATCAAACAACCTTCAACCTTACTGCACTAGTACAAGAATCTATAGACTTGCTAGAGATAAAAGCAGTAAATAAGAATATCGATTTGTATATAAAGCAACCAGTGAATCCTAACTTGCGTGTAAAAGGAGATTTAGAAAAAATACAGCAAGTACTGATCAATCTTATAGCAAATGCAATCAATTATTCGGATGAAGGTACCAAAGTTAGTATACAATTAGAAAGACAAGAAGACAAAGTGAAAGTCGCAGTAAAAGACGAAGGTGTTGGCATCAAAGAGTCGGATATAGAGCGTATTTTCGAGCGTTTTTATCGGGTAGAAAAAAGTAGAAGTAGAAACAATGGTGGCTCGGGCTTAGGCTTAGCAATCGTAAAACATATTCTCGAAGCTCATCAACAAAAAATAACCGTAAAAAGTAAACCTGGGCAAGGTTCGGTATTTAGTTTTTACTTAGAAGCGGTATAATAATCGTATACAAACTTCAGATGTCTTTTGTTTTTATAGACATGAATTGTGTCGTTGTAGCGGCTTTTCCATAACGTATAAGGCGTACTTAGATTGAGTAACGAGCCTTTTTTGTTTTCACCATAGAAAAGCTCTTTGTACAAGATGCTATCCTCTTTTATGTATTGATTATCATTAGGATATTCGATTAAAAAGAACTCATCTCTCACATAAATAGGATCTTTTATTCGAACCATTGAATCGCTTTCTCGATCCCAATTAATGACAATTGGGTTGATTTCAATCTCATAATTCACAAAAATACGGGTATGGTTCACAATGTATCGAACTGTAATCAGGATGAAAACTAAAATAAATCCTACCGAAAACCAATAAAAAATCTTTCTTTTCAACATCTGTAAACTGAGCACTTAGTTTGGTTTCAAATATCGTTTTTTTAAGTTTTATTTGCTCTATAAATACTGTATTTTTGCTAAAATTAAAATAATTATGCAATACAATCCTTCAGAAATAGAACCAAAATGGCAGCAGTACTGGTTTGATCACAAAACATTTCAGGCAAAGAATCAGTCGGATAAGACTAAATATTATGTTTTGGATATGTTTCCTTACCCTTCCGGAGCAGGTTTGCATGTTGGTCATCCATTAGGGTATATTGCGTCTGATATTTATGCACGCTACAAACGACTAAAAGGCTATAATGTTCTTCACCCGATGGGCTACGATTCGTTCGGTTTACCAGCCGAGCAATACGCTATACAAACAGGTCAACATCCAGCAATCACAACAATTGTAAATATAGAAGGTGGAGTAGATAAACAAGGAAACACCATTCCTGGGTACGATAAACAGCTGAAGCGTTTGGGGCTTGGGTATGATTGGGATCGAGAAATTAGAACCTCTAATCCCAATTTTTATAAATGGACACAATGGATATTTAATCAGCTTTTTGATAGTTATTACAATCTTTCTACCAATAAAGCAGAATCTATTTGCCGTCTAATCAATGAGTTTTCTACAAATGGTAACACCCAAATAAATGCAGTTTGTGATGAAGATACGCCACAGTTTTCTGCCGAAGACTGGAAAAACTACACAGAAAAACAACAGCAAGAAATACTCCTAAAATACCGTCTAACCTTTTTGGCAGAAGCCGAAGTCAATTGGTGTCCAGATTTAGGAACTGTGTTGGCAAATGATGAGGTAATCAATGGTTTATCTGAAAGAGGAGGTTTCCCAGTTATCAGAAAAAAAATGACCCAATGGATGATGAGAATCACGGCGTATGCAGATCGCTTATTGACCGATTTGGATACCATCGATTGGCCAGAACCTATCAAAGAAGCTCAGCGTAATTGGATAGGAAAATCAAAGGGAGCCTCTGTGCTTTTTTCGATAGAAGGAAACGAAGAACAAATAGAAGTTTTTACTACTCGCCCTGATACTATTTTCGGTGTGAGTTATGTAACACTTGCGCCAGAACATCCATTGGTACAAAAAATTACCACTTCGGATAATAGAAAAAAAGTAGAGGAATATGTAGAACAAACCACAAAACGATCAGAGAGAGAACGTTTATCAGATGTTAAGCACATTAGCGGTGAATTTACAGGTGCATATGCTATTCATCCTATTACTCAAGAAAAATTGCCTATTTGGATAGGGGATTATGTGTTGGCATCTTACGGGACAGGGGCTGTAATGGCCGTGCCGGCAGGGGATGATCGTGATTACGCTTTTGCAAAACATTTCGATTTGCCAATTCGTCCAATTTTCGAAAATCATGACCTACAAGAAGCTGCTTTTACAGAGAAAGGAAACTTCAAACTAATCAACTCAGATTTTTTAGATGGATTAGACTATCCACAAGCTATAGAAAAAATTGTTCATTTTCTAGAGGATAAGAATATCGGAAAAGGAAAAACAAATTTCCGTTTGAGGGATGCAGTTTTTTCACGTCAACGCTATTGGGGAGAACCAGTACCAGCTTATTTCAAAGATGGTGTTCCGTACACTATACCAACCGAAGCTTTACCCGTCATCCTACCAGAAGTTGATGAATATTTACCAACCAAAGAAGGAGAGCCACCATTAGGGCGTGCAACCAAATGGGCGTTTGATACGCTGAACAAAGAAGTGGTCGAAAACCACTTGATAGATAATAAAACAATTTTCCCAATAGAACTGAATACGATGCCTGGTTGGGCAGGTTCTTCGTGGTATTGGATGCGGTATATGGATCCCGATAACGAAAATGAGTTTGTGAGCAAAGATGCGGTAGAGTATTGGCAAAATGTAGATCTGTATATCGGTGGATCCGAGCATGCAACAGGCCATTTATTGTATTCACGTTTTTGGCAAAAATTTATGTTCGATAAAGGATGGGCACCAACCCAAGAATATGCAATGAAGTTGATCAATCAAGGTATGATTTTAGGGGTTAGTGCTTTTGTATATCGCATTCAAGGCAGTAACACTTTTGTCTCATATTCTCTGAAAGATCAATACCAAGTAACACCTATTCATGTTGATGTAAGCTTACTGAAAGATGGTACAGATGAGTTGGATATAGAAAAATTCTGTACATGGCGAGAAGAGTATCAGGACGCCGAATTTATCTTAGAAGAAGAGAAATACATTACAGGACGAGAAGTAGAGAAAATGTCGAAATCGAAGTTTAACGTGCTAAACCCAGATATAATATGTGAGCAGTATGGAGCCGATTCTCTTCGTTTGTACGAAATGTTTTTAGGACCACTTGAACAATCGAAACCTTGGAACACACAAGGGATCTCGGGAGTACACTCTTTTCTGAAAAAGTTTTGGCGTTTGTACCATTCGGGAGAAAATGATTCTTTTTATGTTTCAGAGGATGAACCAACCAAAGAAGAATACAAAATTCTGCATCAAGCCATAAAAAAAGTTGACGAAGATGTTAACAGTTTTTCGTTTAACACATCGGTTTCTACATTTATGATTACTGTGAACGAATTAGGAAAATTAAAAACCAATAAAAGAGCAATTCTAGAACCTTTGGCAATAATTTTATCGCCATATGCACCCCATATAGCCGAAGAATTGTGGCACAAACTAGGGTATACTTCGTCAATTGCACATGCAGATTTCCCGATTTTCGATGAAAAATGGTTGATTGCAGATAGCAAAGAATATCCTGTTTCTTTCAATGGTAAAATGAAATTTTTGCTCGAGCTTCCTTTGAGTTTGAGTAAGGATGAAATCCAAGAAATAGTGATGAAAGATGCACGCACCCAAAAACAATTGGGAGATCGAACCCCGAAAAAGATCATCATTGTGCCTGGAAAAATAATCAATATTGTAGGATAATTTACTAGTTTATCAGCCATAAAACGCCGAGTTTTGCTTGGCGTTTTTTCTTTCCTAAAAAAGGTTTATTTTTACACATAAAACCCTATGTTTTGTACGATAAACTCTGTATTTATACCGAAAAATTAAGTCCAAGAATCGAGTATGTATTCGATTTCTTCAACCAAACTTTTTTAGGATTAGAACTAGTTTTCGTACATCAAAAAGAAGAGTTTTTACAAGCCGAAGCTTATAAAATTAATTTTTCTGAACATACTTTTTCTGAGCTATTTCAGTTGAAAAAAGATAGTTTCCTGCTAGACAATCACATCGATTCTGCAGTAAAATTCTCTGATTTGCATGAGATAGGAAAAGTCTTTTATTGCCTTTCTAGATACGAAGAATATTTGTTACTCCATGATAGGTTGGATGAGCATCAAAGGTTTTTAGGTTCTGAAGTAGATTATTCTAAACCAATTGTTGATCAAATATTATTAAAAATACTAGAAGATTTAATGGCATTTTATCCAAGTATTCGCCCGATTGAAAAATCTTTTGTGCAAATCAATACCCACGATGTAGATTTTGCTTGGAAATATAAAAACCACTCCTTAGCCAAACAAATAAAAACCTTTTTGAGGGGTTGTTTTTATGGGGATTTTAGATCGATAAAAGAACAGTTCTTCGTACTGAATAATTTGCAAAAAGATCCCTACGATCAGTTCGATTACCTAAGAGAAATAGCCGAAAAATATGAGCATGATTCTATCTTTTTTTGGCTGTTGGGTGATACTTCAACCTATGATCATAATCTAAGTTGGCAAAATTTAGCACATCAAAAATTGATTAAACAACAAGCAAGTTGGGCAAAAATAGGGATACATCCATCTTATTTATCCAACCGAAATCCAGAAAAAATAAAAGAGGAAATTCAACGATTATCGATTGTTTTGAATCGGAAAATAATTTGTTCTCGACAACATTTCATCAAATTACATTTGCCCCAAACCTATAAGAACTTGCTCCAATACGAAGTGGAAGAGGACTATACAATGGGTTTTGCTCATAGGGTGGGATTTCGCGCAGGCACTGCACAACCATTTTTTTGGTTCGATTTATCGACGAATTCTATCACAACCCTCAAAATATTTCCGTTTATTGCAATGGATGTGACCCTGAGAAATTACATGAAACTTTCACCAGTAGAGGCTTGTCAATTATTATTGGAGTATAGAGAAAAAGTGAAGACGGTGAATGGGTATTTTATAACATTATTTCATCAGTCGAATTTTACCAATGAATGGGAAAAATGGCGAGAAGTTTATGAGCGAATTCAATATGATTAAACAAATAAATAGGAAAAATTTAGACCAAGAAAAGTATACAAAATGTTTGCGAAAAAGTGTAAATTATCGTGTGTATGCAGAAATTTGGTACCTGGATTTATTGGTGAATAAACGATGGGACTGTTTGGTTTATGGTGATTATCAGGCTGTTATGCCACTGCCTTTTATTAGGTTGTTGGGTATGAAGTTTGTATCTCAGCCAACTTACTGCCAGCAATTAGGTGTTTTCCATTCTGACAATTTTCCTATAGAAGTTTTTCAAAGGATTTATCGAAAATTAGAAAAAAAGCGGGTAAAAAGTTATCATTTCAATGAAGAGAACACTTTTCTTTTTTCTCCGCAAGGAGAAAAAAGAATTAATCATATTTTACTCGTCAATAATCGAGAATATGATAAGAAAACCAAGAAAAATGTACGCTCTTTTATCAATAAAAAAGTAGAATTGCGCTGGAATTCTGTTGAGATAGATGAACTAATCAACTTTAAACAAAAAAATAGTCAACATGCTGTAGATATACAACAGCTTTTTCGTGTATTAACGATATTGCAAGAAAAGAAAAAAGCAACAATTATTACAGCGCATTCCGAAGGAGAATTGGTTGGCTTTTCTGTATTTATCGATAGTGGGCAACGCGGAATTTATGTCAATGCTTCTGTAAATAATCAAGGGAAGAAAATGGCTGTTCCGACAGGGATTTTAGATGCATATATCCAAGAAAATCCAATGAAAATCCTAGACTTCGAAGGATCGAATATTCCCAGTATTGCTCATTTTTTCGAGGGTTTTGGTGCTCAAAAAAAATATTATACCTGCTATAAAAACAATCGACTTTGGTAACAATACACACACTGAAAAAGAAGGATTTGTTAGAGTTCTATAATTCAGATTTTTATAGAAAATTAATGCATGTACCCTTCACGCCGTTTCGTTTATGGTCTTATTTAGAAAACCCGTTTTCTGTACAAGAAGATTTTGTGTTGTACTTTATAGTTGTTGATAATCAGATTGTTAGTTATAGAATTGTCTTGCATGATTTGGTTTATTTTACCGAAAAAATAATTTGGTCTAGTGGAAATTGGACACATCCAGATTACCGAAGAAAAGGTTTTTCTGAGCTGTTGTTGAACAAAATAGAAAAAGATTATCCGCATCAATTAATGGTGTTAACACGAACGCCAGGTTCGGCGAAATTGTATCAAAATAGAGAGAAATATTACTTTATTCACGATATAAAATCAACTGAATTGTATCTGAGTTTTAGTTTTTTAGAAAAGAAATTTCCTACGAAAATAAGTAAAGTCCTTAATTGGTTTTATCATTTTATTACGCCTACAATAAATGAAAAATTTACTTTTCGGCAATCGAGTTTAGATCAAAAAACCGAAGCATTTTTACAAGAAAAATCAAAAAACGAATTATTTCCGTTGTCGACAAAAAAGCTGCAATGGATTTTTCAATTTCCTTGGCTATCTACAAATCCTAGTGATGAAATTCATCAAAAATTCGACTTTAGTTTTATCGATCCTACCTTTCATTTAGCAGCTTTCGAATTACGTGAAAATGACGAACTAACTGCTTTTGTAGTACGAGCTATTCGGCAAAAAACATACTTTTTGCACTATATTTATTACAATTCTGATGAGCAAGCAAATGAAATTGTGGACAACATCATCGCCGAAATTGAAAAAGAAAAACTACATTCGGTGGTGATTCGCAATCCATTAATTGAGTTTCTTCTTACAAGAAAATTAAGAGTAATCCTAAAAAGACCGTATAAAAATTTTCTTTTTATCGATCAAAAATTAATAGAAAAACATCCCGACTTGTTACATAGAAATAGGCAACATGGGATCGGAGAAATTATTTTTACATAGAAAATGTGGCATAAAAAATCGATATTCCCTTTTTATCACACGGTATCTGATCAAGATTTACCTTATATCCGGCATTTGTATCCGTTGAAAAACATAGATCAATTTCAGCGAGAATTAGACTATTTTCAGCAACATTACACGTCGATTTCTTTACAAGAATTAATCGAATCTAAAAATTCACAAGAAGGAGTAAAGGAGAATTGTTTTCATTTAAGTTTCGATGATGGGCTAAAAGAATGTCATACCCATATTGCTCCGATTCTGAAGGAGAGAGGCTTGCATGCTACTTTTTTTATTAATCCTAATTTTATCGATAATCAAGCAGTTTTTTATCGGTACAAAGTTGCTTTACTGTTAGAGAAAAACCCTTCAGAAATTCAACGCAAAAAGCTTTTGAAGCTACAAATTCATGATGAGCCTTTGATTGATTCTTTGATTGAGCAATATAAAATTTCCTTGTCAGATTGGGATATTTATATGAATATGAGTGATCTACAAGATTTGCTAGACGATGGATTTTCTCTGGGTGGGCATTCGATGAATCATCCTTTTTATCAGTTTCTAAACTTAGAAGAACAGTTGAGTGAAAGCACAGAAAGCGTAGATTATATTCAACAAAAATTCGGGTTGGATTATCGAGTGTTCTCTTTTCCTTTTACCGATTATGGTGTTAAGCAAGACTTCTTCGAGATTTTTGATGCGCAATTAACCTTTGGTACAGCAGGCATAAAAGACGATAGTGTTGCAACGAATATTCAACGTTTACCAATGGATAATTGTCTCGGAAATCCAAGTTATTTTGTGTTGAAAAATGTAGTATCTTACTGGATCAAAAAATCTATACATCGTGAAACTGTTCAGCATTTCTAATTGTTTATCCAAAAAATATAGGCTTTTACCATTTTTTCTTGGTTTGCTAACCTCTTGTACAACAACACATTATGGTTTGTCTTATTCGAAAGAAAATCAATCACCTCTAGAAAATCCTACCAAAACAACCTTTTCTTCTAATGTATCCACCATAGAGAATTTTGTGATTACGGATGATTTGCAACCGATAAACATTCGTGTCAATGTCATTATATTAGAACGCGAAGACGGTTCGGGAAATTTTAACCTAAAAAATCAAGAAGAGCGTCAAGTTCTAGAAGATTATTTGCAACAAGCAAATCAAAGTTGGGGAAATCTCAGGCAACCAAATGATTTAACCGGCTGCTACACAGGAACCGATTATTATAAGGATAGCAAGATTAGATTTGTGTTTAATTATATCGAAATAAAAGACTCTTATTATTGGAATTATAAAAACTCTGGCTCCGATTTAGAGTCTAAAAAACCAGTGTTAAGAAATTTTTCGCCAAGCAATAATTGGTACATGAAACCTTTGGATAGTAAGATAACAAATGACCCAAAAATCCCCAAAGGTATTAACCTATATCTTACCCTAGATGGAGATATTTTTGATGAAGTTGTAAAGAAAAAAGCGATTAATTATAAGGGGAATACAATGGCTGCGTCTGAGTTTCCGACTGTAAACAATCTGCAGAGAAGCTCACAAATCCATTTGCCGAACCGTTACCTAAAATATCTTTTGCACCGCTACCAAGCACCTCTGCAAAGCAACACAACCTGGGAGGAAACAAAACTATGGCACACGCAAGGAGATGGGAAAGGTTTTGCACACGAGTTGGGGCATAGTCTTGGTTTGGGGCACGGAAATAGTTATCATTCTCCGAATGCATGTCCATTCAGTCTGATGTCGCAAAGAGGAAATGATCCACGAGATTATTTGCAGCCAACCGAAATCATCAAAGCGCACGATTTTTTACGCCGATCAAACTTGATACAATTCGTGACCGAAGACTCTTTTTTGGGCAATACATTTATTATTGAAAAAAATACAATATGGGATAAAACTCAACGTTTCTATTCCAACATTCATGTCAATGATGAAGTAGTTCTCACTATTTCGGCCAAGACGATTGTGGCTCCTCAAACCAAAATTTCTTTAGGAAAAAATGCAAAAATCGTTTTCGAAGGACAGGGGAAAATTATAGACGCGAATGGAAAAGAAAGAAAATTATAAGATTATCTCGTATGATTAATAAGAAAAAAAAGTTTGCAGTAGGATTATTTTTTCTGAGCTCGTTTTGTATGCTTCATGCACAAATGCAATCGAAACAAACCCCTAAACAAGCTTTGTCTATTACAGATTTTGGCCTAATCGGAAAGGTAAAAGAAATACAAACAAAGTCTATAGAAGCCATAAGTAAGCGTGCTGCAACAGGTTTTTTTAGTAATGAATATTATAATCAAACAATACATCGATTCGATTACAATGGTCTGCTCCTATACAAAACAAATTTCTTAGAATACGGTAATCGATTAGGGATCTATTCAGAAGAAAATTATCATTATAATCAATCAAATCAATTAGCAGAATACCAGAAAATAATTCTCAATAATGGCGAAGACCCACGAAGAGTAGAGGAGCAAAAAAAATATTATTACCAAAACGGGCAACTAGTCCAAGAAGATTTTGTTTATCAAAGCAAATCCAACCAAATTCGTTATCAGACTTTGTATACTCACGACAAAAATGTACAGAAAATTGTCGACAAAATAGAAGGAATAAAAAACTCCGAGACAGTACTATTATACAATGAAAACCAGAATCTAGTGAAAACTGAAACAATCTATTTCAATGGAGAAAAAGGCTTGGTCGAATATTTTATTTATGATAACTCTAGCAATCCGATTGCGGTAGAAAGAATCGGGAAAAATCTACACGCATTTGGGTTTGAAGATAAAGAAAGACGCAAAGAAACTCGACGCTTTTATGATGCTAATTGGCAATTAGAACGCGAAGAAGTGTATAATAATAATGAATTAATAGCATTGAAAAAAGCAGAGAAAGAAGGTCAATCGTTTTTGAATATTTATACTTTCGATTATCAATACGATTCGCATGGGAATTGGGTGAAATGTGAAGTTTTTAGAGATGCACGTCCGTGGCAAATCATCGAGCGTACAATAGCTTATTATTAAAATACATAAAAAAAACCTGATTCTCGAATCAGGTTTTTTTTATGTGATTATTTGGAGAATTGTGCAGCTATTTTTTCTGCCTTTTTCGATTCTGAGTAATCGTAGAAACCTTCTCCAGATTTTACTCCTTTTTTGCCAGCTACCACCATGTTTACCAATAATGGACAAGGAGCATATTTAGGGTTTTTGAAACCATCGTAGAGAACATTTAAGATAGATAAACAAACGTCAAGACCAATGAAATCTGCCAATTGTAGCGGTCCCATTGGGTGAGCCATTCCAAGTTTCATCACCTCATCAATTTCTCGTACACCAGCTACACCTTCGTACAATGAATAAATCGCTTCGTTGATCATTGGCATCAAGATTCTGTTGGCAATAAAACCAGGATAGTCGTTGACTTCTACCGGTATTTTCCCAAGCTTATCAGACAATGTCATGATGGCTTTTGTTACATCATCGCATGTTTCGTATCCACGAATGATTTCTACCAATTTCATTACAGGAACTGGATTCATAAAATGCATACCGATTACTTGTTTCGGGCGTTTAGTAACCGAAGCAATTTTGGTAATCGAGATAGACGAAGTGTTGGTTGCAAGGATCGCTTTTTCGGGCGCAGCTTCATCCAACTGTTGAAATATTTTTAGTTTCAGATCCAAATTCTCGGTTGCAGCTTCCACAACCAATTCTACCTCTTTTACAGCTTCAGAAATGTCGGTAAAGGTTGTGATGTTGCTTAAGGTTTGTTGTTTATCGGCTTCAGAAATTTTCTCACGCGCAATCATTCTATCAAGATTGGTTTCGATTGTTTTCAATCCGCGATCAAGGTTTTCTTGCGATATATCGACCAAATGAACAGAGAAGCCAGATTGTGCAAAAACGTGTGCAATCCCATTTCCCATTGTTCCCGCTCCAATTACGGTAATGTTTTTCATGATGTTTTTATTTTATTATTCTTTTATAATGGTTTGATTTTTAATCGATTCTTGAGATTTTTCAAAATAATCAATAATTTCCAGAGCAACTTTCAGGGCATTACGACCGTCTTGTAAACTAACCTTGATAGGCGCTCCGTTTTCGATCGAATTTGCAAAACTTTCCAACTCATCCAATATAGCATTATTTGCTTCTATTTTCGGATGCTCGAAGCTAATTTCTCGTCGATCTCCTTTATCGTTTTCCCAAATCATAGCATATTCACTAGGGTTTTCGGGTGCTTTGTGCATTTTAATAATTTCGGTTTTCTTGTTCAGAAAGTCAATAGAAATATATGCATTTCGTTGAAAAACACGCATTTTACGCATGTTTTTTAAAGACATTCGGCTTGTTGAGATGTTGACCACACAACCATTTACGAACTCGATTCGGGCATTAGCAATATCGGGTGTATTGCTGATCACAGAAACGCCTGAGGAATGAATAGATTTGATTTCCGATTTTACAATCGACAGGATGATATCCAAATCATGAATCATCAAATCCAATACCACAGGAACATCTGTTCCGCGCGGATTGAATTCTGCTAAGCGGTGTGTTTCGATGAACAAAGGTTCGTTGATATAAGGAAAAGCAGCTATATAAGCAGGATTGAAACGTTCAACATGGCCTACTTGCGCTTTGAGTCCTTTTTCTTTTACCATTTTCAGCAATTCATCGGCTTCTTCTAACGTATGGGTTACCGGTTTTTCTATAAAGATATGTTTGTTTTTTTCGAGTGCTTTTTTGGCAACTTCATAATGCGAAAGCGTTGGTGTAACGATGTCTACCACATCCACTGCATCCATCAAATCATCCATCGACCCGAAATAACGATAGCCAAACTCTTCGCTAACACTCTTCCCGTTTTCTACACAACTATCATAAAAGCCAACCAATTGGTAGTGGCTAGATTGATTGAGTAATTTTAGGTGGATTTTTCCCAAATGGCCAGCGCCAATTACTCCTACTTTTAACATAAAAAAATATTTGCGTTAAAATTAATGAGTTTTTAGTACTTTTTATTGCAATTTTGCAAAAAATAAGGAACATGCCAGTAGATGAATTTAAGCACAAAGGAAAACGAAAACAGCTGATGGAGTTGTTGTATCGTAAAGGAATTGAAGATGAAAAGGTTCTGAAAGCGATGAATAATATCCCTAGACATCTTTTTATAGATAGTGCTTTCGAAGAGTTTGCTTACCGCGACGAAGCCTTCCCGATTGCCTCTGGGCAGACTATCTCTCACCCTTATACGGTTGCTTTTCAGACTTCGCTGTTGCATGTGCACGAAGGCGAAAAAGTGTTAGAAATTGGTACAGGTAGTGGATACCAAACAGCAGTTTTGGTAGAATTAGGTGCCGAAGTTTTTTCGATAGAAAGACAAAAAGAGTTGTATGATTTCTCTAGACTTATTCTTAATAAAATAAATAAAAAACCACGATACCAAACATTTGGTGACGGATATAAAGGTCTACCTGCATTTGCCCCGTTCGATAAAATAATCGTAACGGCTGGTGCACCTTATTTACCAGAAGAATTACTGAAACAGCTGAAATTAGGTGGAATTATGGTGATCCCAATCGGAAAAGAAAATCAGAAAATGTATACATATCTTCGGTTGGATGATCATAATTTTGAGGTATTAGAATTTGGTGATTATCAATTTGTTCCGATGCTGGAGAATACCAAAAAATAAGAGAGAATATTTACTATTATAAAAACTTCGTCCCGCATTTCGAGACGAAGTTTTTAATGAAGAAAGATAGGTACGTAAGTGAACAGAGTTTTTCTAACACAATATCCAATAAAAATATTGGATAAGGAAAGGTGTTTTTCGCTAATTTATATCATAAAGAAACTTAAAATCTTATTAATATCCCTTATAAAACTTTATATTTGTATGTTTCTTGTTGATACAAGAAAGAATTAAGAAAAATATGTTTCATATGACTTGTTGAAAGTCGTAAAATCTTAAATAAGAATGTCGAAATCAAAAATTTTTTACACCCTTACGGATGAAGCACCGATGTTAGCTACACACTCTTTTTTACCGATTGTGAAAGCCTTTACGAAATCTGCTGATGTCGAAATTGCTGTGCCAGATATTTCATTAGCTGGGCGAATTTTAGCCAACTTTTCATCCTATCTAAAAGATGACCAGAAAGTAGCCGATGCATTGATCGAGTTGGGTGAATTGGCCACAAAACCAGAAGCCAATATCATCAAATTACCAAATATTTCTGCTTCTATACCTCAGTTAGAGGGAGCTATTGCAGAATTACAGGCCAAAGGGTATGCAGTGCCAAATTATCCGGCGGAACCTAAAAATGAAGAGGAAAAAGCGATTAAAGCACAATATGCAAAAGTTTTAGGAAGTGCTGTAAATCCTGTATTGCGTGAAGGAAACTCTGACCGTCGTGCACCAAAAGCAGTGAAAAATTATGCCAAAGCAAATCCTCACCGCATGGGCGATTGGACAAAAGATAGCCAAACAGATGTAGCGCATATGGATCATGGTGATTTTTACGGGACCGAAACTTCTACCACCATAGAAAATGCAACGAAATTTCGTATTGTTTTTAAAAGCATAGATGGAAAAGAAGAAGTCCTGAAGGATTTTGCTCCTTTGCAAGCCGGAGAAGTAATCGATTCATCTGTGATGAATATTAATGCACTGAAAGAATTTGTAAAAAGTGCAATTGGCGAAGCCGAGAAAAGAAATGTTTTGCTTTCTGCTCACTTGAAAGCGACAATGATGAAAATCTCTGACCCAATAATTTTTGGAGCAATTGTAGAAACCTATTTTTCTGATGTTTTTGCAAAATATGCAGAAACTTTCAAGTCATTGGATATCAGTCCGAACAACGGATTGGCCGGACTTTTCGAGAAAATCAAAGGTAATCCTCAAGAAGAAGAAATCAAAGCAGATATTGCTAAAACAATCGAGCATGGACCACGTTTGGCAATGGTAAATTCAGATAAAGGAATTACCAATTTTCATGTTCCATCAGATGTGATTGTTGATGCATCTATGGCCGCCTTGGTTCGCGGAGGTGGAAAAATGTGGAACAAAGATGGAAACGAAGAAGACACCATTGCGATTATTCCTGATCGTTCGTACGCAGGTTTCTATCAGTCGGTGATTGATGATATGAAAGCGAACGGAAAATTAGATCCTACGACAATGGGTTCTGTCCCGAATGTTGGTTTGATGGCTCAAAAAGCTGAAGAATACGGATCGCACGATAAAACTTTCCAAGCACAAGCAAATGGTACAATCGAAGTTCAGTCAGAAGACGGAGCAGTTCTTTTATCACAAAAAGTAGAAAAAGGTGATATCTTCAGAATGTGTCAAACCAAAGATGCACCAATACAAGACTGGGTAAAATTAGCGGTTAACCGCTCTCGCTTATCAGAAACACCCGCTATTTTCTGGTTAGATAAAGAACGTGCACACGATAGAGAAATCATCAAAAAAGTAGAAAAATACTTAGGAGACCATGATACAAAAGGTTTGGATATTCGCATTATGGATGTAAAAGATGCCATGACCGAAACCTTGAAGCGTGCGCGCGAAGGAAAAGATACTATTTCTGTTTCTGGAAATGTTTTACGTGATTATCTCACAGATCTTTTCCCAATCTTAGAATTAGGTACATCTGCAAAAATGTTATCAATCGTTCCGTTAATGAACGGTGGTGGACTTTTCGAAACCGGAGCAGGAGGTTCAGCCCCAAAACACGTACAACAATTCGTAGAAGAAGGCTATTTACGTTGGGACTCTTTAGGAGAATTTTTAGCGCTTCAAGCTTCATTAGAACATTTGGCACAAACCCAAAATAATCCGAAGGCACAAATCTTGGCAGATGCTCTAGATCAGGCAAATGCAGAGTTTTTATCAACCAATAAATCACCAGGTAGAAAACTAGGAACTATCGATAACCGTGGTTCTCATTTCTATTTAGCAATGTATTGGGCAGAAGCTTTAGCAGAGCAAACCAAAGACGAAGAGTTGGCTAAATTGTTTGCACCAATTGCTGCAAAAATGAAAGAACAAGAAGACAAAATCAATGAAGAATTGATTGGTGCACAAGGTAAACCACAAGATATTGGTGGATATTACAAAACCGATTTCTCGAAAACCGATGCTGCAATGCGCCCTTCGGCAACACTGAACGAAATCATTCAATCTATCTAAAAACTTTGTTAGACTTTTTTGATAATATAGAAAAGACCTTTCCGAGAGAAAGGTCTTTTTTTGCTCAAAAACTATCTGGTAAGTAAGATTCGTATAGCAGATGAAATTTTTAATTGTTTCTACATGTATCCGAAAAGTATAAATTTTACGTTATTTGCATATGAATTAGTGAAAGTGTCGAGAATAATTTCTTTTGTATTTTGCTTCTTTTGCCTGTTTGCATGGGTGCAAGCACAACAACCGACATGGAAAAATCCTAATTTTCGCACCCAAACATTCGAAGCAAGCGATAGCGTTCAGCTCGATTTATTTGGGGCATTGTCCGAAGGTTTTGTGTTGGTAGATTCCTTGGGCAAACCAGTTTCTGCCGATTATTATACGGTAGACTTTCGACAAGAGAAAATCTACTTCCATTCTTTTCCTACCCAAAAAATTACAGCCCAGTATTTTCTTCATCCACAGCTGAAGAGAGAAAATTTTGCCCGTGATACGGCTTATATATATCAATCGAAAAAAGTCGATGTGTTTCATCAATTCGAAAATAAAAACCTCCAACAAAACAAACCTATTTTCGAGGGCTTGGAAAGTAAAGGATCTTTAGTGAGAGGCGTTCGATTCGGGAATTCTCAGAGTGCTTCGGTGCAGTCTTCTTTAGATCTGCAGCTTTCTGGCAAGTTGAGTGATGATATTCAAGTTACTGCAGCAATTGCCGATAATAATGTGCCGATAGAATCGGACGGATATACCCAATCTTTGCAAGAATTTGATAAAGTTTACATCGAATTAGCATCCAAAAATTCTAAAATCAGAGCAGGACATATAGACCTTAATACGCAGAACGATTACTTCAATAATTTCAACCAAAAAGTAACCGGCGTTTTGCTAGAAACCAAGATAGAAGATGAGGATTCTTCAACCAAAATTTTTGCTTCAGGAAGTCTGACAAGAGGTGAGTTCTATACCCAAAACTTCAATGGGCAAGATGGCAATCAAGGACCGTATCAACTACGAGGGAACCACGCTGAATTGTATGTAATTGTGATATCGGGCTCAGAGCGGGTGTATATTGACGGGATTTTGGTCGAACGTGGAGAAGACAAAGATTATGTAATCAATTACAATACGGGAGAACTTACTTTTACCAATAAAAGACTGATTACAAGTAACACAAGGATTTCTGTAGAATATCTATACAATAGTAGAAACTATACTCAGTTGCTTGTGTATGGAGGAGTAGAACATCGTGCGGAGAAATGGGGAATTTCTGGACATTTTTATTCTAATTCGGACAGTAAAAACAATACCTTGAGCAGTGATTTGTCTGATGAAGATAAGCGCATTCTGAGTGAAGCAGGCAACGATGTAACAAAGATGATTTCGGTTTCAGCCATTCCTTCTACCTACGACTCGAACAAGGTTTTGTATGAGAAAGTTGACGAAAACGGACAAATTATTTATCGTTACTCAACCAATGTAAATGCAGAATTGTACCAAGTTTCTTTTTCGTATGTCGGTCCTAATCAAGGTAATTATCAGACCACAAATCTATCTCAGAATGGAAAAGTGTACGAGTATGTAGCGCCTGTTGCAGGTGTTTTGCAGGGAGATTACGAGCCGATAAAACGTTTGGTTGCACCCAAAAAATTACAGATGTATACGGTGAATTCTGTTTATCAATTAGACGAAGAAAGTACCGTTGGGGTAGATGTAGCGTTGAGTAATCAGGATCTGAATTTATTTTCGAGTTTGGATGATGAAGAAAATATAGGTTATGCTGCTCGCCTGTATGGAAACAAAATCTTCACTACCGAAAATTGGAAAATCTCACCGAAAGTTTCTTTCGAGTTCTGGAACGAAAACTTTGTAACGACACAACGAATCCGAGAAGTAGAATTTCAGCGAGATTTTAATTTGGATGAAGCTCAACAACAAGTTCAGCAAACTTTGTTTTCTGCTGGAGTTGATGCATCCTACCGAAATCAATTTCGTTTACATTATTTGGCGAATTATCTAGCATTCAAAGATCTTTATAAAGGGTTGAAAAATGATGTTGGTGCAAATTATCAGACCGAAAAACACCAAGCAACCGTAGAATTGAGCTATCTGAAGGCTGAGAAAAACCAAGACAAGACAACTTTCTTGCGCTACAATGCCAATTATCACTACTCGGTTTCTGAGAAATATTGGGTAGGAACACAATTCATAGGAGAAAAAAATGAATGGGCCACTAAAAAAAGCTTGTCTGAGAATAGTTTCTGGTGGAATGAATTTCGGTTGAAAGCCGGTAGAAGAGATACACTAAAATTGGCCATGAACCTAACATTGTACACCCGAAAAGACGATTCGGTGCGTTGGCAACAATGGAATTCTATGCAGAGGAGCAATGGAGTGATTATGGAGTCGGAGGTTTTGCGTAGAAATACGCATCAATTGGCCTTCAATTTTCATTATCGAAATGTCAACTATCAGAACTCTACTGCGGCGGATGAACAGTTTATGACTGGAGCATTGAAGTGGTATAAATCTTTTTTAGATGATGGAATACAACTCAATCTCGATTATGAGTTGGGAAGTGGCGTAGAAGCACAGCGAGAATTTCAGTATGTAAGGGTTGCAGACGGAATGGGGATCTATAAATGGACCGATTATAATGGCGATGGAATAGAGCAAATAGATGAGTTCGATGTGGCCGAATTTGCCGATCAGGCCAACTATATTCGGGTTTATACCAATACAATTAATTACTTGAAAACAAATAAAAATAAACTCAACTTTTGGGTGAGAATTCGTCCGAAAAATATGCTCCGAACCGAGAATAATTTTATGAGTCGTTGGCTGCTGCAAACCTCGATTTTTAGCACCAATTCTGCCTTGAAAGAAGGGAATACCTTGCTGTTCAATCCGTTCGAGAAAAGTGCAACTACTTTAGGAAATACCCGAAACTTCAAAGGAATTTTGTTTTTCAATCAAGGAATGCAATACAGGTGGCAAGCAACGTATACCTATAATCAGCAAACAGCCAAAACATATGTGTACACGGGTGCAGAATACCGCGATCAGATGTTGCATAATTTACGTGTTCGATATAGAATTTTGGCCAATTTCTATGCGAATACAGAAGCCGAGAAAAGTGAGGTGCAGAGCGATTCGGATAGTTTTGTAAATCGTCGATATTCCTTGGATCAATATAAAATTTCACCAAGTATAGAGTTGCAAAATGGACGAAACCTCACGATGAGTTTATCCTATATCTATCAAAACAAAAAAAATAAGACAGGTGTAGAAAGCCTCAAACAAAATGAACTGAAAACCGATTTACAATGGACGCTAGCTAGCAAAATGAGTGTTTTTGGTACGATGAGTTATATCAATAATCGGTTTGTGGGCAACCAAGAGTCGGTGGTCGGTAACCAAATGATGGAAGGTCTACGAGCCGGAAATAACATTGTGTGGCAACTGCAAATTCAGCGACAAATAAGTTCTTTTTTACAATTGAATCTTTCGTACGATGGTCGGAAAAATGAATCTACATCGACTATCCACACTGGAAGCGTTCAGTTGCAAGCGCGTTTTTAATTGTTGTTATCTGGATTTTTCTTCAGTTCGGGATCAATAGCAATCAAAACTAAAAAACCTATGGTATAGCTCAAAATGTCCCACCAAGAATACACATTACCGATGAGAATTTGCAAAAAATGCTGATCTAGGATTCCGATCCAACCAAAGAAATTCGTTGCCTGGAGAAGCTTTAACAGAAAACAAGCAAAGAGCGAAAAACCCAAAA
This sequence comes from Weeksella sp. HMSC059D05, assembly GCF_001809725.1. Classification (NCBI taxonomy): domain Bacteria; kingdom Pseudomonadati; phylum Bacteroidota; class Flavobacteriia; order Flavobacteriales; family Weeksellaceae; genus Weeksella; species Weeksella sp. HMSC059D05. The sequence goes on from NZ_KV798524.1 coordinate 340,377, forward strand.
CTTGTGGCGCATTGAATCGAAAAAAACTTCGTACAAAACAATATAAGAATAGGATAAATGCAATGTTTTTTATGTATTGTTGTAGAACAATAGTTTCCGTATTGTTGGCTAAAAAATAAACAGCGACTGCAAGAATGAGTGTGAAAAAGAAATATTTTGGTCTAATCTGAAGCATGTTTTAGGTATAAAATATTTTAGAGATGCTGGAAAAAAATCGGGCAATAGTATCACCCGATTTATAAAAGTTGTTTTTGACGGATTTATGTAGTTGGGATTAATTTCTTGAAATCATCCGATTGTATCAAACAAATAATATTCTCGATGTCTTCTCCGATTAAGCGATCTTCTTTTAGTTTCGGACAAACCGAACGAACCGCTTGGAAAACTTTCTCAAGAGCTGCACTGGTTTTTTTAGGGCGTCTGAACTCTAATCCCTGGCAAGCATACATCAACTCGATTGCTAAAATACGCTCGACATTGTCTAGAACTTGGTTGAATTTTCTACCCGAAATACTTCCCATCGAGACATGGTCTTCTTGTCCTAACGAGGTAGGGATACTATCTGCAGAGGCTGGAAAACACAGGGTTTTGTTTTCGGTACAAAGGGCAGCTGAGGTGTATTGCGGAATCATAAAACCAGAATCTAGGCCAGAGCTTTCTGTTAATAATCTTGGTAAACCGTATTTTCCTTCGAGTAATAAATATTGTCTTCGGTCTGAAATATTTCCTAACTCCGAAGCAGCAATAGTTGCGTAGTCCAAAGCCATTGCAAGGGGTTGGCCGTGGAAATTTCCGCCAGATATAGTTTCTTGTTCAGAAATCACAATCGGGTTATCGGTTACCGAGTTTAGTTCTATCTCGACCAATTCTTTTAAGTGAAAATATGCATTTCTAGAGGCACCATGCACTTGAGGAATACAACGTAGAGAATACGGGTCTTGTACACGACCACAGTCTGCATGAGAGAAGGCAATCTCCGATCCATCCAATAAGTCTCGCATTTGTTTGGCTACAAGTTGCGTTCCCTTGAACGGACGAATTTTGTGTAATTCTTCTTTGAATGGGCTTGGCGAACCTTCGTAAGCTTCTAATGACAAAGCTCCTGTAACGTCGGCTAAATTGAGTAAATAACTAAACTTTTCTAGACCGTGAATCGCATGAGCCAAGATAAATTGAGTTCCATTGATAAGCCCTAAGCCTTCTTTTGCCGAAAGGTGGATTGGTTCTAATTGATGCTTGCTTAAGGCTTCTTTGGTAGAAATAATTTTGTCGTTGTCCCAAACTTTTCCTTCACCAATCAAAGGTAAAAAAAGATGAGAAAGAGGAGCCAAATCGCCCGAAGCTCCCACCGAACCTTTTTCAGGAACCACTGGGATGATGTCTTTCTCTACCATGAGCAAGATGCGTTCTACAACTCTTAGGCTAACACCCGAAAATCCTTTGGCTAGGGCATGTGCCTTGGCAAGTAACATCGATTTAGAGATTTCTTTCTTTATCGGATTTCCAACACCCACAGCATGGCTGATTAGAAGGTTGTGTTGTAGTTGTCGAGTTTCTTCTTCAGAAATTTTGGTATCGCACAAAGGACCAAAACCCGTATTGATCCCGTAAACAGTTTGCCCTGATGATACAATTTTTGCAACATTTTGCTGCGAATGCTCTATGTTTTCTTTGCTTTGCTGATTAAGTGTAAAGTTTTCTTTATCAGAGGTAATATTTAGAAAATCCTCTAAGGTAAGAAAGTCTAAGCCTACAATTTTTCCGTTCATCGTTTTGTATGATTTTGGCATCAAATATAAAAATTTAATAGGCAAATACGATGATTTGTAGGAGTAATGATGGGAATATGTTTAAGTTTCAATAAATTTGTACAAATTTTTAGAAGATGTGTGATAAACATATAGACGAATTGGCAGATGAGCATATCATGACCAATTTAGAAACGCCTTTGCGCGCTGACGCTTTCGATCTTGCGGTAGACGAAAAGGTAAAGTTGATAGAAGACGATTTTAAAAAAATTATGTTGACGCTAGGTCTAGACCTAACAGATGATTCGCTAAAAGGGACTCCGAAAAGAGTTGCGAAAATGTTTGTTAAAGAAATATTTGGTGGTTTATTACCAGAGAACAGACCAGGTATGTCGACTTTTGAAAATAAATATAATTACAACCAAATGTTGGTAGAAAAAGATATTGTAGTCTACTCTACCTGTGAACATCATTTCTTGCCCATTGTCGGTAGAGCACACGTGGCGTATATCTCAAAAGGGAGGGTGATTGGGTTGTCGAAGATGAACCGTATTGTAGATTATTTTGCCAAAAGGCCACAGGTACAAGAACGTCTCACAATGCAAGTAGTAAAAGCATTGCAAGACGCTTTAGGGACCGAAGATGTAGCATGTGTTATCGATGCTAAACACCTTTGTGTAAACTCTAGAGGAATTCGAGATATCGAATCGAGCACCGTGACAGCAGAATATGGGGGACAATTTAAAAAAGACGAAAACTTAAGAAAAGAGTTTTTAAACTATTTACGCTTGAATACAACATTTAATGTATAAAAATCTTAGCAGATAATTTTAGACAATTATGGTAAAACAACATCAATTAAAAGTGTACAATTCACTTAGCGGACAAAAAGAAAAATTCGTGCCTATAAACAAAGAATTTGTTGGTATGTATGTCTGTGGGCCTACCGTATACAGTCATGTTCACTTGGGTAATGTACGAACTTTTATGTCGTTTGATATGATTTACCGTTATCTTCTATTATTAGGATACAAAGTGCGCTATGTCCGTAATATTACTGATGTAGGCCATTTATTAGACGATTCTGACGAAGATAAAATTGCTAAAAAAGCACGATTAGAAAAAGTAGAACCCATGGAGATTGTACAAAAATACACAGTCGATTTTCATGATGTTTTGCGCAAATTCAATAATCATCCACCCAATGTAGAACCCACCGCAACTGGGCATATCGTAGAGCAAATTGTCATTACCAAAGAGCTTATCGAGAAAGGTTTAGCATACGAATCGAATGGCTCTGTCTATTTCGATGTGAAAAAGTACAATGAAGAAGGAGGGAATTATGGTGAACTTTCTAATCGGAACATAGAAGACCTAATGGCTAATACACGCACTTTGGATGGGCAAGATGAGAAACGAAATCCGCAAGATTTTGCTCTCTGGAAAAAAGCACTACCCGACCATATAATGCGTTGGCCTTCACCATGGGGAGAAGGTTTTCCTGGGTGGCACTTAGAGTGCACCGTGATGAGTACCAAGTATCTAGGAGAACAATTCGATATTCATGGAGGGGGAATGGATCTAAAATTTCCGCACCACGAATGTGAAATTGCACAAGCAAAAGGAGCCTATGGACAAGAGCCCGTAAAATACTGGTTGCATGCAAATATGTTAACCCTGAACGGACAAAAAATGTCTAAATCTACAGGTAACACAATTTTGCCAGAAGAGCTATTATCAGGGAATAACTCTTTTTTCGATAAAGGATTTTCTCCGATGGTAATACGCTTCTTTATGATGCAAGCGCATTATAGGAGCATTTTAGACTTCTCGAACGAAGCTATTTTAGCAAGTGAAAAAGGCTACACTCGTTTGATGGAAGCTTATAAAACTATCCAGTCTATAGAACCCAATGCCACTTCTACTTTCGATGTGAAAGCTTTTGAAACAAAATTGTACGAAGCAATGGATGATGATTTTAACACGCCCATCCTTATCGCTCATTTATTCGATGCAGTAAAAATCATCAATAGCCTAAAGGAAGGAACCGAAACCCTAAACACTGAAGATCTTGCATTGCTACAAAAGATAATGAATGACTTTATTGTCAAAGTTTTAGGGCTGAAAGAAGAAGAAACCTTATCAGATTCTACGCACAAATTAGACGGAGTCTTGCAAATGTTAATCGAGATGCGTAATCAGGCAAGGGTTGATAAAAATTGGGCGTTATCGGATCAAATCCGAGATGAACTCTCATCGCTTGGTATTCAGTTAAAAGATAGCAAAGACGGTACTACTTATCAGTTTTAGAAATAAAATTAGGAAATAACAATATTTTATCTAAAAACATTAAAAAGGTTATTCTCTGTTAGAGGATAGCCTTTTTTATTGCTTATATCCGAATAATTAACAAAATATTTTGATATGTAAGAAAAATTAAACATTTCTGTAAGAATAATTACAATAACATTAATACATATGAGGAAAAAGTTTACAACTTTAAGTACCTTGTCAATGTTCTTTTTAGGAGGATTTGCAATGGCACAGGTAACTGGTGTTCTGAAAGATTCTTCAGGCTTTGCATTGGATGATGCAGAAGTAATTGTTGAGGCTACAGGACAATCTGCATTCACAGACATGAATGGTAATTTTTCAATCGATGCTAAAGTCGGCGATGTTCTGACAATCATCGATGCTAATGGAGAGGTTTATACCTTAAAAGTTACTAAAAACAACTTAGGAGAAGTAAAATTCAAAAAAACTAAGTCAGACAATATCGAGTTACAGACTGTTAACTTGATTGGAGGTATCAAAATGGATGTTGCTCAGAAAATTGGAGCATACGATGTGGTAAAGAAAGAAGATTTCGAATTAGCACCGACCGCTTCTATCGACGAAGTGTTGAACGGTCGCGTAGCTGGTTTAGTTTTCTCGTCGAATTCAGGAGACCCAGGATCATCAAATATTATTACGATTCGTGGGGTAGGATCTTTAATCGGTACACCGAATCCGTTGTATATCATCGATGGTGTAGCGGTAGGTAAAGGTACCGACAACGCTGGATTGACAGAGTCTTGGAACCCGCTTGCGTCAATAGACCCGAACCAAATCGAGAATGTAATGGTCTTGAAGGATGCGTCTGCAACCGCTCTTTATGGTGCTCGTGGAGCAAATGGGGTAATTGTTGTAACAACCAAAAAAGGACGTTATAACCAAAAAACCCGCTTCAACTTCTCGACAGATAAAGCTGTATCTTCAATAGCATACGATAAGCAAAAGTTTTTTAATGCTGAAGAATATATACGTTGGGGAGCAATGGCTGAGATGAATAGAGATGCTAATTATGCAACAGACATGCAAGCCGCAATTGCTAAATTTGCAGAATTAGCAGGTTGGGACGGTAAAACAAACACCGATTGGCGTAGTGCTATTCAACGAAATCAGTCGACTGTATCTACTTATAATTTCTCGGCAACAGGAGGAAGTGAAAATACCTCTTTCCGTGTGGGGACTTCTTACTACGACAACAAATCGCTAATTAGAGAGTCGAAGTTTAACCGTTTAGGAGTTAACGCAGCGATAGATCATAAGGTAGAAGACAAATTAAACTTAGGTTTGAATTTGAACTTTTCTAATGTAGAAAGAACTTCATTAGATGACGGTGGAGCCTATCGAAACCCATGGACTTCACAATTTAGTCTTCTCCCAATATACCCAATCTATAATCCTGATGGATCATATAACTTATTGAACTTAGGAAGTGGGAATAGATACTTTAATCCTGTAGCCATTCAAGAGTTAGATTTTACAAAAGCGAGTATTCAGACCTATGTAGGAGCTGTAAATGCAGAATACCAATTTGCTAAAAATTTCTATCTCTACACATTGTATGGGGTGCAGTATCAACGTTTAAATGAGCGTCAGTACTGGGATCCTTCTGTTGGAGATGGGAAAAATCAAGAAGTTAATCCATCTGATAAATATCCAGAGGGATTACTAGGAGGGATGTTTACCCTAGCAAATACTGCTGCTTTTGATTGGAACTGGCAAAATTCTGTTAGTTATCGTAAAGTAATTAACGATCGTCACGATTTACAAGTTTGGGCCGGGATGGAATACCAAGAGCATAAATACGATCAGAACTATGCATCTGTAGTTAACTTATTAGAACCAAGACCATATTTGAACTTTAGGGCAAACCAAGAAAGAATCTCAGTTGGGGAAAATGTGTTTAGATGGAATCAAATTTCATATTTCGGACGTGCTAACTACGTGTTGGATGGAAAATATACCTTATCTGGACAAATACGTCGAGACTCAAACTCAACATTAGGACACAATAATAAAGACGGAATTTTCTGGTCTGCCGCTGCAAGCTGGAATCTAGGAAAAGAAAATTTCGTTGCACCGGATGGGGTTTTATCTAATCTAGTACTTCGTGGTAACTATGGTGAGATTGGGAATATCCCTTATGCAGACTCATGGGGAGCGCAGTACAACGCCTATAACAAACTAAGACTATTAAGTGCCGCATATGGAGTAGATGTGCCAGGTTTAGAAATAGAAACAGCCGGTAACCCAGACCTCAAATGGGAGGTGAGTCAACAATGGAACGTTGGGTTAGATTTTAGCTTGCTAAAAGCTGTTAACTTTACCTTGGATGTCTATAATAGAAAAACCATTGATGCTATCTATGACCAAACAATTGTTGGGACCAACGGATACCCTGATAGTTATTATGCCAACATCGGTACAATGAGTAATAAAGGGGTAGAGGCAACCTTCAATACAAGACCGATAAATAAACAATTCATTTGGAGTATCAACGGTAACTTCTCTTACAATAGAAATAAAGTGGATGAACTCTATACAGATAGACCAGATGCTATAGAAAGAGGTTCAGGTAATGGAATTCGTGCTATCTCGAAAGGACGAGAGTTCTTTGAATACTACGTACCATTATGGGCAGGAGTAGATCCAGAAACCGGAGCAGGTATGTGGTGGACAGATGAAACCAAAACAGAAACAACAACCGATCGCGGAAAAGCGAACAGTGTTTGGTTAGGTAAATCAGGTTTCCCTAAGTATTTAGCAGGTTTCAAAAATGATTTCTCATACAAAGGTGTATCCTTATCGGTATTCTTTACAGGTCAGTTCGATTATTATGTACACAATAGATGGCAAAACTTTATCTTGAGTGATGGATCTAAAATGGGGAATAACCAAATTAAATCTGCACTCTATGATGCTTGGACACCTGATAATAGAAATGCATCGAATCCAAAACCGATTGCATATCAAAATAACGAGACAGAACATTTATCAGATCGTTGGGTAAGAAAAGGGGATCATATCCGTCTAAAAGAAGTAAAATTAGCGTACACGTTTAATGACATCTTCAAGAAAAATACAGGATTAGAAAATCTAACTGTATATGTAAAAGGAGTGAACCTTTGGATGTATGCTTTTGATGATAAGCTAGACTTTGATCCAGAGTCAAACTCAAATGCTTATGGAGGAGCAGAAGGGAAAGGGCTGTATGACTATACATCTCCTATTTTGAAAACAATTTCATTAGGAGTGTCATTAGATTTTTAATTTTTTTAATTTGAATTCATTATGAAAAAAATACTATTAGTATTATTCACAGTTGGGGCAACCTTGTCGTTTACTGCTTGTAGTGATGACCGATTAGACTTAGAGCCTGTTATCGAAGATGTATATACAGGGACTATCAAGGATGAAAAACAAATGTCTTGGTACGTAAATCAGATTTATAATTCACTTGCTTTTGGCGACAACTTTGGAGCCGCTATATTGCTATACGGAGATATGATCTCAGAAAATGTTTTTATGAGTGCTTCTAATAATTCGGGATATCATCAAACTTTGAATAATATCTCATGGTCAGGAGAATCAGGGTTTGGTGTATGGCGCGGATTATACGATGTTATACAAAAAGCCAATATCGTGATCTTGGATAATAATGTACCAGTAACCGACAAAGTTGTAAGTTATAAGGGAGAAGCAAAAATCGCAAGAGGAATGGCTTATTTCTACTTATTGCAACTTTATGCTTCAAACCCAACAAGTGGACAGTACCAAGAAGTAGGAGTACCATTAGTTTTAGATTTTTACAACCCTAACCATTTCCCAGAAAGAAGCACAGTCGCTCAAGGATACGATCAAGTTATCAAAGATTTGACGGAAGGGATTGCAGAAATGAATGCAAACTCTAGAACGAAGAAAACATATTTATCTCCGACAGCGGGTAGATTATTGCTGGCCAAAGCATATCTAACACGTGGACAAGCAGGTGATTATGATAAAGCTATTCAATATGCAGAAGAAACAATAAATCTTGCTCCTGCAAGCTTTGAACTTCTGAAAAATGAAGACGTAAAAAACTATTTCACCTCAACTAAATCAGATCTATATGAAAATCGTCCAGAAACCGTTTTTGAAATCGAACAAGGACCTAAATTTACTTTAGATATCAATGCACATCTTGGTTCTTTCTACTCTGTACAGGGAGGGCATAGAGGTTTGATGGTCAGAAAATGGGTTGCCGATCTCTATGATTCTTCTGATGTACGACTCAAAGAAACTCTTTCAACTGGAGGAGCACCTGCACATGATGACCCAAAAGGTGTATGGACCAAAAAGTATCCACGCGCTATGGACGGGCAAAACTATCACGCAAACGTGAAAGTTCTCCGTTTGAGCGAAGCTTTATTTGTTAAAATGGAAGCTTTGGCTAAAAAAGGAGACAATACACAAGCACTTGCACTAGTAAATGATTTTGCTCAAGAAAGAGGAGCAACTTCTACCTACTCAGGAGATGCACTTACAGCCGTATTGTTAGAGAAACAAAAAGAGTTCTTAGCAGAAGGACATCGATTCTTTGACCTTAAAAGAAATAATTTAGGATTTGATAAGAAAACGAACTGTTACCAAAACTGTTCATTCGATGCAAATTCACGTTATATGGTATTCCCAATTTCGCTTTCAGAGCGTTTATTGAACACCAGTTTATCTCAACACCCACTTTGGCAATAAGATAAAATAAGTAAGGATAATAAAAAACCCATTCAAATGAATGGGTTTTTTTGTGCCTAAAAAAAATCATTTACATTTGCATCAAGTTATTATTGGCTATGAAGCATTCCCTTAGTCTGTTGATTGGTATTCTTACCATTCCCTTATTGGGCCAAATAGATAGAAATCAAACCTCCGATTCTTCTCCTTATTCGGTAATCCAGCAAGACACCCTGCGTAGAAGACCTTTGCAGAGCAACTCGCAAGACGATTCTATAGTTTATGTAAAAAGAGTGATCTCAGATTATCAATTTTGGCGAAATGACCAAAAACGAGAAATCGTGGATACGACTCTAACTATCGATTCCTACTACAAACAAAATTTTGTAGAAAAAGATCTTTTCGGTAAAATGCCTTTCCCTAATATTGGCAGGCCTTTCACTGCTCTAGAAGTAGACAACAAACGCTTTGGTGTCGCCTTATTGCCAGCAGGTAAACGAGAGAATTATCTCTATGCAGAAGACATTCGCTATTTTGATGTGAAAACTCCGATGACGCAATTTGTGTATGAAAATGGTGTACGCGAAGGCAATTATTTGTCGTCGCTTTTTACACATAATCTTAATTCTCAATTCAACTATGCAGTGCAATACAGAGGTCTGCGTTCGCAAGGTTTGTATCGTCGAGAGTTGGCTGCCAATAACGCATTGGTGATAAGTTCTAACTATCATACCAAAGATAAACGCTTGTCGGTTTGGGGACATTTCTCAAGACAAAATATCGATAACCAAGAAAATAACGGCTTGCAAGATATTCATGATTTTATAGATGGGAAAGACCGAAACCTCACCAATGTTCGCAATATCGAGGTGAACATGAACGAAACCCAATCCAAATACGACTCTAGACGATATTTTTTGGGCGCTTCGTATGGCATCCTACCTAAATATACCGCTGATTCTACTTTCTATCATGCCGTGAAATTGAGCAATCAGTTGACGTTCGAGGATCAGATTTACAAAATAAACTCATCACAAACTGATTTGGCACCTTGGATCACAGGAGAAAATAATTTGGTCGGATTGATGTTCCTAAACGAGAAAAAACTAAAATCCTTTACCAATCTTACCACCGCTGAGTTCAAATGGTCGGATCGATTAACGATTGATGCTGGTCTAAAATACCAAAATGTACGCCTTTTTGGTCGAGACGATTATCCATATTATCCGACTTCAATACCGAATATTCCGTACAAATGGTCGCAAAATCTAATAGGTTTAATAGGACAATTACAATTTGATTGGTCTGATCGATTATCGCTCAACGGACATTTAGAGTTTTTGCAAAGCGAAGATTACGGAAGCTTATACAACATAGATGCAGCCCTAAAGATAGCGCCGATAGAAGGTTATTCGATTACAGCAGGAGTTTTGGCTCAGTCAGATTTACCTGCGATAAATGCAATGTATAATCAAAGTCCGATCGAGCAATTCAATTATTTTTATGATGATTTCAATACTGTAAAAACGAGAAAGTTGTATGGAGTTTTATCTTTAGAAAAATTCAAAACTCAAATAGAAGCAGCATATTTTACATTGGACGATTGGATTTATTTTGGGTCTGATTTATTACCAGCACAATTGGATGATGCGATACAGACTTTTAAAATCAAAGGACGTAATCATTTGTCATACAATGGGTTTAATTTGGTTTCGACTCTTCAATACCAAAAAACGACCAAGAATGAAGAATATATGCCTTTGCCTGATTTTTTGGTTAGAGAAACTTTGTATTGGCAAGGAAAAGTATTTAATCGAAAAGCAGAAATACAAACTGGTGTCAATGCGTATTATTTCTCTTCGTTTGATGCACAAGGCTTTTCGCCGATTTTCAACGAGTTTTATCTACAAGATCCTACGCAGCTTCAATCGATCGGAAATTATCCCATGATCGATTTGTTTATTAATGCCAAAATTCGCAACATGCGTCTTTTTATTCGCGGTGATCATTTTAATGCACTTTTTGGTAAACGAGATTATTTCTCTTCACCTGGAACGCCGTATCGCGGATTCAAATTTCAGATCGGAATAAAATGGGATTTATTTACCTAGAAAAACAAAAATAACAAAGAGATTAATCTAGATTAAATTCATTAGTTTCGTAGAAGGCACCATCTATGTATGAAAAAAATATTATTTATCACAACCCTGTTATCTATTTCATCTTTTGCACAAGAATTACATCTCGAACAAGCCAAAAAGATTTTCGAGTTGCCAACAAACTGTATCACGATCGAATACCCAAACAAGTTAGGAAATGTGTTGGGAAGTGAACAAGATCTGAAAACCCCTAAACAACTACGCCCGATTTTCTATGGTTGCTTCGATTGGCATTCCTCTGTACATGGATTTTGGTCAATCGTAAAATTGATGAAAGATTTTCCAGAATTGGATGAGAATAATTCGGTAAGAATTCTACTCAATCAACTGATAACACCCGAAAATGTTCGCATAGAAAAGGCCTTTTTCGAGGATAGAAATAATCGGAATTTCGAGCGAACCTATGGTTGGGCATGGTTGTTACAACTGCAAATGGAACTGAATACATGGCAAGATTCAGATGCACAAAAATGGGCAAAAAATCTTCAACCTCTCACAGAACTTATTGTAGCTAAGTATAAAGAATATTTGCCAAAACTGGTTTATCCTGTACGTACAGGCACGCACGACAACACCGCTTTTGGTCTAAGTTTAGCTATTGATTATGCACGTTCGTTAAATGATAAAGCTTTTGAACAAGCGATAATCGAAAATGCGAATCGTTTATATTTAAAAGATAAAGGATGTAATCTTGGTTTTGAACCAAGTGGATCTGATTTTCTTTCGGCTTGTTTAGAAGAAGCATTATTAATGTCTAAAATTACACCAACCAAAGAATATAAAACGTGGTTAAAAGATTTTTTACCACAGCTATTTGATAAAAAACATGAGTTGAAACCAGGGATTGTTTCTGATCGTACGGATGGACAATTGGTGCATTTGGATGGTTTAAATTTTAGTCGTGCAACAGCTTTGTATCAAATTGCGTATAAATTACCAGAATTAAATTATTTGAATTCTTGGGCAGATCATCATTTTAATTATTCGTTCAATAATATTTCAAATGATGATTACATGGGAAGTCATTGGTTAGGAACGTTTGCTTTGTATGCTTTGAAAACTAAACAAGAATTAAAATCGAAATAATGTTTATAGATCAAAACGGAAATTATAAGTTGAAAGTGGCTTTCGATTATGATGATACATTAACAGATGAAGTTTTATTTCAGTTGGCACAGCGAATGATTAGAAAAGGACATGATGTGTGGATTTTGACGGTGCGTACAAGTAATGAACAATATTTGGAACACTGTACACGAATGGATATAGAACCTAAATTAGAAGGTCGCAATGCTGATTTGATTGCTGATGCTACAGCTTTAGGAATTGCAGATAAAATTATTTATACCGATAGTGAGGATAAGTTAGAATTTTATCAAGAACATCAATTTGATATGCTTTTTGATGATGATGCAGATTGGCATACGAATCCGATTTGTGAAGCAGGTGGTATTGGAATTCACATATAAAATAAAAACCATCTCGTTTGAGATGGTTTTTATTTTAAATATTATTTAGTAATTGAGGAATAAATTCTTCTTCAATTTCTTTAAAGGTTGCTTCGATATCAATTAAATTATCTTGCGTAACTAATTTTGTACGATAAGGTTTAAAGTTTGGAATACCTTTAAAGTAATTCGTATAATGCATACGAGTTTCTAAAATTCCCGTACGTTCACCCTTCCACTCCATTGCCCAAAGCAAATGATTTCTAGCTGCTTCTACTCGTTCTTGTATAGTAGGTTCGGGTAAGAATTCGCCTGTTTCTCGGTAATGTTTTATCTTATTAAAAATCCAAGGATGTCCGATTGCAGCTCTTCCGATCATGATTCCATCTACACAATATTTTTCTTTAAACTCGATAGCTTTTTGGGGTGAGTCTATATCGCCATTTCCAAAAATCGGAATTTCGATGTTGGGATTGGCTTTTACGCGAGCAATATGCGACCAATCCGAATGGCCTTTGTACATTTGGGCCCTTGTTCGCCCATGAATTGCCAATGCTTTGATGCCGGTTTCTTGTAAGCGTTCGGCAACCTCATCAATGTTAATCGAATCGTGATCCCAGCCTAAACGCGTTTTTACTGTTACAGGTAGATGTGTGCTTTCAACAACCGATTTTGTTAGCCGAACCATAAGATCAACATCTTTTAAGACGCCTGCTCCTGCACCTTTGCATACGACTTTTTTTACTGGACATCCAAAATTGATGTCTACCAAATCGGGCTCAACTGTCTCGACAATTTTTGCAGACATGGCCATGGCTTCTTCATCGCCACCAAAAATTTGAATGCCAATTGGTCTTTCTTCATCGAAAATGTCTAATTTTTTCCTACTTTTGATAGCATCTCGGATGAGACCTTCGGAAGAAATAAATTCAGTGTACATAAGGTCGGCGCCGTTCATTTTACATAACCGACGAAATGGAGGATCGCTAACATCTTCCATAGGAGCCAATAACAAAGGGAAATTGGGTAAGCTAATGTTGCCTATCTTTACCACAGATTTTTTTGCAAAATTACAAAATATTATGAAACAGAAATCAAAGTTGGAAAATGTAAATCAATACCTGAAATTTTCTGCAATGGGAATTCAGATGGGCGCTGTGATTGCTATTTTTGCTTTGGTAGGTCGTTGGCTCGATAAGAAATTTCTGACAGAGACACCATACTATACTGCAGGATTAGCACTCGTTGGGGTTTTGGCCTCCATGTATCTCATGATAAAACAATTACCCAAATCTGACAAAAAAAATGAAAAATAAACTTGTAGCTATTCTTTGGTATTTGATTCTTGCCCTAGTTTTTTTTGTTTTACAGTTTTCTATTTCAGATTGGCTTTTATCCAATTCTCCCAAAGAGCTGATTGTAAAATGTTATTTGGTAGTTGGTCTAATTACACTGTTAATCTTGTTCAATGCTCTGATAATTCAACGATTGTACCCAATACATGTAGGTTCTGTTTTTTTGGTTGGGATGATTGCTAAAATGGCAGTAGTGTTGGCTTGGGTCTTTGTAAATCAGGAAATTAAAGACAATATTTATCAATTAATTCTTGCATATTTCTTACTTTTGTTTGCAGAGGTAATTGGGTTTGTTAAACTGCTATCAGACAAGCGTTAACATAAATTGATGATTTTTAGCATTAACCTTTGGTAAGTAGGTAATAATATTATAATTTTGCACCCAATTTAGAATTAGAACCATAAACTTAGAAGATGAAATTTTCGACTTTATTCATTTTACTGTTTTTCTTCGTATTTAGTTTTACGAAGGCTGAAGATGTCTCGGTGATACAACCTTCGGAGTCTACTTTTCAAGAATTAGTAGCTAAGGAAAAGAAAGCATACGCTGAGGAAGCCGTGAAAGTAAAAACGGGCGAAAGTAAGTATAACCCAGTTCCAGTGATTATGAGTCACCTTGCCGATGGGCACGATTGGCACTTTTGGGGTGAAGGAGAAAATAGTTTTACAATTCCATTACCGGTGATTTTATGGGATAACGGACTAAAGATTTTTATGTCTTCTAAATTTCATCACAACGAAGAAGTTGCAGAAGTAGATGGTGTGCATTACTTCAATTATAACGAAAAAATTTATAAAACCGATGCACAAGGTACAGTAACGTTCGAGCCAAATGAAAAAGGAGAGATGAAAATAGCCAATGAAATGCCGTTGGATTTCTCAATTACAAAAAATGTTGCATCTATGCTTTTGTCAGTGGTAATCATGATTTTACTATTCGGAGCAGTTGCTGCAAATTATAAAAAACAAGGAAAAGAAGGTTATGTGCCAAGAGGTGTTGCCGGTTTCATCGAGCCGATCATCATCTTTATCCGTGACGAGGTGGCGATTCCTAATATCGGTGAGAAAAAATATGCGCGTTATATGCCTTATTTGTTAACCCTTTTCTTTTTTATTTGGATCAATAATTTATTAGGGTTGTTACCAGGTGCAGCAAATCTCACAGGAAATATTGCTGTAACGCTAGTGTTGGCTGTAATAGCACTGATTGTAATCAATGTGTCAGGGAACAAACACTACTGGGGGCATATGTTGTGGATGCCGGGCGTACCGGTGCCTGTAAAATTAATATTGGCACCAATCGAGTTGGTTGGGATTCTCACAAAACCCTTCGCTTTGATGATTCGTTTATTCGCTAATATTACAGCAGGACATATCATAATCATGTCATTGATTTCGATTATCTTTATCTTCCAGACAGAAGCTGTAGCATTAGGGGCATTACCGTTGACTTTATTTATAGATTTCTTAGAGTTATTGGTTGCGGTATTGCAAGCCTTTATTTTTACGATGTTAGTATCGTTGTTTATCGGAGCGGCAGTGGCAGATCCAGAGGAAGGGCATTAATCTAATTTAAAAGCAAAAAATAATTTATTAATACTAAATATAATTATCATGACAGGAAGTATTGCAGCAATCGGAGCTGGTTTAGCAGTTTTAGGAGTTGGTTTAGGTATCGGTAAAATCGGTGGATCAGCTATGGAAGGAATCGCTAGACAACCAGAAGCAGCATCAAAAATTCAAACAGCTATGATTATCGCAGCTGCTCTTATCGAGGGTGCTGGATTATTCGGTATCGTAGTTGCGTTATTAGGTAACGGATAAGAATTTAAACAAAAATTGGCTTCTGTAACGGTTGGTTGTAGAAGCTAATTTTTCTTTCACAAATGTTTAGAGATAAAAAATACAAATAATAAATAAAAATATACAATGGATTTATTAACTCCTTCGATTGGTTTGATTTTTTGGACAGCTATAGTTTTCATTATCCTATTAGTTATTTTGCGTGCGTATGCTTGGAAACCAATTCTAAATGCAGTAAAAGAACGAGAAAAATCGATAGAAGATAGTCTGAATGCTGCTAAAAAAGCAGAAGAACGTATGGCTAGCCTAAATGCAGAAAACGAAAAACTGATGAAAGAAGCCATTATCGAGCGTGATGCCTTATTGAAGCAAGCACGCGAAATGAAAGATTCGATCATTAACCAAGCAAAAGATACGGCGACGATTGAAGCAAATCGTATAATCGAATCGGCTCGTGAAGCTATCCAAAATGAGAAAACTGCAGCGATGAGTGATATCAAGAATCAAGTAGCTCAGTTATCGATTGAGGTAGCCGAGAAAATTATGGCAAAAGAATTGTCACAACCAGGCGCACAAGAAGACTTGGTAAATCAAGTTATTGATCAAGTAAAACTCAACTCATAATGGCAGGGATTAGAGCAGCAAGCAGATATGCAAAGGGCTTAACTCAATATGCACAGGAGGTAGGGCAAACACAAGCTGTATATGCAGAAATGTTGGATTTGAAAACCATGCTTACCAATAGCCATGATTTACGCACTTTTCTACAATCACCAATTTTTGATGAGAAAAAGAAACAAAGTGTTTTATCAGAAGTTTTTAAAGGTTTTTCACCTTTAACGCAAAAGTTTATTGCCTTAACAGTGAAGAAAGGTCGAGAAAATATTTTAGACCAAATTGCTGATCAGTATATTCGTTTGTACAATGCGGCCAACAAAATTGTAACAGCAGAAGTAATATCAGCAGTAGAATTAGATCAAGTTACTTTAGATAAAATTGTAGCAAAAGCAAAAGAATCTTTGCCGGCAGATGCTCAGGTAAAAGTAGAGAATAAAGTAGACAGTAGCCTAATCGGTGGATTTGTATTACGCGTTGGGAACCAACAAATCGATACAAGCATCAAAACAAAAGTTGCTAACTTGAAAAAAGAATTCAGTAAAAACGATTACATTCCTAAATATTAAATATTTCAAACATGCCAGAAATAAATCCAGCTGAAATTTCAGCAATTTTAAAACAACAACTTTCTAGCTTAGATTCTACAGTAGAATTAGCAGAAGTAGGAACCGTTCTAAGTGTAGGGGATGGTATTGCACGTGTATATGGATTAGACAATGCACAATATGGTGAGTTAGTAGAATTCGCGAATGGTTCGGAAGGAATGGTACAAAACTTAGAAGAAGATAACGTAGGTATTGTATTATTCGGTCCATCGACAGCCATTAAAGAAGGAGATACAGTAAAACGTACCAACCGTATTGCTTCCATCAATGTTGGGGAAGGAATGCTTGGGCGTGTTGTAGATATGTTAGGAAATCCTATCGATGGAAAAGGTCCTATCGAAGGTCAATTATACGAAATGCCTATCGAGCGAAAAGCGCCAGGGGTAATTTATCGTCAACCAGTAAACGAGCCTTTGCAAACCGGTATCGTATCGATTGATTCGATGATTCCGATTGGTCGTGGACAGCGTGAGTTGATTATTGGTGACCGCCAAACCGGAAAAACTTCTGTTGCTTTGGATGCTATCCTAAACCAGAAAGAGTTTTACGATCGTGGAGAGCCAGTTTTCTGTATATATGTTGCCGTAGGACAAAAAGGTTCTACTGTAGCTGGAATTATGAAAACCTTACAAGAACACGGAGCAGATAGATATACAGTGATTGTTGCAGCAAACGCATCAGATCCTGCACCAATGCAAGTGTATGCGCCAATGGCCGGTGCTGCAATTGGAGAATTCTTCCGTGATTCTGGACGTCCTGCACTTATCGTGTATGATGATTTAACCAAACAAGCCGTAGCTTACCGCGAGGTGTCTTTATTATTACGTCGCCCACCAGGACGCGAAGCATATCCAGGAGACGTATTCTACTTGCACTCTCGTTTATTAGAGCGCGCTGCGAAAATCATTAAAGATGACACCATCGCTGCACAAATGAATGATTTACCAGAATCTATGCGTCCGATCGTAAAAGGAGGAGGATCATTAACTGCCCTTCCGATTATCGAAACGCAAGCAGGTGACGTTTCTGCCTATATTCCTACCAACGTAATTTCGATTACCGATGGTCAGATTTTCTTAGAGTCAGATTTATTCAACTCAGGGATTCGTCCAGCGATCAACGTAGGTATTTCGGTTTCTCGTGTAGGAGGATCTGCCCAAACCAAACCAATGAAAAAAGTATCTGGTACCCTAAAATTAGACCAAGCTCAGTACCGAGAATTAGAAGCTTTCGCTAAATTTGGGTCTGATTTGGATGCTGCAACAATGGGAGTTATCGGGAAAGGTGAACGTAACGTAGAGTTATTGAAACAAGGAGTAAACTCTCCAATTCCGGTAGAAGAACAAGTAGCTGTAATTTTTGCTGGTACAAATGGTCTCTTGAGAAATGTTCCGGTAAACAAAGTAAAAGAATGGCAAACCGATTATATAGACGTTATGCGTTCTCAACATTCAGATACACTTACAGCTATCCGTAACGGTAAATGGGATGATACCATTATCGATATTTTGAAAGCAGTTGTGGCTGATACAACAGGAAAATATAATTAATAATAGTACAAGCAGGGAAACTTGTTTCCCTGTTTTAGTCCATCTAAATTAGATTATGGCAAACCTAAAAGAAATACGTAACAGGATTACTTCGGTAGGATCTACTATGCAGATTACCTCTGCTATGAAGCTCGTTTCGGCTGCAAAGCTTAAAAAAGCACAAGATTCTATTATAGCACTCCGACCTTACGCTAATAAATTGCGCGAATTGGTACAAAACATTAGTTCGAACTTAGATTCTGAAGTGGGAACTGCTTTGACCGAACAACGTGAAGTGAAAAATGTTCTCTTGGTTGTAATCAATTCAAATCGTGGACTTTGTGGTGGATACAACTCAAGCATCATAAAAAAAGTAAATAGCCTTTTGCAAACTGAACTGAAAGGTAAAAACGTAGAAATGATTACCATCGGTAAGAAAGCGTTCGACGCCTATAAAAATACAGGACACGTAAAGCAAAATGCTTCTTCGATTTGGGATAATCTCAACTTTAATGATGTAGCTGACGTAGCAAATGCCATGACCGAAGATTTTGTAGAAGGAAAGTACGACCAAATTCGCATTATTTACAATAAATTTATCAATGCTGTGTTACAAGAAGTACAAAACGAACAATTTTTACCTGTACAAATTGAGCAAGTAGAAGAAGTAAATAATGAGGAATTGGAATATATCTTCGAGCCAGGAAAAGCAGAAATAGTAACTGACCTTATTCCGCTTACCCTGAAAACACAGTTGTACAAAGCAGTTTTAGACGCTAACGCATCTGAACATGGTGCACGAATGACTGCAATGCACAAAGCTACAGATAACGCTGAAGAGTTGAAGCGTAATTTAGTTATCCAGTATAACAAAGCCCGTCAGGCAGCAATTACCAATGAAATCCTGGAAATTGTATCGGGTGCGGAAGCTCTCAATGCATAAAGCGTAGGAAAAAATAGAAAAGTCTATAACCAAATAAAAAAACCACTCAAATATAGAGTGGTTTTTTTATTGGCATATAGTAATTTCAAGTTTGATGTTTGAATGAATTATTCTGGTTTTTCAATTACTGTAAGTTTATCTATGGATAATAAACCTCAGTTTGTAAAATTACGAATGAAA
This sequence comes from Weeksella sp. HMSC059D05, assembly GCF_001809725.1. Lineage (NCBI taxonomy): Bacteria > Pseudomonadati > Bacteroidota > Flavobacteriia > Flavobacteriales > Weeksellaceae > Weeksella > Weeksella sp. HMSC059D05. The sequence goes on from NZ_KV798524.1 coordinate 359,803, forward strand.
TAGAGATGCTATTTCTATCGGAATAAGAACTATCAATTGGTTTGCTGTTTGTCAATTTCAGTTTGTATGATGTTCCAATCATAATAATGAAAAACTTTACCATTGCTCATGGTGACCATCAATCCGTTTGTAAAAGGTTTGCCAAAGTTGAAGTTCACCGCATCGGCACCGTCACATTCTATACTAGAAAAAGGAATTTTTGCAATCATTTTGTGATTATGTGGGTTGGTAGATTCTCCTTCTCGTTTGTACACTACAAAATTATTCGCTTGCTGATCAGAAATCAATATATATCCATCTGTTTCGCTAGTTTTATACAAGGCAATACCTTCGTGGTCGCGTTTGAAATCGTTTTGTCCAAAAAAAGCCAGTTCTTTGTTTCCTTTCTCTGGATCAGCATAGTATTTTCTAATGCCAGAAGTTTCATCTGCATAATATACATAGCCTAACTCATTATCAACCATGATGGCTTCTATTTCTTTTTTTCCAGAATATGCCCCAAATTTACGAACCAATTTCGCTTGAATACTTCCGCTAATGGCTTTCAGTTCATATTGATAGATATACTCATTAGATGGACCGTTTTTCCTACCTACAATTGCATATACTTTTCCCGTTTCAGATTGTGTATAAAGAGCAATTCCCATAGGGTCTTTTTGATCAGAATCTTCGAAAACAGATAGTCCACCGTTATCAACCGGTTCTAAATTTGGTAATGAAAAAATACGAATTCTGTTTTGTTTACGTTCGGTAACGACTGCAATATCTATTCTTGTCCCATTTAAATCAAAATTATAAGCAACATCAACATTGTTTGGACGATCCATAGGGTACACCTTGTTTACAATTTGTCCTTGTAAATTATAGGCATACAAACCACCTGTAGCTTCTTCTTTATCAGTCCCGATAATAAGAGATTGTGCAGGATTGTTTTTATTTATCCAAATGGCAGGATCGTCTGTGTCGTGTGGTGTGGGTTGTGTAACAATTGTTGGTTTTATCGCATTTGCTGCAATAGGAGCTAATTTGTTGCCGCATGAAACGGCAATAAAAGAAATTACGGAAAGTATGATTATTTTTTTCATTTTTTTATTTCGGTTTTATAAATAACTTTATAGCTATCTTTCTGAGATTGAATAATATATGCTTTTAAAATATTCTCTGATAAGGTAAAAGCCATGAATCCTGGAACTGAGTCGGCAAACAAAGTCCCTTCTGTTTTACCGGTTTCACGTAGTTCACTGCCCGCACCGGATAAAAATTGAGTTAGTTTTTTATTGTTCTTTCTAATGATTTGCAAATCGTGCTCGTGTCCACAAATATAGGCATCTACTTGGTATTTGTCGAATATAGGTTCGAAAATATTTTTTATTTCTATTGTTTCTTTTGCTTCCTTACGTTTTCCGCCCGAATACAAAGGATGATGACCAACTACTATTCGCCAAACAATTTTAGGATCTTTATTTTCTAGTTTAGACCTTAGCCAAGCTAACTGTTCTTGTGTATCTTGCTTGTCGATTGCTAAATATTTAGCCGTGTTTTTTTGATATTTTGATACAAAAGGATTAGTGTCAATAATCAATAACTGTAAAAACTTATTTTGGTCAATTTCGATTAGTTTTTCATAATACGTTTCGGGCATTTCCCATCGTCTCGATATTTTGGTATAATCTATCTGTGCCTGGATATTGCCTTCGTAATCGTGATTACCCAAGGCAACATACCACGGATTGTGTAGAGAATGGTGGGTGTAGATACTTTCGAACGAAGAAATCCACTGATAATCTTTTGTACTTTGAACTCCCGAAGGATAAAAATTATCACCAACAGCAATAGTAAAATCAAGATCTAATATATCTGCAACAGCTCCCATATCTCGTGCTACTTCTTTTTGAGTGAATGCTCCGTGGCGACCAAAATCTCCTATTGCCAAAAACGATAGGCCATTTTTTTCTGGTAGAATGTCATGATGTTGTGATACAGATAAAACAACTGTATTATCAGCTTTTTGCTGACCATACAGTAGGTGTGTAATTATTATAAATAATACGGAGAAAATTTTTTTAACTTCATTAGAAATCGTATTTAATACCCAATGTGAAACGAGATTTGTAATATTCTAATTGTTGGAGACGATTGGTTTCGCCTTGGTAGTAACGTAATGGTTGATTTGTAAGGTTGTTTGCCTCAAAAAATACGCGCCAATTAGACATAAATTTATACGACATATTATAATCTAAAAAGAATTGTTTGTCGTAATAACTATCTTCAAACTCATTTCCACCAATTTCGTCTAAATAAGCCGATGTGTAGTTGGCTGATAAGCGTGCAGAGAATTTTTTGTTTTCCCAGGCCAGAGATCCGTTGAGCATATGTGGTGCAGTACGTGGGAGTCCAAGACCTGTACGTTTTTCGCCATCTTCGTTGGTAATTCCTTTAGCATCCGACTTTGTGTATGTATAGTTAGCGTATAAGCCAAAATTCTTAAAAAAGTTGCCTGGTAGAAAATCTAACTGTCGTTGAAAAGCTATTTCAAAACCGTACACCGAAACTTTATCTCCGTTTCTTGCTTGTGTGAAATCCCAATTTTCACCTGCCGGTATTGGGTTGGCAACACCCGGAAAATCGGCACTAAAATCATTAGCTGTGTAGATTTTGTTGTTATAGGTGTATATAAAATTGTTTAAGTTTTTGTAGAAAACTCCTCCAGAAACAATACCGATATTTTTGAAATAATTTTCTACCATAATATCGAAATTAGTTGCGTACGTGGCTTTTAGGTTCGGATTACCGGCTTTAATTTCGGTATCCTCTTGGATAACATTTACGTATGGAGCCAAATTATAATAATTAGGACGTGCTAAACTTGTCGTAACCGCTGCACGTAAGATGAAGTTTTTGGTAAACTTATGTTTCAATGTTACGCTTGGTAAAAAGTTGAAATAATTGTTTTTGTTTTTTATTTCTCCCAACAAATCTTCTTCATCCTTAACATAATTTCCTGTATATTCGATTGCTGTGTGTTCTAAGCGGATCCCGGTAATAATAGAGGTTTTATCATCAAGATCCTGATCCCAACGGAGGTAACCAGCAGTAATGTTTTCTTTTGCTTTGTAATTAGAAGATAAAAACTCTGAAGGCTCTAAAGTTTCTTTGAATAAATTTGGATCATATAAGTCTAAGTTACCCAGGTATTTACGGTCTACAAAATAACCCGGTGCGTATTGAGAACCTGGATAGAAGTTTTCACCACTCCAATATACATTTGGCATTTGTGCCAAACTGCCCATTGCGTTAATTGGTTTGTAAGAATAAAAAATATTATCGCGTTTTTTGTCTTTTAAACGCATGCGAGCACCAAAACGCAAGCGTCCTTTTTCTCCATCAATTACCGATAAAGGTAAACGGAAGTTTATTTTTGCTCCAATTTCTTCTTCTTGTGTATAATTATGATTTTCTGTGATCTTTCGCAATTCAAAGTTTTCGGGATTTTCTCCTTTTACAGCATATACATACGGGCTGTTATCATTAGCAACACTTTGCCCCATGGTAACTTTTCTTTGTCTGAAATCAATGTAACGCTCATTTGGTCTATCTTCACTGGCTTTTGAGTACGATACCGACCAATCCATATCCAGAGTTGTAGAAAGAAGATGTTCTCCTCGCAATGAAAAATTTAGAACTCTTTGGTCTTCTAATCGAGTATTTTTGTTACGATTATTATCGATACCGCCCTTTGTTTCTCTTCGAATTTCTCCCACATAAGTACCATCATCTTGTAGTTTTAGATCACGGTAGCGAGTTCTATAACGGTTTTCGCGATCATCACGCCAGTTGTACATAGCTGTGAAGTCTATACGATTGTTTTCATTAAAAACATAATCAGAACTTAAAGAAAAACTTCTACGAACACGTTGTACATCGTATTTGCGAATGTCCATTTGTTTTATATACGCCTTATCATTTTTGTCTTTACCCCAAACAGCTTCTATATTATCTGAACCAAAATTTTGCGATTGCCATGTTGCCGATGCTACAATCCCTAGCTTATTATCAGCAAGACGGTTTCCGTAAATAAAGGCACCATTGTACAAACCTTTTTCGCGGATTGGTGCATAGCCTCCCGATAAAGTAACCGAAATGCGTTGTTTGTTTGGTACTGCACGGGTAATCAAATTTACCGATCCTCCTATGGCATCGGCATCCATATCAGGTGTCAAGGTTTTATTTACTTCGATAGACGAAATCATATCCGATGGGATTAAATCCATCTGAACGTTCCTGTTATCCCCTTCGGCAGAAGGAATGCGATCGCCATTTAAAGTAACCGAATTTAATTCTGGCGATAAACCGCGTACAATAATATTACGAGCTTCACCTTGGTCATTTTGCATGGTAATTCCCGGAACACGCTTCAGCGCATCACCAATATTGGCATCTGGAAATCGACCAACCTGATCAGATGATATAATGTTAGAAATATTAGCGTTATTGCGTTGTTGGTTTAGTGCTTTGGCTTGCCCGCGAAGATAATCTCCTACAACAACTACCTCATTCAATTGTTCGATTCCCGAGAACAACTCAAAATTAGCTACTGTATTTTGGTCTGAGCTTATTATTACTTCTTGAGAAGCTGTTATATAACCCAAATATTCTACATAAACGTTGTAGGTGCCTTCTGGTAAACTTAAAAATTCGTAACCTCCATTTTGATCAGAAATTGTATATCGGTTGCTGTTTTCTATTTTTATGGTTGCTCCGGGCAATGAAAAGTTATTTTCACCGTCTACGACTTTACCGGTTATTACCCCGTTCTGAGCAAAGGATATTGCACTTACCAATGAAGCGACTAAGATGTAAAAATGTTTCATTCTTGTATTTTTTTCAGAAAAATTTGTCTGAACAAAACTAACAATCGTTCTAGGAGAGGACTTTAGTAAAAGATTAATTTATTATTAAATATACGTATAGAGAAAGTGAAAAATACGGCAAGAAACTTGCGCTAATTTTTGTAGGATAGGCCGATTATCGTAGGGTAAAATACAAAGAAACTCTTACCTTTGACCAAAAGAAAAAGATGAAACAAGTCGATTATATCGTGGTCGGTTTAGGGGTTGCTGCAACAGCTTTTATAAAATATTTGTTAGAACATCAGCATTCCTTTGTCGTGATTAATCAAGATTTTCATCGTGCATCTACCGTTGCGGCGGGTTTGTATAATCCCGTTGTGCTAAAACGTTTTTCTTTGGTATGGGATGCTCGACAACAATTAGAAAAAATGCACGAACTTTTCTTGTGGTACGAACAATTTTTTGATAAGAAATTTATTGATGAGATGCCAGTTTTTCGTATATTCAATGATGAACAAGAACAAAAGACATGGCACAAAAAAGCAACTACTCATCACGAACTTGTACCATTTCTTTCGACCGATTTCCAACAATTAAAGATATACAACGATATCAAAGACCCATACGGTTCTGGTGAAGTTTTAGCAACTGGCCGAATCGATTTACGATTGTTGATACCAACACTAGAACAATATCTTAGACAGAAAGAAAACCTTCTTCAAGAAAAATTTCGGTATGAGGATTTGCAAATAGTACCCAATAGCATATCCTACCAAAATCTACAAGCCAAACATGTTATTTTTTGTGAAGGCTATCACATTCTTTCCAACCCATACTTTAGAAAACTACCTATTATTGGTGTAAAAGGCGAAGTTTTGACGATCAGAACCGAAGCTAAACTACCCAAAGCCGTGGTGAAAGGAAAAGAGTTTTTGTTTCCGTTATCAAGCGATGAATATTTTGTTGGTGCAACGTATGACCGCGATTGTCTGGATTATGAAGTTACAGAATCAGCCAAAACAGAGCTTTTATCAGGTATCGGAAAAGTGGTCGATTCATCGTTTATGGTTTTGCATCAGCAGGCCTCAATTCGTCCAACGGTAAAAGACCGACGTCCGATTATTGGTGGGCATCCAACCTATAAAAATTTATACTGTTTCAACGGAATGGGAACACGTGGGACGATGCTTGCACCCAAGATGGCAGAAATATTGTATCTGCATATAGAAAAAGGGCAACCTATAGATAATCAGTCAGATATAGCTCGGTTTTATGATGAGTATTTCGATTAGGATTTGCTTCTAATGCCTAAAAAGTAAGCAAAAAGTTTGTGAATGTTGCATTTTGTAATTTTACAGTAGCGATAGAAATATAATAATGGAGCCACCTCTACTTCGTTGAAATCTATTATTTTTGCAAAATGTTATTAGTTCAAAACTTAGGAGTTTATTTTTCGGGTAAATATTTATTCGAAGATGTTTCTTTCCGGATCAATAAAGGAAACCGTGTCGGATTGGTTGGCAAAAATGGTGCAGGCAAATCGACCTTGCTCAAGATATTGGCTAAAGAACAACCTGCTACAGAAGGAGAGGTAGTATACGAAGGAGAGGTAACCGTTGGCTATTTGTCACAAGATATCGACTTTATTCAAGGAAGGACAGTTTGGCAAGAAGCAGATTCTGCATTCGAACAATTAACACAAATACAAGAGAGAATCGACTTTGTGAATAAAGAATTAGCCGAACGCACCGATTACGAGTCAGATGAATACAGTAAACTTATCGAAGATATTGCTCATCTAACAGAGCGCTTCGGACTTTTGGGTGGATACACCAAAGACGCCGAAATAGAACGAATATTAATCGGCTTAGGATTCAAACCCTCTGATTTTCATCGTTCTACCGACGAATTTTCTGGCGGGTGGCGTATGAGAATCGAATTAGCAAAACTTCTACTCCAACAGCATGATGTTATGCTACTCGATGAGCCGACGAATCATTTGGATATCGATTCGATTATTTGGTTAGAAGAATTCTTAAAAGATTACCCAGGAGCTGTAGTATTGGTATCGCACGATCGACAATTCTTAGACAATGTTACCAATAGAACTCTAGAAATTGCTAATCGACAGATTGCAGATTATAAAGCAAATTATTCTAAATATTTAAGTTTACGAGAAGATCGAAAACTTAAATTAGAACAAGCTCAGAAAAATCAAGAACAAATGATCAAGCATACCGAAGACTTGATTGCTAAATTCCGCGCCAAAGCCAATAAAGCGTCTATGGCACAATCACTAATAAAAAAGTTGGATAAAATAGAGCGCATCGAAATAGAAAACGAAGATGTTACCAAAATGAATATTCGTTTTATAGATGCAGTTCAGCCCGGAAAGATCATTTTCGAGCTCGAAAATGTAGGTGTATCATTCGGTGAACATTCGGTGTTTGAAGGTGTTTCTTTCTATGTCAACCGAGGTGAAAAAATAGCATTTGTTGGGCAGAATGGTCAAGGGAAAACTACGCTTTCACGGGCCATCATCGGCGACATAGAGTACAGAGGGAAAATCCATCACGGGCACAATGTAGAGGTTGGTTATTTTGCACAAAATCAAGCGCATGTTCTCAATGATAAATATACCGTACTCGAAGAAGCAGAAAACTCTGCAACCGAAGAAACAAGAAAACATGTTCGCGATTATTTGGGGGCTTTTATGTTTGGTGGAGATGCTGTAGAAAAAAAAGTGTCAGTCCTTTCCGGAGGGGAGAGAAACCGTTTAGCACTTTGTAAACTATTGCTACGACCTTTTAATGTGCTAATTATGGATGAGCCAACCAATCATTTGGATATACAATCGAAAGAAATCCTGAAAAAAGCACTGAAGAAATACCAAGGAACCTTGATACTTGTTTCGCATGATCGAGAGTTTTTAGAAGGTTTGGTGGATAAGGTATACGATTTCAGAAATGGAAAAGTTAAAGAATATTTAGGTAGTATCGATGATTATTTGGCAGAAGTGAAGGCTGGAAATTTCCGTGAGGTAGAAAAAGGTGTTGAACCAGAAGCAATCTTGTCTCAAAAAAAGGAAACCAAAAAAGAACAGCCGCAAATAGAATTATCTTTTGAAGAGGCAAAAGAACAAAAAAGATTGAAAAATCGCTTGTCGAAAGTAGAATCGGATATTACCGAATTAGAAATTAAAATCGAGCAATTAGAAGCAAAAATGACTGCAGGAAATCAAAGCCAAAAAGAATTGGATGATTATCATCAAGTACAAACTGATCTTGATGCTCTAATGGAGGAGTGGGAAGAAATATCAGAGAAAATCATCGAATAACATATTGGTATTTAATTTGTAAGCATTGTCAACTTAATAAATTATAAAACAAAACCGCACGAAGCTTTTTCGTACGGTTTTGTTTTTGATAATGGATAGGATACCAAAATTATCTTCCTAATGGGAGATTGTAAGCGACTCCAGCACCAACGGTTCCCGCGTTGAACTTATCGTTTCCTACTTTTCCTTCATTGCCCACAAAAACTTTTGTGTAGTGTACAAAGAAATTCCAATTGCGGTTGTGATAGCCAATTTCTGGACGCAAATACAAACCACCACTCGGCATATCGGCATTGTAAAGCGATTCGCTTGGGTAATGATTGTTGGCTACTTTTTCTTTGCCAACGATAAATCCATATCCGATATCGGTACCACCGTAGAAACCAGATTTCCCTGGATATACTTTGATTAATGCAGCAATAGGTATTACACCAAAATCATTGTTGTCAATCGTTACACCGTCAAAATTTCTTTTCTTGCCGAAGAAATGATTGTATCCAGTAGAGACACCTAATCCAAAACCTGGCACAACCAAATTTTGATAAGAAATATCTAATCCTGCATTTGCACTTGTGTTTTGGCCAGTCGAAGCACCTGCATTTACACCAATTTTCAACATGTTTTTCATGTCAGCGCTTTGAGCTAAAGCCATATTCGCAGCAAAAATGCTAACAAATAATAATAGGATTTTCTTTTTTAGCATCGTTTTTATTTTATTCTAATTGTTGATACTAATTATAGCAAAAACTTAGCCATTAAAAATTTGTAGGTTTTGTATGGTTGAGATAAACCTTTTACAATTATTTATTCATCGAAATTAAAAACTCTTCATTGTTTCTTGTATCCTTGATTCGGTTGAACAAGAAATCCATTGCTTCCACCGGGTTCATATCGGCCAAATGGTTGCGCATAATCCACATACGTTGTTGTGTAAGCTCATCGAGTAATAAATCGTCCCGTCTTGTACTCGAAGAAACCAAATCAATTGCTGGGAAAATACGTTTGTTGGCAATTTTTCTATCCAATTGTAATTCCATATTTCCTGTTCCTTTGAATTCCTCGAAAATTACTTCATCCATTTTCGATCCTGTATCGATCAGAGCGGTTGCAATAATAGTCAATGAACCGCCATTTTCTATATTTCTGGCAGCACCAAAAAAGCGTTTTGGTTTATGAAGCGCATTGGCATCTACACCACCCGAAAGAACTTTCCCCGAAGCGGGCGATACGGTATTATAAGCACGTGCTAAGCGGGTAATCGAATCGAGAAGAATCACCACATCGTGTCCGCATTCTACCATTCGTTTTGCTTTTTCTAGTACGATGTTGGCAACTTTCACGTGTCGGTCTGCAGACTCATCGAAGGTAGAAGCAACCACCTCACCATTTACCGAACGCTTCATGTCTGTAACCTCTTCTGGTCGCTCGTCGATTAATAAAACCAATAAATAGACCTCTGGATGATTTTGAGCGATTCCGTTGGCAATGTCTTTTAGTAAAGAGGTTTTACCAGTTTTGGGTGGTGCGACAATCATACCGCGTTGCCCTTTCCCGATAGGTGCGAACAAATCTAGGATACGATTGGATAATAAACGAGAGTTGTTCAGGTTAAATTTCTCATTAGGGAAAAGAGGCGTCAAATGTTCGAAAGAAATTCTATCGCGAACAAAGTCGGGTGTACGGCCATTGATTTCGATAATTTTAATTAGTGGAAAGTATTTTTCTCCCTCTTTTGGTGGACGAACTTCCCCGGTAATTGTGTCACCAGTTTTCAGCCCAAATAAACGAATCTGAGACTGAGAAACATACACATCATCTGGAGAAGAAAGATAATTGAAGTCTGAAGAACGAAGGAAACCGTAGTTGTTATCTGGCAAGATTTCTAAAACTCCTTCGGTTTTAATAATCCCATCAAATTCATAATTCGCTGCACGGTATTTGTTCTTCTGTTGTTGCTCGTGCTGTGGATTCTCATGGTTTCGGTTGTTTTTTTGTTTCTGAAAATCCCGCTGCTTGTTTTGCGTAGTTTGTCTGCGGTTTTGTTTTTCTTGCGGTTGAGCAGCTTGTTGATCTTGGTTGGCTAAGGGCTCGACCTTTTTAGGGGTAGTAGTTTCGGTGTTATTTATTTCTAGATTCGTTGTGTCTTGTGTTTCCGAATCGTTTTTTTGCACTCTTCTTCGCTTAGTTTTTTCTTGTTTCGGGAGATTTTCCTCAACGTTCGGCTCATTGTTTTCTTTGATCGATTCGTTGGCTTCTCCTAGCACGCTTATTATGGCATCACTAAGTTCTGCTTTTTTCATTTTTCTAAACCCTTCTATTTTCAATTGAGCTGCCATCTGCTGTAGCTCGGGAAGTTTGCTTTTTTTTATTTGAGATAATTCGAACATAATTTCTCTTACGGGTAAAATTATTTTAAGTTTGAAATTGTTGTTATTAAAGATGTAAAGTGATTGGAAATCAAAACAAAGTTTATGTTTTGAGAAAGTTATAATAAGATTTATACCATGCAATAGTACGAATAATTAGGTAAACTAAAAAAAAATCACCTAATTTTGTAGAGAAAATTTATGTAATGATTCAACGAAAACAAAGTCTCTTTTTATTTTTTAGTGGGATATTTTCTTGTATATTTGCAATCAATGCAGATAATATGTACGATTTGATTGTCGATTGGCTATCAAATCCTGCAAATGGAGATGCAATTGCTATGTTGGCCTTTTATGTTTCTGCATTTTTATCGTTCCTGACCATCATGCTTTTTAAGAATAGAAAGCTACAACTAACACTAGGATGGGTAAATATTGTATTGAATTTATTAATTTTAGGTTTTTTACTATATTATCTATTAATCTTACCTGGAGAAAGTTTTTCTGAGAAAGGTATTGGGGTTTTCGTGCCTATCATACCGATTGTGCTTCTGCTATTAGCCAATCGATTTATTAAAAAGGACGAAAAACTTGTGAAATCTATAGATCGATTTAGATAAATTCCTACAACTTTTTAATATGTGTGCGAAAACGGTCCTTGTAAAAGGACCGTTTTTTTGTATCTAATTTTTGGAGTTTTCTCTCCATGTAGAAATTTTTTTTATCGCCTTAATGTTAAATTTTTTTATTATACCCCTATTTTTATGTAGGGTAATGTTATTGGTTTTGTGTTTTTTTTTATTTTTACCCCATAAAATCCATACTAATAATAGATTTATGTCAACATTCCGTTTCGAAGCCCTTAAAACGGCTAACTCAAGAAAACCAGTAGAAGTAGAAGTACTTCCGAGAAAGTCGCAAATATTTGGCGAAAATGTTTTCAATGATAAAGCGATGCGTCAATTTCTCACACCAGAGTCTTACAAGGCGGTTAGAGCCGCTATCGATCAGGGGGTGAAAATCGATCGTCGTTTGGCCGATAATATTGCACAAGGCATGAAAGATTGGGCCATGAGTAAGGGAGTAACGCATTATACACATTGGTTTCAACCTTTGACAGGAACCACGGCCGAAAAACATGATGCTTTTTTCGAAACAGATTTTGAGGGAGGAGATCCAGTGGAAAAATTCGCAGGAACACAATTGGTGCAACAAGAGCCTGATGCATCTTCTTTCCCGAATGGAGGGATTAGAAACACTTTCGAAGCCAGAGGGTATACCGCCTGGGATCCAACATCACCTGCTTTTGTTTTTGGAACAACATTATGCATACCGACCGTTTTTGTGTCGTACACAGGAGAGGCGTTGGATAATAAAACGCCTTTATTGCGTGCTTTGTCTGTGATTGATACGGCTGCGACAGAAGTGGCACGTTATTTTGATAAGAATGTGAAAAAGGTAACCGCAACATTGGGGTGGGAGCAAGAATTTTTTTTGATTGATAGTGCATTGGCAAGTTCACGTCCCGATATATTACAAACAGGTAGAACACTATTGGGGCATGTTTCTGCCAAAGGTCAACAGCTAGAGGATCATTATTTTGGGTCTATTCCATCACGTGTACTTAATTATATGCGCGATTTAGAAAACGAGTGCATGTTGTTAGGAATTCCTGTAAAAACACGGCATAATGAAGTAGCACCAAATCAGTTCGAGTTGGCTCCAATTTTCGAAGAGACCAACTTGGCGGTAGATCACAATTCTTTACTGATGGATGTAATGCAGAAAGTTGCCGAACGACACTACTTTAAAGTGTTGTTTCATGAAAAGCCTTTCAAAGGCGTTAACGGATCAGGCAAGCACAATAACTGGTCGTTGGCAACCGATACAGGTGTAAACCTGTTATCGCCCGGGAAAACCCCGATGAGTAATCTGCAATTTCTTACCTTTTTTATCAATACAATCAAAGCTGTTTCGGAACATGAAGAATTGATGAGAGCTTCTGTTGCTTCTGCGTCGAACGATCACCGTTTAGGAGCAAATGAAGCTCCACCGGCAATTATTTCAATTTTTATCGGGCAACAATTGACCAAGGTTCTGGAAGAGTTAGAAGGTGTTTCAACAGGTAAGTTATCGCCAGAAGAAAAAACAGACCTTAAACTAAATGTCGTAGGAAAGATTCCAGATGTATTGTTGGATAATACAGATAGAAATCGAACGTCACCTTTTGCATTTACAGGAAATAAATTTGAGTTCCGTGCGGTGGGTTCTACTGCAAATTGTGCCAATGCAATGACCATGCTCAATACCATTATGGCAAAGCAATTAACGGTTTTCAAACAGCAAGTAGATACTTTGATAGAAAAAGGCGGATTGAAAAAAGACGAGGCTATTTTTAATGTACTTAGAGAATACATCAAAGAGACCAAAAATATCTTGTTCGAAGGAGACGGTTATAGCGAAGCATGGGAAAAAGAAGCAGAAAAAAGAGGTTTGTCAAACTACAAGACTACACCAGAAGCATTGAAAGCAAAAATTTCTGAAAAATCGTATGAAGTTTTTGAGTCGATGAATGTGATGAATCGTACCGAAGTTCATGCACGATACGAAATAGAATTAGAAGATTACATCAAAAAAATTCAGATAGAAGGACGTGTTTTGGGTGATATTGCTCGAAACCATGTAATACCGACAGCCTTACGTTATCAGAATTTACTGATAGAAAATGTGAAGGGGCTAAAAGAAATTTTTGGAGAAGAATTCCAAGAAATTGCCAAAGAACAAATAATTATTTTGAAGAAAATTTCCGGACATATTTCTGCAATCAACGAGAATGTACACTTGATGATCAATGAGCGTAAAAAAGCCAATGCTTTAGAAGACCTAGAAGCAGCGGCCTATGCATATTGCAACGTAGTAAAACCTTATTTTGACATTATTCGCCATCATTCAGATAAATTAGAACTGATGGTCGATAATGAATTATGGACTTTGACCAAATACAGAGAATTATTATTCACGAGATAAGAATACTTTAAATTTATTTAAAAAACACAGCACAATCAATTGTGCTGTGTTTTAATTTATACTTGTTTTTGATTTATTTTGATTGATATTCTCTAAAAAAAACAGCTTTTTTTGCTCAAAAAAGATATATTTTGTATATTTGCGGTACTCGAAGTTGAAATTTCATTGATATAATTTCAAAGTTTCGATCTTTTAAAGAGGCCGATTGGCCAACCTCTTTTCAATAGAACCAGAAGGTTCGTCTTTTGGAGTATAAACTCTCCTCAATTTCATCCTCGTTTTTTTAGATAAACAGGGTGTCTTACGAATCAGAATATTGATTCAGTTTAATCGAAATTAGTAAATCATTTGTTTTCAAATTTAAGAAAACAGAAAAAAATTATGCAATTATGACAAATTTTAAAGTAGGAATTATCGGTGCCGGTCCAAGTGGATTAGCCATGTTAAGAGCATTCGAATCGGAACAGAAAAAAGGCAACCCTATTCCAGAAATTAAATGTTATGAAAAACAAGATAATTGGGGCGGTATGTGGAACTACACTTGGCGTACAGGTGTAGGGAAATATGGCGAGCCGATACATGGTAGTATGTATAAGTATCTTTGGTCGAACGGACCGAAAGAATGTTTAGAGTTTGCTGATTATACCTTTACAGAGCACTTCAAGCAGCCAATATCTTCATATCCACCACGCGAAGTTTTGTTCGATTATATTCAAGGTAGAATCAAAAAAAGTAAAGCCCGAGATTTTATCAAATTCAATACCGTTGCTCGATGGGTAGATTATATCGAAGATAAAAAACAGTTTCGGGTGATTTTTGATGATTTGAAAAATAACGAAACGTTCGAAGAATGTTTTGATTATTTAGTAGTAGGTACTGGACATTTCTCTACTCCAAATATGCCTTATTTTAAAGGAATTGACGATTTTACAGGAAGTGTGATGCATGCACACGATTTTAGAGGTGCAGACCAATTCATCGGGAAAGATATTCTACTAATCGGTAGTAGTTATTCTGCAGAAGATATAGGGGTGCAATGCTTCAAGCACGGTAGCAATTCGGTAACAATTTCGTACAGAACCAACCCGATTGGTGCAAAATGGCCGAAAGGAATAGAAGAAAAACCATTGGTTACACATTTCGAGGGCGATATTGCTCATTTTAGAGATGGAACGTCTAAAAAATACGATGCCGTAATTTTATGTACCGGATACCAACACAAATTTCCATTTCTACCAAGCGATTTGCGTCTAAAAACCAAAAACTGTTTATACCCAGATAATTTATACAAAGGAGTTGTTTTTAATGATAACGAACGATTAATTTTCTTAGGAATGCAAGATCAATACTACACCTTCAATATGTTTGATGCGCAAGCCTGGTTTGCCAGAGATTATATGTTGGGTAGAATAGAATTGCCTGCGAAAGAAGAGAGGAATAAAGATATCAAAAAATGGGTAGACGCAGAAGCGAAAACAGAAACGGGTGACGATCATGTAGATTTCCAAACAGCCTATATTAAAGAATTGATAGAAATGACAGATTATCCAAGCTTTAATATTGATAAAGTAGCGGAAATGTTCAAAAGCTGGTTGAATGATAAAGAAAACAATATCTTAAATTATCGAGACAAAGTATATACTTCTGTGATGGACGGTACGCAAGCCGAAGTACATCATACACCTTGGATGAAAGAAATGGATGATAGTCTAGAGCGTTACTTAGACGAAGAAGTAGAAGTAGACGAAAAAGAATTAAGCCGCGTAAACTATTATTAACATTAATAGTAGTTTTACTGATATAAATATAGAAAAACTGGCATTTGCCAGTTTTTTTATAGAACAAACTATCAAGCCATTCTTTAGAACGCCATTTTATCATTAAGCGATAATTTTTCACGAAATTTTCGAAACATACAAACAGTCGTTTGTAGCAAATAGTTTATTGTTTGCAGAATATTTTTGTTTTATTTTGATATGATTTTATCTCATACTGCATAAGATTTCAATTATCTTTGTAGAATATAATAAGGTTAAGAATTAATTATTTTATTCCATGCAACTTTCAGAGCGTTTACAAAAGTTAAAACCATCGGCTACCATAGCCATGACCCAAAAAGCACGTGATTTGCGTAATCAAGGACTCGATATTATTAGTCTAAGTATTGGTGAGCCCGACTTTCATACGCCCGACTTTATAAAAGATGCAGCCAAAAAAGCACTGGATGAAAATTGGACCGCCTATCCGCCCATTTCTGGTTATCCAGAACTGAAAGAAGCAATAATAAATAAATTCAAACGCGATAATGGTATCCAATATACCGCATCACAAATTGTCGTATCTACTGGAGCAAAACAATCGATTTACAATGTAATTCAATCATTGGTAAGTGATGGTGACGAGGTGTTAATCCCGACACCTTATTGGGTGAGTTATTCAGATATTGTAGAATTATCAGGAGGTAAACCTGTCTTTATACCGGCAAGTATCGAAAATGATTTCAAAGTTACTGCTTCTCAAATCGAAGAGTATATTACGCCAAAAACCAAAGCACTTATCTACAGTTCTCCCTGCAATCCTTCTGGGAGTGTGTATACAGAACAAGAACTGAAGGCAATTGCCACTTTAATGTCAAAACATCCAGAAGTAATTATTATTTCTGATGAAATCTATGAGCATATAACTTATGGAGAAAAAATGGTAAGCATTGCATCCTTCCCAGAAGTTTACGACCAAACAGTTACCATCAACGGATTGGCCAAAGGGTTTGCGATGACGGGGTGGAGAATCGGTTTCATAGGTGCACCAGAAAAGTTAGCAAAAGCGTGTGAAACTCTCCAAGGACAAGTAACCTCTGGTACAAATTCTATAGCACAAAGAGCGGCGATTACCGCACTAGAGGCTGAACCTTCGGCCATTCATTATATGGTAGAATCTTTTCACGAACGTAGAAATTTGATGATACAATGGGCCAATGAAATCAAAGGGTTTCGAGTGAATGAACCTAAAGGAGCTTTTTATATTTTTCCAGATGTCTCGGAACTTTTCGGTAAGACTTTTCAGTGTGTAACGATAGAATCTGCCGATGATTTGGCAATGTTCTTGTTAGAAAAAGCCTTGGTTGCAGTAGTGTCTGGTACAGCTTTCGGTTCGCCAAATTGTATTAGAATTTCATATGCTGCCTCTATAGATCAATTGAAAGAAGCGATGTACAGAATAAAAAAAGCGTTGGAATAGAATGAGTTACAGGATAGGTAAACCGTAAATGAAAATAATTTATATTTTTTTCTAGATAAAGTTTGTGATTATTAGAAAAAACCTTTTATATTTGCAATCCAATTGGCGAGGTAGCTCAGATGGTTAGAGCGCAGGATTCATAACCCTGAGGTCGGCAGTTCGATTCTGCTCTTCGCTACAAATAACACAAAGAATCATGTGTTTTTAAAATATAGGGGCTAAACATTATGTTTAGCCCCTATATTTATTATTAATTATACGATTCATTTTTTTTTCATTACTTTTACAATGCACCAGTATACGAAAACGCTTCAATATACAAAGATTCATGGTAGGCGACCAAAATTAAACAAGTTGGTTTGGTAAAAATAAAATGAATATCAAAGAGAAGGTACAATGAGATTGTGGAATTCTGCCGAAGCAGAGCATACTGTAGGACAAGCGTATAGTAAAATTGCAAATGAGATAGAGAGAATAGTTAATTCATATATTGAGGATAAACAATTTTCTGATGCATATAAAGATTGGTGCTGGGCTTATATTGCTATGTTAGAGGGACCAATCATGAAGACAATGAAACTACCAGAGATTGTACGTCGTAACAATAAAAAACAAGATTTAGAGTTTCGATTAAAAATCGATTATCAGTCTTTTCTTGATGGCGATGATAATCAACGATTAGAACTGATTATTGATTCTTTAATTCGTTGTTTAGAGCACCCAAAAATGACGAAAACGTGGAAAGTGCCTGAAAGTGATATTGCTATTTTAAAGGAAGCCTTACAGCTTGCAGAGCAGCAAATGAGAAAGAATTAAAGATAGTTGTTTATAACGACAAGACTCATGTTTTATGTTGTGATTACTTATGCGATGCTTTTAGACGGCGTATTGCTGTTCTAACAGAATATATCCGTAAA